>JAIRZV010000105.1 GCA_031267055.1 Candidatus Margulisiibacteriota bacterium | reverse complement strand
ACACTGGCAAGTCTTCGCTTTTTAACGCGCTGCTCCAGCACAACAAAGCGATCGTAACCGCCGTGCCCGGCACGACGCGCGACGCTCTGGAAGCCGAAGCGCAAATCGGCGGCCTGCGTGTCACGCTCGTCGACACAGCCGGTCTGCGCGAGACGCAGGACGCGGTGGAAAAACTCGGCGTGGAGCGCAGCCGCGCGCATTTGCAAACGGCCGATCTCGTGCTGGCCGTATTTGACGCGGCTTCCGGCGCGGCGGCGGAAGATCAGGAAATTTTGGAATATCTCCGCGACCGGCCGCATTTGCGCGTGGCCAATAAAATAGACTTGTCAGAAAAAGTGGATATTCCTGATGCTATTCCTATATCTGCCAAAACTGGCCAAAATCTCGACTTGTTGGCCGCGAAAATTTTGGAAAAACTCGATTTGCGCCGCGTGGATTTTAGTAAAAATATTTACATCAGCTCTCTGCGCCAAAAAGACCGGTTGATCCACGCGGCGCAAATTCTGGCCAAAACTCTGGACGCGTTGGAGTCCGTCGATTATCTGGATGTGCTGGCGCCGTATCTCAAAGAAATCGTGGCTGTCCTCGGCGAGATCACCGGCGACGCAGTGTCCGACGAGATCATCGAGCAGATCTTCGCCAATTTTTGTGTGGGGAAATAATTACTCTGCCGGTTTATATGAAGTATAGCCGGACAATTCGACAAGTTTTTGCCCTTCTGCCGAAGACAACCATTGTAGCAATTTTTTCGTGTTTTCTGTTTCTCGTCCTTCTATAGTAATTGCATAAAAAGTTTCCGTAAACGGATATGTCTCGTTTTGGATGTTTTCTCGGGTTGGCGCGATGCCGTCAAAAGACAACAGCTTTATTTGTTCGTTGCGCACCATTGCGCTGGCATAATATAAAAAAGAATAACCGAGAGCGTTTTCGGCATTGCGGTAATTTGCGGCCGCTTCGATTATATCCCACATAGAAACATGATAATTTTCCGTCGGCGGCGTTATTAAAGGAATACCGTTCATCACTTTTTCCAATATCGTCTGGCTGCCGGAATTTTTTGGTCTTTGAAACGCGCGAATAGCCGCATCTCTTCCGCCAACCAATCGCCAATTTGTTATTTTACCGGAATAAATATCCTGTATTTGTTTTGAGCTTAAATTACGCACCGGATTTTGCTTATTCACGAAAAAAACAAACGCATCTTTGCCCAGCGGCGTGAGCTTGTAGGAAACCCCCAGTTCGCGCGCCTGTTTTAACTGCGCGTCAGAAGGCTCAAAGCAAAAAATAATATCCGCGTTGCCGGAAAGCAGCGCGCTGTAGGCTTCCGGCGAGGTGCCGCATCTTACCGACGCGTCGTGTAAATAATGAGGTTGGTTTCCTCCCTCTTCATATACCGCAGCCACCAAAACTTCTTCTAATCCAAGAAAAGCCAGCGCGGCATGTAATTTTGGTCTATCTTTTGTTATTTTCAAAGAAGAATTTAAAGATATACCTGCTTTATAATATTTGTCAGCCCAGCTATAGGTTTCCCAAAAACCAAGCGACAATTGATCCTCCGGATGATGTTCATATACTTTCGGCAGAGCATCTTCCGCTTTATCCAATCCGCCAAATAGCGGACAAGCCAGTAATAAAAACACCGGCAGAAAAAATTTTGCTGTACTCATGCGCATTGGCAGATTATAGCATTACCACCGTAATCCCCGCATTGTATTTATTAAAATCGCGGTCTTTGGCCAGTTCGGGACAGACCGCCAGGATTGCCCGGCCTTCCGCGGCAAAAAGCTCAAATTTATCGCCGGCGCAAAATTTATACCGCCCGTGTAAAAACTCCGGCAATTCTGCGCGGATCTTTCCGCAGCCGTGAATTATTTTTACTGCTTTGTACCCGCGCCGTCTGGCCGAAACCAAGGCCTGCTCCACCAGCACGAGCGCTTCGTCCACAGTCGGCCGGTAAGGATGCAGGTCAAAACGCTTAATTTTTAACACTCGCTTATTTTAGCGGTCTGCTTTTAAATATTCAAGCAACTACCTTAAAACAAAGTTATTCCAACTATCAACCACATATCCACAAAAATACCGGCATTTTACCCAATCAAGCGTTAAGCATTGCTTTTTTAACTCTTGCTTTGTGGAAAACACGTGAACAACATGTATAACTTTACAGTTTATGCACGAATTTGCGCACTATTTATGCAGGGAAAAGGACTACTTATTTACTTGTTTTAAAGAATTTATGCACGAATTTAATTTATTCAGGCGTTCATTTATCAGCTTTTGTTCCAGCGGCGGCATTTTAGCGGCAGCGGTGTCGGCGCGCGCGGAAAATCCGGCGGTGTTCACGCGGGAAAATCCGGCCGTCCGCACCAATTCATAAGTGTCCTGAAATTCCGCGTCTGTCTCACCCGGAAAGCCGACAATAATATCCGTGGAGATTTTGGCCGACGGAATGCGCGCGCGGATTTTTTCAAGCAGTGTTAGATAATGCTCGATCGTGTAGCCTCTATTCATCAATTGCAAAACACGGTTGTTGCCGTGCTGCACCGGCAAATGAATTTCGCGGTCGATTTTTGCCTTGTGTGCGATGACGGAAATAAGTTCATCGCTCATGTCTTTGGGGTGTGAAGTCAAGAAAGCCAACTTTGGTATAGTGATACACTTTTGCAACACTAATTCTAGCAATTGCGGAAAAGAAATTTTTTGTCCCTGAAATTCTCCGGCGTAAGAATTGACATTTTGCCCCAGTAAAAATAAAACTTCGCGTTTATTAAAATCGATTTGCTGTATTTCCGCGAGTATTTCCGCGGCGCCGCGGCTGCGCTCGCGTCCGCGCGCGTACGGCACGATGCAGTAAGCGCAGTAATTGTCGCAGCCTTGCATGATCGTCACCCACGCTTCCGGCGAATCCGCGCGGCGCGGCGGATAGCGGCGGGCTTCTTCGATCTCCAGAAATCCGTCGAGGAACGGCGCGCGTTTTTTTATTTCTGCTTTACCGCAAGCCGACATACAACCAGCCAGAAAAATTTTTTGGTCGAGATTTTTTGTCTTGCGCAGATAATTAAAATTTTCGAGCTGACCGTACACACGCCGCTCGGCTTTGTCGCGCACCGCGCAGGTGTTCAAGACCAAAATATTGGCGGCTTCGGGAGTGTCTGCCAGCTGACAGCCGTTGAATTCCAGCATACCGGACAAATATTCGCTGTCATTTTTATTCATCTGACAGCCGAAAGTGATGATGTGATAAGTTTCGGGCATACGCGATTTTAACACGTACGCCCGCAAAGAAAATCAGAATTAGATCCGTGCCGTGTAAACAAAATCCGCCAAGCGTTTATGCTCGAGAGCCGTTTCCACCCACTCGGC
>JAIRZV010000039.1 GCA_031267055.1 Candidatus Margulisiibacteriota bacterium | reverse complement strand
GATGTGGTGGAGTTGCGCAACGGCCGCGTGCTGATCAACGGCGAATATTTGCCGGATCAGGATAAATTCACCTGGAATAATGACAATAGTTATTACGGACCAATTAAAGTGCCGGAAGGTCATTATTTTGTGCTGGGCGATAATCGTCCGCACAGCTCGGACAGCCGTTACTGGGGCTTTGTGCCGGAAGACCATTTGGTCGGCGTAGCGCGCTGGATCGCCTTGCCACCGTGGCGCTGGCGGATATTGAAGTGACAGGACAATAAAACATCCCCGCCAATTTTCTGCACAGAATGAATTTTAGCCTGATAAAATTCTGATAGTTTATTGATACCGAGATCGCCAACCACCGGCAACGCGCCACCGCCCAAGATTTTCGGCGCGATAAATAATTGCCATTCATCTACCAGACCACTTTGCAAAAAAGACGTATTGACCGTCGCGCCACCCTCGACCAAGACGGAACAAATTTGATATTTTTGATAAAGCTCGGCCAGCAATTTTTTTAAATCTCTTTCCGCAGTGAAAATGGCTTTAGGGTCTTTTAATAATTTCGTGCTGGAGGGGAATTGTCCGCGCGCGCCGAGAACGATTTTGTAATTTTCTTTCTTAATTCCGGGCAGGCGGATATTTAAGCGCGGATTGTCTTGCAATACGGTGTTTTTGCCGACCAGCACGGCGTCATGTGTCAGCCGTAGCTTTTGCACTTCCGCGCGCGCCTCCACTCCGGTGAGCCATTTGCTCCGGCCGCGCGCGTCGGCGATTTTGCCGTCCAGCGTGACGGCGGATTTGAGCGTGATATACGGCAGACCCTGCGTCTGATTTTTGAAAAAAACTTTGTTCAGTTCGCGCGCTTCTGGCTCCAAAACCGGACAAACCACTTCCAGACCGGCTTTTTTTAAGATACGCGCGGGATCAAGCTTGCGGACTTGGGGATTGGGGTCACGGATGGCAAAGACGACTTTTTTTATTCCGGCCTCGATGATGATGTCCGTGCAAGGCGGGGTTTGACCATGATGCGCGCAGGGTTCGAGATTTACATAAATAGTCGCGCCGCGCGCGCAGTTTTTGACCGGTCTTTTTCCGGCAAGTTTAAGTATGGCCGCGCGCTCGGCATGATGTCCGCCGTATTTTTCGTGCCAGCCTTCAGCCAAAATTTTGCCGTTTTCCACAATGACCGCGCCGACCAGCGGATTGGGCGAGACAAAACCGCGGCCGCGCTCCGCCAGCGTAAAAGCGCGGCGCATAAAACAGACATCATTTTTTTTCACCAAAGAATTATACAGGAAAATTAGGGCAGAGAAATGAGGTTGCCTTGACTGTTAATCGTTAATTGCTGGACGCAGAATTGTTGCGCGTTGTTAAGATCAAGAGTTACAGGAATCGCCAAATCCAAATGATAATTGTTTGTTTCTGAAATAGGAGAAATCTCCGTTACTGGCAGGTAGAACGGATAAGAATTCCGCGGCGCAGTTTTGACCAGGATCGGCATTTGTAGAATGCCGCCAAATAAATAAGCCGCTATGGTTGCGTTATCTGCTTTAAGTCTGAGCGCGTCAGCATAAAGGATGTTGTTCAAAAAAGGAACGGAAAAGGGAATTTTGGCCGTCGGCGTAATAGTAAGAAGTCCGCTGTCCGTTGAGAGATTTACAAATTTAACCGGCACATTGCCAAGGGTATTCACGAAAAAAGTTTTGATGTCCGCGGTTATGCCGGCGCGCAAACGACCGTCGGGATTTATATCAATAATGCTGGCGTTTATTTTGTTTTCTTGAGCGCTGATTTCCACAGGACTAGTTAAAAACAAAGAGAAAACTCCGGCGGATGTTATATATCCCATAGAATCGACCGATAAATTCAGAGGCCGGCTGTTGTTTTGTAAAAATACCTGCGCGGGATTGGCAAACCAGACGCGCCAAGGATTGTTAAAATTATCGAATTGCACTGTTTTTACGCTGGCACGGCCAACAATCGGCAGGTCAGATACGATTCCTGACCCAAAGTCTATAGTGTGAAAACCAGATGGCTCAGAAGCAATGGTTTTTATCTGCTGTTCACTAAAGCTAAAATTAAACGGATTAGCTCGTTCGGTAAAATTAATTAATTTATGGTGCATGGTGAAAGAATATCGTAAGTTTGCGCAAAAAGTTGCAAAATTATAGAGCTGCCAGTTAATTGCGGGACAAAAAATTCTTAATCTCGTTCTCTACGCTGGCAATGGTTTCAAGTGTAAACGCACACCAGATTTTTTTGGTATTGTTTTTGATCACACTGCCCTGTCCGTTTATAATGTTGGTGAATTTCCAGATAAAAAAAACCGTGACATCCTTTTTCCCGAGAGGCTGGTGAATTGCATATACGCCGCGATTGCCGTGGCGTTCCACGAAAGTTAAACTATATTCCTCCGCTAGATCCTCTAACTTTTGAGTTTCACTTAACCTTTGATTTAATATATCCCGAATTTCTTGTTTTTCTTGTTCTGTAAGCAACAATTGAGCCGTAATATTTTCATGTTCTGTGGAACCAAAACCATGTGCCATGTTGCCTATGGCGCGTTTCGTGGCAAGGTCTTGTAAAAACATATTAGGTGGAAAATTATCTTGAGGATAAACAAGAGCTTCGTTTCTTTGGGCCAAGTTTAACAAGGTTGAGCATTCATAACCATATGTGGTAGGAATAAAAGCGTATTCCGAAGTTTCATTGGGTAATCTAACTGGAACCACCACTTGCTTGTAGTCTTCGTCCAAGGCGTTTAAGACCAGCAAAAATCTATCAGGATAAAAATCGGAGCCGGGGTAAAGCGCTTGCTCGGCCTTGCTTATAGGCTCGCGCAATATGGCCAGCGGATTATTAAGCAGACTGGCTATTCTATATATATTAGCTTTGCTTATTTTGTGATTGTGCGACCCTTTACCTGCGTTGCCCAGCGCTTTGCGTAAAGCGTGCCGACTGATTAGCATTTCCTTGCCGGTTAGGCCATGTTTTTTTAACAGGGGAGAAATTAACCCTAAAGACAATTTGGTGGTTCTATCTAATATTTCCAGCCGAATATCTTCTGCGGTTTTTATTTTAGCAAGATCTTTTTCTTTAATTTCTTGGATGTATTTTTCACCATTCTGTAGATAAGAAATGTCCCCTAATAAACCGGTGTAAACACTATTTATAAAACCTGTTTTAGTTTTTTCAGTAATATTGCCTGCGGAATCTTTTTCAAACACTATTTCATCTTCTGATAGGAGGTAATTTATGATTTTTCTATACATAACCCGCTCCTTCCATAGCCAGCAGTAACACACTTATTTCTTCCTTATATAAATAAATCGAGCTTAGAGTAGAAAAAATGCAGTGATTTTTTGTGTTGTATTTTGGAACGAAAATTTTTCGGCAGGTCGTCGAGCAACTTGCACAGAGCGTAGTCGAAACGAGCTGAAACGCAGTCGATCAGCTGATTTTCATTATATAAATCACCGTATAATGGGCTGGCACGGTGTTTACGGTAAAAGCCGTACCGCCACCGGAATTATTTATAGTATGCGCATGACTGCCAGCCTCGCTTAAGGTTAAAGTTGTTGTATACCCAGCATACATATTATCTCCATAACCTATGCCCTGGGGAGCGCCACTACCGCCGCCACAAGCATCAAAATTCATTCTGCCATCAAATGGTTGCGGATAGTGGGTGTGGTTTCCGGCATCCTGCATAGTATGATTGTGCGCCGGCAAGTTGGATGTTGTCAGTGTTATACTCTGGCTGTCCGCACCCCCTGTTCTGTTAGCCGGATACTCTGCGCCACGCAGAAATTTGTCAATTAGATTGGGTGTGTTGTTTGTGCCATCGCATACTTTCCAGATACTTTTAAAAATCTCGTCTTTAGCATCCCAGGCGTCTTTGTTGAAAGTCAGTATTGTGCCTCTCGGGAAAAAACTTAAATTCGCAAAATAACTGTCATAAGCGGACACTTTGCTGGCGGTAATACCGCTGTCCAGCGCGCTCTGTTGAACAACGGTCACTTTGTCCTGTTTTTTATACACCTGCGCTTCAGTAGCGAATTTTGTGCCGCTATCAGTAGCGTCTGTCGTTTTAGCCACGCCCAGCACGGGTTCAGCCGCCGCGTCTACTGTGCCAAAAGTCTTAACACCGGTTATTGTTTGCGTGCCGTCTTTATGCACCGTGAGATCATAAACCGCTTTAACTGACGGATACTGTGCGGCGTTTGAGCTGTTGTTGCTGTCTATGACATCTGTTTTATTGGTCACGTTTTCTTTAGTATGTAAAGCGTTGCGCATACCTTCAGCCGACAGGCTTTTGCCGGTATCGATATTGTAATTTTCCCCTTTGAAATCTATGTCGGTTGTATCCGTATAATTGCTTGCGTTTGCCATAAAAATTCCCCCTTCATACACTTGATCTATATCGATTGAATAGCTTGATTTTAATCATTCTAACAGCGGTTGGCGGGTTTGTCAAGCAGACAGCATAATAAAAATACATTAATGAGGTGTATTATGAAAGAGCAGGATTTATTCAAGATTTTGGGTCAAAACATCAAAATATGCCGTAGCCGTTACAATTGGTCGCAGGCCGAGTTAGCCGAAAAAGTGAATATCTCCATAAATTTTCTCAGTGAACTGGAATTGGGTAAAAAATGGGCCTCGCCGACCACTATGCTGAAATTTGCCGGAATTTTTGGGCTGGAAGTCTACGAATTGCTGAAACCAGTCACCGCATTGTCCTCTGCCTCAGCCAATCTGCTGGCGCACTACAATCATGACGCCTGTAATTTGTTGAACAATTTGCACCAAAAATATTTAGTTCAGTTTTGTCAGGTTAAATAGTTTACCGGTCGATCAGCTTAAAAAGTTCAGAAATTAAGTCTTTCTCCGGCACTGTCTTTAATCTCTGCCCTTTGGCGAAAATAACGCCCTGTCCTTTGCCGCCGGCAATGCCGTAATCCGCGTGCGACGCCTCGCCCGGGCCGTTGACGATACAGCCCATCACGGCGACGGTGATATTTTTGCGCAATTTTTGCAGTCTTTGCTCGACTTGATTGGCCAGCCAGATAATGTCGATCTGCGTGCGGCCGCAGGTCGGGCAGGAAATGACTTCAGGGCAAGCGAGCAACCCCAGAGATTTGAGTATGTGACGCGCGGCGGTCACTTCCTTGACCGGATCGGCGGTCAGCGAAACACGGATTGTGTCGCCCAGTCCACGGGTCAACAGTGCGCCAAGACCAACCGCGGATTTTAAGGCGCCGGAATATTCCGTGCCGGCTTCGGTGATACCGACATGCAGAGGATAATTGCGTTTTTGCGCCATGCGTATGTAAGCGTCGAGCGAATTAAGGACCGAGGAGGACTTGAGCGAAAGCACAATATTCCGAAATTTCTGCGCTTCAAAAAACTCACAGTACTCCACGGCCAACCGCACCAGATCTTTTTTGGCCGAGCCGGAGTTGACGCCGATGCGGATAGGAATATGCCGTTTTTTGGCCGCGGTAATGATTTCTTTTAATTTGGCCGCGCCTTGCAAATTGCCCGGATTGATCCGGATTTTGTCCGCGCCGGCTTCGATCGCGCCGATGGCCATACGGTGATCAAAATGAATATCCGCCACGACCGGCAGGGGCGAGAGTTTTTTTATTTTGGCAAACGCTTCCAGCGCTTTCTGGTCAGGCACTGTTACGCGAATGATGTTGCAACCCGCGTCCGCACAGGCTTTGATCTGCCGCAGAGTTGCTTGGACATCGGTGGTGAACGTATTGGTCATCGACTGCACGGCGATCGGATTTTTGCCGCCGATCTTTACCGAGCCGATCTGCACGACTTTGGTAGGAAATCTGACTATTTTGGCCGGCATTTTTTTAACGCCTTTTTAGCTTCTTCGCGGTCATCGAAATGCTGTTTTTTCCGGCCGAGCACTTGATAGGTTTCATGACCTTTGCCAGCCAGCACGACAAAATCGTCAGCCTGCGCCAGACGCACAG
>JAIRZV010000146.1 GCA_031267055.1 Candidatus Margulisiibacteriota bacterium | reverse complement strand
CGCTTTGCCGCACGATCTTGGCTCGCCGCTCGAAACGCCCTGGGAAAAAATCAACGCCTACACCTGGCAGAACGCCAATCGCTGGAAAGATCTAAATTCCAAATACGTCCTGCAGATTTACCGCGCTTATTATTATCACGGCAAAAAAGATCATGAGTTTTTGGCGGAATGTTGGCCGGGGCTGCTCAAAGCGATCGAGTATCTCTCCGCATTTGACGCGGACAACGATGGCCTGCCGGAAAACGAGAATTTTCCCGACCAGACTTTTGACAACTGGCTGATGCGAGGCGCTTCCGCGTACTGCGGCATTTTGCGTCTGGCGTCTTTGCAGGCTGGCGTGCAGATCGCGGAAATACTCGGCGAAAAAGAGCAGGCTCAAAAATGGCGGTTGCTGCTTAAAAAAGCCAAAGATTCCTTAAATCGCAAACTCTGGAACGGACGCTATTTTAATTTTGATGAGTTTTCCGATGATGTTATGGCGGCGCAGCTGGCCGGGCAATGGTTTTTGGAGCAGATGCATTTGCCGAGTGTGCTGGAGCCGGAGCAAATAGACGCCGCGTTGAAATATATTTACCACAGCAATTTTCTTGGCGTGGAGAACGGACGGTACGGCTTGGTCAACGGCCGCACCGCCAAAGGCCAGCCGGTGAGAATTGCGCAGGGCAATGACGCCTGGACCGGTGTGAATTACGCTTTTGCCGGACATCTGCTCCTGCGCGGCCAGAAGAAAAAGGCGGAAAAACTGTTGCGGCGCGTCAACGGCCTGCTTTACAAAAAAGGCATGTTATTCCGCACACCGGAAGGCTGGGACGCCCGCGATAAATTTGTCTCGTCTATGTATATGCGCCCTGGCGTGATCTGGGCGCTGGAAGACTGGTATTGAGCAGATTTTTGGCGAGCGCGGCCAAAACATCCAGCGCGGCGTTTTGCGCCGGAGGTGGAAATTTTTTGAGCAGACTCAAAACCCGCAGTTCAAAAGTTTTTTGCCGGAACGCCACTTTGTTTCCGGGTAGAGCGTCCAATTCGTTAAACCACCAGTCAAGCGTGACACCGTATTTTTTGCTGAGGCGCAACAACGTCAGCAAATGCGGCAGTCGCTGACCTTTGAGAAAGCGGAAATACTCGCTCACTGCCATATCCAAACTATCGGCAGTGGCTTCGATAGTTTGACCGCTGTGTTTGCGGAGCCCCTCCAGTTTTTTACTTAAAAATTTCTTTAATTCCGTATTTGTAAGCCCTTTATCCATTTGGCAGATTCCTTTCTTACGCCGATTGACAACTTTAACTTATCTGTTAAAATATAAATGAATGTCAAACAGCGTAAAAAATCTTTTATCTGTTTGGTATAAAGATAATAAGGGGGTATGTTTATGACAAACGCAGACAATTATACCGATACAACGGACACGGATTTTAAAGGAGCAAGCTACAATATCGATACCGGCAAAAGCCTTTCGGCTGAAGGTGTGCGCAACGCTCTGCATACCAAAGAAAAAGTCGCCAATAAACAAATGGATTCAACGGATGCCGCGGGGACTTTGACCAGTAGCTCCAGCGACAGCTATTATCCGACCTCAAAACTGGTCGGGAAAAACCTCGGCACATTGAGAAGTGACAAGCAAGATAAAATCCCCGCCGGCACAGCCAAAAATATCGTGGCTTATTCCGGGACGGCGGGAACATTTGGCGAGCTGACCAGAGCCGCCACAGCTATGGAAACCAGTACGGCTAGCGCCAGCGATGACAAAATACCTACGGAAAAAGCAGTGGCGACCGCGCTTGCCGCGCTCGGCCTTAGCGGAAAAGAAAATACTAGCAATAAAGCCACGTCGATTGAGGCCGCTAACCAGAATGATGAGACCAAGTATCCGACGATTGGAGCGGTGACGGCGTGGGCGACATCTACGTTAATGGATATTCTTTTGCCGGCGGGGACTATAATAGCGATGAGAAGCACTTATTATTACAGTAGTGCCAGTGCTACATTCAGGGATAAATGGAAAGTCTGCGACGGCCAGGGCACCACGCCTAATCTGCGTAATTTATTCCTGCGCGGTATGGCTGAGGGTGGGGCTGAGGCGGGTAGTGACAGTGTAACTCTTGCGGCCGCTAATTTGCCGGGTCATACGCATACGTTTAGTGGAAGTAATGTCACTGGAAATATCTATGGTATTGCTAGAGGCTGGCAAACTGTTATAACTGGAGATGGAGTTTTTGCGGAGACAGCATGGACAAAAAATGTTGCTTCACAGAGGAATGACGAAGCAGAAAACGGTGGGGCGACAATAAAATTTTCTATGACACCTGCCGGCAATGTCACCGGCGGCGGAGGAGATCCACAGACGCCCGTTGCCATAGTGCCGAAATATTACGCGGTCATATATGTGATGAAAGTGAGTTAGATTACTTCAGCAATCGATTTATCTTCTCTTCCGCGAAAGCTCCCTCGTCAAGGATTCTTTTTATTATTTCTTTTCGGTAAAAGTTGAGCATAAAATCAGTAGGATTTTCGCCTCTTGTTCTGAATTGCATTTCGTATCTGGCAATATCCCGCAGAAGTTCGGCGGCCAGCAATGCTTCCGCAGTGTTTTTATTGACGATCCATTCCAGCGCGCCAACAACTCTCTCAAAATCAGGCACACCGTCAGCGTAGTGTCGTTCCGAGTCTTTGATTGCTCTAATCAGCCGGGCTTTCTCGACCCGCAGACTCAGGTACTCGCAATATTTCATTTTCTCAGTGTGAATAATCCCGCGCAAGTCGTTGAATATTCTTCTCGGGAAACCAAAAAATCTGGCGGCGATATTTTTTCTGGCAATGAACATAAAAATCTCCTTTGTTGAAATTTATCATTTTATCGCCAGCGGCGCAAAATCGTTGCAGATATTTTGGCAGGCCGTCCGCTCCTGCGGCCGGCACGCCTGCGCGCGTATAGAAAACCACGCTTGGCAGCCTCAAGGGGAATCGAACCCCTATTGCGAGATTGAGAATCTCGCGTCCTGACCATTAGACGATGAGGCCGCAACCCAGGAATATATTTTAGAATATTCTCGGCTATTTTGCTAATGGCTGCTTGAGGGCAGAATCAAACATTTTGCACAAAAGCCTTGAGCGCCGCCAGTACCGCCCGGTGCAGTGGCGGCTCGACTTTTTTGAGCAGGCTCAAGCCCTGCAACTCGAAACTTCTCTGCTTAAATGTCTGTCTTGTGCCGGGTGGGTCATTCAGGCTGTTAAACCACCAGTCCAGAGTGACGCCGTATTTTTTGCTGAGGCGTAGCAACGTGAGTAGATGCGGCAAACGCTGGCCTTTGAGAAAACGGAAATACTCGCTTTTATCCAAGTCCAACCCATCTGCAGTGGCTTCCATGGTTTGCCCGCTTTCTTTTCTGAGCATTACCAATTTTTCGCTGAATAATTTTTTCAAGTCACTGTCCGAAATCTTGTTATCCATTTAACACCTCTTTTTGTATGCGTATTGACAATACTTAACTGTTTGTTATAATTATTACAGGTGACAAAAAGACACTGATATTTGTTGGCCTATTGTCAGTAAATAAAAACAGGGGGTATTTTTATGGCAAACGCAGGCAATTACAATGACACTTACAGCGGGATTGCGCAGGGCGCTTCACTCTCAGCGGCAACGATGACCGCCGCGCTGAATACCAAGGAAAAAGTCGCCAACAAGCAAGTGAATTCAGCAGATGCCGTGGGAACTTTGACCAGCAGTTCCAGCGACAGCTATTATCCGTCCTCGAAACTGGTCGGGAAAAATCTTGATGCTAAACAGGATAAGATCGGCGCCGGCACGGCTAATGATATTTTAACCAAAACAACGGCAGCCGGAACTCTCGGTACGCTGACTAAAACCGCAACTCTGGAGACTGACACGACTAAGGCCAGCGACGACAAAATACCCACAGAAAAAGCGGTTTGTGATATTTTAAACGGGACAAGCAACGATATAGTGCACAAAGCCGGCGCGGAAACGATAACCGGCGTGAAAGTTTTTGGCAAGGCGGACACGGCAGCCGAACCGATATTAGGTAAGACCAAAACGACCGACGCCGACAATGACGGCACGAAATTTGCCACCGAAGCGCAGGTCTATAAAAAACAGGACAAATTGACCGACGAGCAGTTAAATTTGCTGAATTCATTGAGCATGCTGAGCTTTTTCCCGAAAGGCACGATACTGGCTTTCCACAAAAACGCTTGGGATGCTAAAAACGAAACTTTTAAAAGTATATGGAAAGTATGCGACGGCGATGGCAACCTCACGCCCAATCTGATCGGCAGATTTTTGCGCGGCGCGAGCTATCCGGCGGGCGGTACTGGCGGTGGGCAGAAAACCTTATCTGTCGATGAGTTGCCCGAACATAACCATCAGCATACTTTAGGCGTAGATAATGCCACGCATAATCATTCTTTATATAGTGGCACTTGGGATAATTCCAGCTATTCTGATGGCCTCGGTAGAGCTAATTTTGTGGCTGGCTCAGATATGAGTGGTTATGGTACGGCTGATTATTATAATTATGATAATAATAAAACCCGACCTTTTGTGGAGAATAACACGCATAAACATGATTTATCCGGCAGTATTTCTAACGCCGGTAAAGGACAGGCATTTGAAGTGCTTCCGGCATATTATGATGTAATTTATATTATGAAAGTAGTCTGAATTTTACGCTTAAACAGTTGACGTCCGCATGGCAAGATTGGCTTTGCGGAGATTCGTGTTATAATCTCCGCATAAATTGCGGAGATTTTGGTAATGGCAAAATATATTTATGAACGGCCAAATTGGACAAATTTTGTCTGGGACGCCAGGTTAATTCTGGCAAACTTGACCAGGCTTGCCGGACAGCAGGGGCGGCTTTTGGGCAAAATGCAGCAGTTTGGTTTTGGCTTGCAACAAGAAGCCATGTTCAACGCATTGGCGGAAGAGATTACCAAATCCAGCGAGATAGAAGGGGAAATTTTAAATTCCGAACAAGTGCGCTTGTCATTGGCCAGACAGTTAAATCTGAATTTTGCTGGCAAGACTATAGCTTCGCGCCATATAGATGGCGTGGTTTCAGTATTGCTTGACGCCACGCGTAATTATGCCAAAAAACTGGATAATCAGCGGCTGTTTGGCTGGCACGCCGCGCTTTTCCCGACCGGCTATAGCGGACTGCGTAAAATCAAAGTCGCCGATTTTCGCCGAGAGGGTATGCAAATTGTGTCGACGAAAAATAATCACGACGTGGTTTATTATGAAGCGCCAGAGCCGCGGCAAGTGCCGAAATTAATGAAGGATTTTTTGCGCTGGCTGAACGCGCACGATAATGAAAATGATTTGCTCAAAGCGGCGATCAGTCATTTGTGGTTTGTGATAATTCATCCTTTTGATGACGGCAACGGCAGACTGACCCGCGCGATCAGCGATATGCTGCTGGCGCGCGCCGAAAACACCAGCCTGCGTTTTTATTCTCTGTCCGCGCAGATCCAAAAAGAAAAAAAAGAGTATTATCGGATTTTGGAAAAAACCACGACCGGCGCGAACGATATTACGGAGTGGCTGATCTGGTTTTTTGCCTCTCTGGGACGGGCTATTGAAAATTCGGAAAACTTAACAGCCGGTGTCCTGCGCAAAGCCGCTTTTTGGCAAAAAAATTCCGTGGCCATACCCGATGAAAAACAACGCCAGATAATCAATTTGCTTTTTGCTGGATTTCAGGGCAATTTGACTTCCGGCAAAGTGGAAAAAATCTGCAAAGTTTCGCAGGATACCGCGACACGGCTTTTGCAAAATTTAGCGGCCAAAGGATTTTTAAAAGTTGTCGGCGCGGGACGTGGAACGCATTATGTTTTGTAGATTACTTCTGCCCAGCCATTTGCGCCGCGGATAATCCGTCCGGTAATGCGCGCCGCGGCTTTCTCTCCGCCGCAGGGCTCCGCGCACGCAGAGTTTGGCGCAGAGCAGCAAATTATTTTCTTCCGGCGAACTGTCGGGGAGCTTCTGTAGTTTTTCCCGGGCTTTGGTCAGTCCGGCCTTAGCGCGGATAATGCCGGCGTATTTCCACATAATTTCTTGAATGGCCGCGCGAATATTGGCGGAGTTGTTTATTTTGACACCATCAATATTTCCGGCGAAAGCTTTTTCGCCGGTGCGGTCTTTCAGCGCCGCCGCGGCCGCGCGCCGGCCAAAAACCAGACCTTCCAGCAGCGAGTTGCTGGCCAGGCGATTGGCGCCATGCACGCCGGTCGACGCGCATTCACCACAGGCCAGCAGTCCGCGGATATTTGTCCGGCCGTGAATATCCGTGGCGATACCGCCCATAGAATAATGCGCCGCCGGCACGACAGGCACGAGGTCTTTGGCGACATTGATGCGCAGATCTTGGCATTGCCGGTAAATCGACGGAAAACGCGCCGGAATGTTTATAGCCGATGTCGTAAAATCCAGCAGCACGTGGTCGGAATTAGTTTTCCGCATTTCAGCGACGATAGCGCGGGTCACCACATCGCGCGGCGCCAGCTCGGCGCTGGGGTGATAGTCAGGCATGAAACGGCGACGCAGGACATTGCGCAGCACGGCTCCCTCGCCGCGCACTGCTTCGGAAATCAAAAACTGGCTTTCATGTGGACGCAGGTCATAAAGCGAAGTCGGGTGAAATTGCACAAATTCCATATCGCGGATTTTTGCGCCGGCGCGGTAAGCCAGCGCGATGCCGTCGCCGCTCAAGCCGGAGAGATTAGTATTGTATTTAAAGATCTGTACATAGCCACCGGTCGCCAAAATTGTCTGGCGTGCCAGCACGGCGAATTGCTGGCCGTCTTGTAAAAAAATCCCGCCATGGCAGCGGCCACGCTCGATTAATAATTGTAAACATTGCGCCGGGGAGTAAATTGTCAAATTGCCCTGATTATTTTTTTGCAAATATTGCCACAGTCCGCGCTCGATTTCCGCGCCGGTGGAGTCGCCGGCGTGCAAGATGCGCCGCCGCGAATGTGCGGCTTCTTGGCCGAGCAGCAATCCGCTGTCGTCGCGGTCAAAGAATACGCCCATTTCCAGCATTTCCTTGACGCGCGCCATACCTTCATTGACCAAAATCCGTACGGCTTTTTTGCTGCAAAGCCCGGCTCCGGCGTACAGTGTGTCGCGGCAGTGCAACGCCGGCCGGTCGGTTTTGTCCATGACCACGGCGATGCCGCCCTGCGCCAACTGCGTGCTGCTAATATTCGGCGAGCCTTTGTGCGCCAGTACGACGCGCCCGCCCTTGACCGCTTCGATCGCGGCTGAAAGCCCGGCGATGCCGGCGCCGACGATCAAAATGTCGGTTTGTCGAATGTCTTTTATCCTATTCATGCTTGTTGTATCATACTATCCTATGAAACTTTGCGTAATAGGTACCGGCTATGTCGGGCTCGTCGATGGGACTTGTTTTGCGGAAACCGGCAACACTGTGGTCTGCGTGGACACCAACAAAACAAAAATCGACGCGCTGCTGGCCGGCCAGATCCCGATCTACGAACCCGGGTTGGAAACGCTGGTCAAAAAAAATGTCGAGAAAAAAAGATTGTCTTTTTCTACTGATATTCAAGCTGCCGTGCAGAGCGCGGATATTTGTTTTATCTCGGTGGGCACGCCGCCCGGCGAGGACGGCTCGGCCGATCTGCAATACGTGCTGGCCGCGGCCAAAACTATCGGCGAAAATCTCAATGGCTACAAAGTGGTCGTGGACAAATCCACAGTGCCGGTCGGCACCGCGGACAAGGTAAAAAAAGTAATCGCCGCGGAAACCAAGCAGGAATTTGACGTGGTGTCCAATCCGGAATTTCTCAAAGAAGGCGCGGCGATCGAGGATTTTTTAAAACCGGACCGCATCGTGATCGGCACGGACAGCGACAGAGCGTTCAAGGTCATGGAAACTCTTTACGCGCCGTTTGTGCGGACCGGTGCGCCGATTATCCGCATGTCCACACGTTCCGCCGAGATGACCAAATACGCCGCCAACGCTATGCTGGCCACGCGCATTTCTTTTATGAATGATCTGGCCAATCTTTGCGAGCTGGTTGGCGCCGATATTGATATGGTGCGGCAGGGGCTGGGCTCCGATCCGCGCGTGGGTAAAAGATTTTTGTTCCCGGGCAT
>JAIRZV010000108.1 GCA_031267055.1 Candidatus Margulisiibacteriota bacterium | reverse complement strand
TGGACAATGTCACTGTGCCGCTGATCTACGCCGGACAGAGCAAAAACAAAAAACTGGGTCTGGAAAAACTGGCCAGCGTGGGGCTGGCCGAGCGCGCGGCGCACAATCCCAACGAAATGTCCGGCGGCGAAAGGCAGCGCGTGGCGATCGCGCGCGCTCTAATGAACGATCCGGTGATCCTTTTTGCCGACGAGCCGACCGGCAATCTCGACACTAAAAGCGAAGAAGAGGTTTTGAAAATCCTGAAAGACCTGAATCAAAACGGCATGACTATTGTCATGGTTACGCACGAAAAAGAAATCGCCGCGCAGGCTGAGCGGATAATCATGATGCGCGATGGCCGTATTGTCAGCGACGAGCGAAAAACTGAAAAAGCCGCCGCGGAAAATCTGGACACGCTGAATTTTGTCGAGCACAAAAAGGCCGGCGCGGAATTATTTGACCATTTGCGGCAGGCCTGGCGGTCGATCACGGCCAATAAACTGCGCACGTTGCTCTCCATGCTCGGTATTTTGATCGGTGTGGCGGCAGTGATCGCCATGCTGGCCGTCGGCAGCGGAGCGTCGAGGTCTATCGAGGCCAATCTTACTTCGCTCGGCTCCAATCTCCTGACTATCCGGCAGGGTTCGCAGCGCACCACCGGCGTCAGTCTCGGCGCGGCGGCGTACAGCCGCCTGACTCTCGCCAATCTCAACGAACTGCGCGCCGTGCCGCATGTCGCCAGAATTTCCGGCCAGGTCACGGGACGGGCGCAGGTCGCCAATGAAAACGCCAACTGGAACACGACCGTGTACGGCGTGTCGCCGGCTTATGCCGGTATGCATAATTCCGCGCCGACGTTGGGGCGGTTTTTCGGCCAGACGGAAATGCAGGAAAGACAGCGTGTGGCAGTCATCGGCTCGGCTATCGTGGAAAAACTTTTCGCCGAGGAAAGTCCGCTCGGCAAAACTATGAAGCTCAATAAACAAAATTTTACGGTTATCGGCGTCATGCCTGACCGCGGTTTTTCCCGCAACGGCAACGACATGGTTTTGATCCCACTCACGACCGCGATGTACCGCGCTATGGGTAAAAAATATCTCGACAATATCGAGGCGGAAATCGACACCGCGGAAAATATCGCTGGCGCCAAGATCGCTATCAAACAAACTTTGCGCAAGACCACCGACCTGACCGAAGCTGACGAGGCGGCTATCGACATCTGGGATATGTCCGAAATGCAGGAAGCCATTAAAGCCACTTCCGCGACATTGAGCATACTCCTCGGCACAGTGGCGGCTATCGCGCTGGTCGTCGGCGGCATCGGCATCATGAATATCATGCTCGTGTCCGTGACCGAGCGCACGCGCGAGATCGGCCTGCGCAAGGCTATCGGCGCCGGACAAAACGACATTCTGGCACAATTTCTCATCGAATCAGTCGTGCTGACAAGCTGTGGCGGATTGCTCGGCATTATTCTCGGCTGCGCTTCGGCTTTGGCGATCGCCAAAATTTTGAGCTGGGCGACTTATGTTTCGCCGGCCTCGATACTGCTGTCTTCCGGTTTTTCCATCGGCGTCGGTTTGCTTTTTGGCATCATGCCGGCGCGTCAGGCGGCCAGCTTAAATACTATAGAAGCCCTGCGCTACGAGTAACGCCAAAATTCTTGCAACTTTTCACCCCAAAATTACGATATATAAGCATAAAACATTGTTTTAATATTTGCTTTGTAATATAATTATGAGTTCAAGGAGTTTTATGGTACATCAGCGCGATTTAGGCGAGCGCCGGAAATTCATTACCTTTATGATACTGCCGCATAATTCCATGCGAGAGGTTTTTCGGCTCAATTTGCCGCGCTGGCTGGCGGTTACGCTGGGCGTATTTTTTGGACTAATAATCGCGTTAATTATCGTGTTTTTCCTGTATTCGTCATATATCGCCGGACGATTGCTGCATTATTACGCTTTGCAGGCGGAAAACCGCACGCAGGCCGTGCAGATCAAAACTTTTTACAACAAAACCAAAGAGCTGGAAACCGGCATCCACGAGCTGGAAGAACGCGATCAGGAATTGCGCGAACTGCTGGGCTTAAAAAAAGCGCCGATCCGCAAGCCAAAACCCGGCGACACTTTAATCAATGATTTGCCGCAGGTCATTTCCCAAAACATCGCTGGCTTGAGCGAGCAAATCGCCGCCAAAAAACTGGAGCTGGCCATGTTCCGCGACATCGGTTCGGCGCTGGTCTCGCAGTTTAATAATATTCCGTCGGAAAGTCCGGTGCCGGGTACCACTTGGTCGCGCTATGGTTTTCGCATTCATCCTTTTAGCGGCAAGACAGAATTTCACGCTGGCGCGGACATTCCGATCTGGACCGGTTGTCCGGTCAAATCCACCGCTGACGGCTATGTGACTTATTCCGGCTGGGACAACGGCTTCGGCAATGTGGTGATCATCGATCATCAGAACGGTTACCGCACGATTTACGGACACAATCAGCGCAATCTGGTCAAGCGCGGCGACCGCATTAAAAAAGGTCAAATCATCGCGCAGGCTGGCAGCACCGGCATTTCCACCGGGCCGCATGTGCATTATCAGGTGGAATACCGCAACCGCACGCTCAATCCGGAAAATTTTTTAAATCTTAATATTCGGTCGGCCAGACTGTTGCAGTAAATCGCAAAAAAATGTAGGATACGCAAAGAAATTATGGGCAAAAGAAGAAGAGATATCGGCGGCATTTACACAATTCTGGGACCGGACACGAGTTTCAAAGGTATTCTGGACACGCAGGAATCCATGCGTATCGAGGGCAATTTTGACGGCACGATAAATTCGCAGGGCGATATTTACATCGGCGAAGGCTCGGTGGTCAGCGCCAATGTTTACGGCAAACGCGTGATCGTTTCCGGCGAACTCAAAGGCACGGTCGAAGCGATCAACGGCCTGGAGATCACCGGCACTGGCCGTGTGTACGGCGATGTGACCGGCGACCGGCTCATTGTCGATGAAGGCGCGGTGTACAAAGGCAATGTCAACATGGACATTATCACTTCCAAGAAAAAATACGAAGAGGAAAAACTCGGTCGTTCCGGCAGATAAACGATGACGCTCGTTGTCTGCGGTCTGTCTATCGGCAATCCTGACGATATCTCGCCGCGTGTCCTGCAAAATCTCCGCGAGGCCGACTTGATCGCCGCGGAAGACACGCGCACCGCCGCGCGGCTTTTGCAAAAACACGGCGTCGCTAAAAAAATAATTTCTTTTTATGACCACAATGAGCTGGAAAGAACTCCGCAAATTCTGGCCATACTCCAGGCCGGACAAACTGTCGCGCTGATCTCGGAAGCCGGTATGCCGTTGATCTCCGATCCGGGTTATCATCTTGTCGCCGCCGCGCAGGAAGCCGGTCTCGCCGTCGAGGTGATCCCCGGACCGACCGCGTTGATCACCGCGCTGGCCGCTTCGGGTCTGCCGACCAATCGTTTTGCTTTTGAAGGTTTTTTGCCGGCCAAGCCGTCCGCCCGGCAAAACACGCTACGGGGATTGCAAAAAGAAAACCGCACGCTGATTTTTTATGAAGCGCCGCACCGCATCAGCGAAACTCTGCGGGACATTGCCAAAATTTTTCCTGACCGGCGGTGTTTCGTCGCACGCGAATTGACCAAAAAATATCAAGAATTTTTACGCGGCACCGCGGTGGAAATTCTGGCCAAATTAAAAACTCTCAAAGGAGAATTTGTCCTCGTACTGGCCGGCTGCAATCCGGCGGACAGCGCGGAAATACCTCCGGAAATAAAAAATCTTTTGGCCGCGTTGCAAAAAGCCGGATTGCCGGACAGCCAGCGCGCGGACATCGCCGCCGAGACTTTCCAGCTATCTAGAAATCGTTTGAAAAAAATTATATACTCTCTGTAATGAAGGAAGCCAAAAGGCAGATAGAGCAGAGGG
>JAIRZV010000102.1 GCA_031267055.1 Candidatus Margulisiibacteriota bacterium | reverse complement strand
AAGTCGGCCAAAAAAACTATTTTGTAATCTTTTTGCCGGGCGCTTGGCGCGTCGTAGACCTGCACTTGCTCGCCGTTGCGTTTGCGCGCGGCCGTCAGCTCTTGCAAAGAATACAGCAGTCTCGGCCAGAGCTCGTCAGCCGTGAGCCAGGACGGTTGTATTTCCTGCAGTTCGTCGAGTATTTCCAGCAGCCTACTGTAAGCGCGGTTGACATGCGTGACGCCAATTTCGAGTTCCGGGATTTTAAGGTCGGCTTCCAGCGCGGCGCGGCAGGCGTTAAATTTGTAAAACTCTTCCAGAGTTTCTTTTATCTGGCCGAAATTTTGCGCGGTGTGCAGTCTGGCGGACAACGCAAAAATTTTTGACAAATAATTAGCCAACCGCTGATCGCAGACCGCGAGAATTTCTTTGACTGTCGGCTGAAAAGACAAAGCGATTTCCAACGCGGTCACCGCTTCCGGATCGAGTGGCTGCCGATCGTATCTGGCGTAAGCGGATTTGAGCAGCGCCAGCAAAGTTTCGCTGTCCACACTGGCGTCAGAATTTTCGCCTTGTTCTCCGGCCAGCACATCGCGCAGAGACAGCAGCCACTCAATAAATTGATTGCGCAGATTGATGCCTTCGTGGATTTCCACCGGAATGCCGTAACGCTGAAAAACTTCGTTGACGAGAAATTGATAATTACCGATGCGTCGGAAAATCAAAGCTATGTCCGACCAGTGAAATGGCGTCTGTTTAGCCTGCGCTTCTTTTTTTTGCGCCAAAATTTCACGGGCGATCGCTTCGATTTCCTGCAAGCGATTACCGGCCGCTAAAATTTTAACGCTGAGACACTCCGGCAGATTGGCTGTGTTTTTGGCGGACGGAAGTTTTTCGCCCCAGTGCAAAGCCAGCGCCTGCAAGATTTTATCCGGACTGCGCCAGGATTTTTCCAGCGCGGCGGTTTGAAAACCCAGCGCTTTAAATTTGGCCGCGGTTTTTTGCGCCGGCATAAATAATTTATTGTCCGGCGTGCCGAGCGGCAGAGTGACGACGAGCCGCCGCTCATCCGTGCTGAGCCGCTGAATGACTTCAAATTGCAACGGCGTAAATTCTGTAAAGCCGTCGATAAAAATAATAGCGTTGCGATCCGGCGGCTGGAAATTTTGGGCGGAATCTTCCTTGTCCAGCAGTTTTTGCACGCTTAGCTCCGCTTGATACGCGGCAAAGATTTTTTCCAGCTCGGCTTTTTTGTCTTGATTGGGCAGCCTGTCCAAAAAATTTCCCCCGAACACGCGGTAAGTTTTTAGCTCACTGATCAGCCCGGACAACGCCGCAAAAAAATCCGGACTGGTCGGCAAGACATTGCTGGATTCCGGCTTGAAATATTTGCGCAGATCCAGATTGGCACAGACTTTTTGCAGTAGCAGTTGTTTTTTTAGCTCGGAAATATGATCGCCTTGATAAATAAAACTGTCGAGAGTTTGGATATTAGCGGCGACCAGACAACTGCCGGCGAGTTTTTCTAAAATCAAATCTTTGATCCGCTCCGCGTGCTCTTCTGTCGGCACGAGAAAATAAACATCGCGGCGTAGCGGATTTGCTTTTTTCAAAGCGACGTACTCCGCGCAGAGCCGCGTTGTTTTGCCACAGCCAGCCGGACCATAGAGAAGCATGTGCATAAAAAAGATTTTAGCATTTTTATTTTTTGTCAAGCAAAATTATTTCGCGCGCGGCCGCGTTTTGATTGACTTCTCAAAAAGCGTTTGCGTATAATGTTTTTACAGTTAGGAACCGTAGGGGAGGTGAGTTTCAAAATGAATAAACAAGAATTAATCGACGTGATCGCCAAAGCCGCTGAGTTGCCGAAAACCAAGGCCAAAGATGCGCTCGACGCTTTGCTGGACGCGATCAAGAAATCGGTCAAGGCCGGCAAGCCTGTGCAGTTGGTTGGGTTCGGCACTTGGAAAAGAGCTGCCCGCAAAGCCCGCACCGGACGCAATCCGCAAACCGGCAAGGAGATCAAGATTGCCGCGCGCAAAATTGTGCGTTTCGTCGTCGGCAAAGAGTTTAAGGACTTGGTCAACAAGTAATTCTCTTTTTAACGCCTCGCTCCGTTCGGGGCGGGGCTTTTTATTTATGAATAAAATTTGGCGCTTATATGCGCATGATTTGTTTTCCGGGCAAAATGCTGATCATGCCTTTTATTTCCATTTGTAGCAAAGTTTTGCTCAAAAAAGCCAGATCGAAATTTTCCAGCAAAGTGTCCAGAGCAAGCGTGCCGTCTGTCGGCAGACGCTCGTAGATTTTGGTTTCGTCGGCGGTTAGAGTGTAAGTTGGTTTGGGAAAATCGAGCGGCAACTGCTCGCCGCAAATATCTCTCCGCAATATTTCCAGATCGTAAATCGGTTTGGCGCCCTGCGCGATCAGCCAGTTCGTCCCTGCGGCAAGCGGATTGCCGAGCTGGCCGGGTAGCGCGTAAACTTCGCGATTTTGTTCCAGAGCGATCTTGCCGGAGATCAGCGCGCCGCTGGTGAGCTGTCCCTCGATGACTATGGTCGCGCGGCTCAGGCCGGTGATTATTCGATTGCGTCGCGGAAAACTCCATTTGGCGTAAGGCGCGTCTGGCGGATACTCGGACAGCACGGCGTGTTCGGCGCAGAGCCGCTCGTAAAGTTTGTAATTACCGGCAGGGAAACATTTATTCACAGGTGTGCCGAGCACCGCGATCGTCGGCGAGTCTGTTTCCAGCGCCGCCTGATGCGCCGCCGTGTCTATGCCCAGCGCCAGACCGCTGACTATGGTTTGGCCGGACAGCGCGCGGACGATTTCCGTCGTGCTTTTCAAACCGTAAACGTCAGGCTGTCGCGTGCCCACCACGGCCGTTCCGCGGCAGTCCGCCAGATTGAGCGCGCCTTTTTTGTAAAGCACGAGCGGCGGATCGTAAATTTCTTTGAGCAGTGCCGGATATTCCGCCTGATAATAATCTATAACAAAAATATTTTGACGATGCAAACGTTCCTGATATTTAGCCAAATTCAGCGTGTCCCGCAGCTGCAAAATCTCGGTAACGCGCGCCGGCTTCAGGCCGAGTTCCTGCAAATCCCGCGCTGTAAAATTTGACCAAGTATTTTCCAGAGGATATTTTTTGAGCAGAGCTTGCAGACGTAAAAAAGAAAAATCGGGACAAAACGAAAAACCAAGCAGCGGAGACATAACTGTTCCTTCCTTACTGCTCAAATGTATTCTATATGAGAATATTCCGGTATAGCAAGTATGTCTGATACAAGACACCCCACCAGTCTGCCGCTTACGCGAGCAGACAGCCTCCCCTTGATTAAGGGGAGGCTCCGCGTTAGCGGTGGTGGGGTGTCGCCGCAGGCGACATTATAATTCCGCTATTTCTTAAAAATCTTTTTAAGCCACGCCAGGATTTCCTTGCGCTTGGCCACGGCTTCCACACCGCCGATGATCAATCCGGCATTCCAGGTGATCTGCCCAAAAAGAAACGCGCTAACGGCGAAAACCGCCTTGCCTTTCTCGTTCAGGGGCAACAATGGCGAGACAGCCAGAGCCGGCCAGGCCAGCACAGAGATCAGCATTAAAAATACCGCGAGTTTTAACCGCCAACTCATGGCGGGATTATAGCTTGATTTTTAATTTTTTGTTTGCTCGGTATCCGCGGCAAGTTTTAACAAATGTTTGATCCAGGCGTGGATGATTTTTATGTCTTGAATAAATTTTTTTTGTGGCTGGTCGGTAAATTTCTCCTTGAGCAGCTCATTGATAGCTTCTATAGTGTTAGCGTGGGGAATCTCCCATGTAAGATTTTCGAGCCGCTGAGCATTTTCCTTGGCCCGCAAGTAAATATCATGGTTCTTTTCGATTATTTCCGGCGCGGTGTTAGAGAAAACCGGATTGTTCTTGCTGATAAGCCAAAGATGACTGGAGATTTCATCTATAGCGTTATACAGATCCCAGAACGACCAATAAATCGATGCATTCTTAAAAATGTTTGAGAAAACCACATCGGTTGCCCGTACCAATTTGGCGTCGAGGTGTTTCAATTTTTCAGCCAGCGGTGGATCCAATAGGCAAGCGGCTTTTGGAAAATTCATTTCCAACTCCAGATCCAGCGGCATGGCTATCTGTTTGGTTTGCATCATCACACCCTACAATTATATCGTAAGCAGCGGAGCGCTGTTGCATAGATTTTGTTATATAATGAAGCGATGAAAAAATTGGTTTCCGCCGTGGTCGTTTCCGCAGAATTGCTCAATCCTGCCTATTTGCTGCTGGCCGTGGATGTTGGCGAAAACGCCGAAGTGTCCGCCGGACAATTTGCTATGCTGACCGCGCCGGATGTGTTTTTGCGGCGGCCTTTTTCAGTGCATGATGCTGACGGCTCGGTTTTAAGTTTTTTAATAAAAATTGCTGGCTCCGGCACGCGTGGTCTGGCGGGACTAAAAATCGGTGACAAAATCTCCTTGCTGTATCCGCTGGGACAGGGTTTCCGGCCGTCGAATAAAAAAGCTGTGCTGGTCGGCGGAGGCTGCGGCAGCGCGCCTTTGCTGCTGCTGGCCAGACAATTAAAAAACAAACCGACGGTGATCTTGGGCGGCCGGACGAAAAACGATATTGTGCGTCAGGAAATTTTTGCGCGGTATGCCGAGGTGCGGATCACGACTGAGGACGGTAGTCTGGGCATTCAAGGTTTGGTTACTGCGGAATTAAAAGATTTGTCCATCGAGCATGTGGTTTACGCCTGCGGTCCGGAGCCTATGCTAAAAAGTCTGTATAAACTGGCGCAGGAGAAAAAATTTGAATTGCAGGTTTCATTGGAGTCCGTGATGGCCTGCGGTGTCGGCGCCTGTCTGGGCTGCGTGACAAATACCAGTCAGGCCGGCCATGTTTGCGTTTGTACGACAGGGCCGGTTTTTGCCGCGGAGGAGCTGACATGGTAGATCTGCGCGTAAATATCGCTGGTCTGAAGCTCAAAAATCCGGTGCTGACCGCGTCGGGAACTTACGGCCACGGCGAAGAGTTTGCGGATTTTCTCGACGTCGAAAAACTCGGCGGCCTCGTGGTCAAAGGTACGACACTGGAACCGCGGCAAGGCAATCCGGCGCCGCGTCTGGCCGAGACACCGTCCGGCTTGCTCAACGCTGTCGGCCTGCAAAATAACGGCGTGGATTATCTTATCACCGAGCATTTGCCGCGCCTGGCCAAACTGGACACCGCGGTCATCGTCAATGTCAGCGGTTCGACGCCGGAAGATTATGCGGCGGTCATTCAAAAACTGCGCGGCCAAAAAGCTGTCGCGGCCATAGAGTTAAACATTTCTTGTCCCAATGTTAAATCCGGCGGCATGGCTTACGGCACCGATCCGGTCACTGCCGCCGGACTGGTGCGCGCGGTCAAACGTTTTTGCGATAAACCGCTGATCGTCAAGCTCTCGCCCAATGTGACGGACATAGCGTCTATCGCGCGGGCGGTGGAAGAGGCCGGAGCTGA
>JAIRZV010000098.1 GCA_031267055.1 Candidatus Margulisiibacteriota bacterium | reverse complement strand
GGCGATGTTTTGGTCGACGATCTCTCGGTGCCCAATCTGCGCCGCTGGCAGATTCCGGTTTTGCGCCAGCGCATCGGCGTGATTTTTCAGGATTACAAATTATTGAAATACAAAACTGTTTACGAAAATGTGGCCTATGTTATGGAAGTGCTGGACAAACCGCTGGAAAAAATCAAAAAACAAGTGCCGCAGGTGCTGGATCTAGTCGGGCTTTTGCGCAAAAAAGACTGCAAGCCGGCCGAGCTGTCCGGCGGTGAACAGCAAAAAGTCAGCATTGCTCGCGCGCTGGTCAACAATCCGCGTATTTTGCTGGCTGACGAGCCGACCGGCAATCTCGATCCGGACACTTCGTGGGAAATTATGCGGCTGCTGGATTTGATCAATGAGCAGCGCAAAACGACCGTCGTGGTGGCCACGCATGACCGCAATGTGGTGGACACGATGCGCAAACGCGTGATCAAAATGTCCGCCGGACGCATCGTGGAGGACAATATGCTGGGAAAATATACCGATGCTTAGACGCTGGGGTTATTTTAGCCGCGAGGCCTGGCAGAGCATCACACGCGGCGGCCTGATGTCCTTGCTGGCGGCGAGCACTATCGCGCTGGCGATGTTCGTTCTCGGGATTTTTTTGCTGGTCTTTTTTAATTTTTACAATTTGCTCGGCGCGCTAAATTCACGACTGGACATCATGGCTTACGCCGGGCCGGCCGCCAGCAACAACGATTTGGATTTGCTAAATATGACGATTTCCGGTCTGACCGGCGTGAAAAAAGCGCAGTTCATTCCCAAAGAAACCGCCTGGAAACAATTCAAAGAAACGCACGCCAATTTGCAGCTGGACGATTTTTTGGAAGACAATCCGCTGCCTAATTCTTTCAAAGTGGAAGTGCGCGATTTGTCTTATATCAATCTGGTCGCCAACAAATTGCGCGCATTGGACAATATAGAAGATGTGAGTTACGGCGGCGAGCTGGCCGAACGTCTGGCTCTGCTGATCAAAGTGCTGACCACCGGCGGCGCGATCGTGATCTTGGTGCTGATCGCTTCGACGCTGATGATCGTGGTCAATACCATACGCCTGACCGTCGTCGCGCGCGAAAACGAGATCAATATCATGTCGCTGGTCGGCGCGTCGCGCAGTTTTATCAAGTATCCGTTCATTGTCGAAGGCATGCTGATCGGTCTGCTCGGTTCGCTGGCGGCTATTGGGAGTTTAAAAGCCGGTTATGGCGCGGCTATTTTGCAAATGGAGAGGATCATGCCGTTCGTGCCGGTAAATTTAAAAACCGCTGAAGTCAATCTGGCCTTTTTACTTTTGCTGGCCGCCGGAGTTTTTCTGGGCTGGCTGGGCGGTTATGTGTCGGTGTCGCGCTCTTTGAAGGCGGAGTAATAAATTATCGATCATTAAATATATACTTTTCCAGAAAACTTTCTTCTATTTCGTCAAAATTAAGATTAAAATCATAATATAATTCTCTATAGCTGTTTACGCTCAAATCAAAAACTGTAAGATCATAAAAACTTATATTACTAAATTTAGTATATTTTAATTTATTAATATATTTATTAATACATTCTAAATGTCTTAATTTATCAATATGGCTTAATCCATTAATATCTTTTAATTTAATAGATTTAATGTATTTTAAAATATCAACAATTTCTTTCTTAATCCAAGCTTGTACTTTTGGATAATCTCCAATTACGTGATACATTGTTTTTAATATGTGTGCGCTCATAAGAAGCGCATAGCATTCACTTTCTGTTTGCTCTATCCGAATACAAATATTTTTTCTGAAAAGATCTATTTGGTTATGGGCTATCTCATGAACCAATGTTTCTGCAAAGGATATTTTACTCAACAATATTCTTTCTTTTAGCGTAAGTCCATCATCATTATAAGTAAAAATATTGCTGTCAATCATAATATATCCATAAGTGTCTAAAAACTTCCTCCGTCCACCATGAAACCCATCCATTATCTCATAAACATCAAAGTTCCTTTCTTCTCGCACCAACAAAGATCGAGTAAGAACTATTTTAGGTATTTTATCGTTAATGAAACTCAAACAATCGCTATATTTTTCTTTTTCGAGTCCGGAGTATTTTATTGTCCTTAATATGTCTTCAATATCTTGCGGTAAACTATTAACAGGAAGATTAACCGCATATTTTTTCGTAATATATAGAAGCTCCAAAAAAGAGGAAATCTTATAATCATTTACATCTAGTAATATCGGTAATCTAGTTATGGAATCCTTTTGATTTCTTAAAAACTTAACTCCCAGTCTTTTTTCCGTTGTCGGATGAATATGCAGATTAAGAGATATTTTGCCTTCATTTATAAGCTTTGCTAAATGCCTATCACGAACACTAGTAGAAAAATCGCATTCTCGTCTTATTCGCTGTAAAGCTGCTTGTATGTCATTTTCGGAAACTTCTTTCCAGTTTTTCCAAGTAATGGATATATGTTTAGTTAATAGATACATAATATTCTCCAAAAAATATGCCTCACTGACTATATATCGTAAACGGTAGAAAATCGTTGCAACTTTTTTATTTACTAGGAATCAACAAGTTATTTTGAGTGCGTTAGATGTATAAGTACCGGAATAATTCTTAAACGAAAAACTAAAATAGTGTATACTTAAATCACTTTAACCAAACAGGAGTTTCTATGCTGAATTTTATGCGAAAATACGCAGATAAAATAATTTGGATTTTGGTGCTGGCATTTGTGCTGTCGATCGGCGTGGTGAGCTGCACCGGCCGGCGGCGCGGCGCGAATGTAAATGCTCCGCAGCAAGCGCGCAATGCCAATACGCTGGCGACTATCAACGGTCAGGATATCGACGCGAGATTTTTCCTGCGCATGTACAATGGCGGCATCGCTAGTTTTCGCAGCGCCGGACAGAGCGATATGATCGATCCCATGGTTGATGCGTATGTCGGTTACGCGGCGCTGATGCAGACTCTCGACGCCGGTAAGAGATTGGATTACGCCAAACGCTTGAAAATCAAAGTCAGCCGCGGCGAGATCGACCAACAGATCGACGCATTGAAAAATGCTTATCAGCTCCAAAACAAGGACGATTTAAATAAATTGCTGGAAGCGAACGGCCTCAAACTGAAAGACTTGAAGCAGGATATTCGTCAGCAGTTGACACTGGCCAAAATCGACGACAGCATTAAACGCTCGGTGGTCGTGTCCGACAAGGACGTGCAAAATCAATACAAAAGAGTCCGCGCGCGGCACATTTTGATTTCTTTTAACCGCCCGGGCTGGACGGACAAAACCGATCCGGAGCGCGAGAAACTCGCGCGCGATCTGGCCGCCGAGGTTTACGATCAACTGATGTCCAGCGGAAATTTTGCGGAGCTGGCGCAGGAATATTCCGATGACACCGGCAGCGCTGTGCGCGGCGGTGAGCTGGGCTGGTTTGGCGTGAATATGATGGTGCCGGAATTTGAGGACGTGGCATTTAATCTGGAAAAAGATCAAATCAGCAAGCCGTTCAAAACGCAGTTTGGCTATCATATCGTGCAGACCGAGGAAATCGACCAGCAGGAAATACCGCTCGACGTGGATGAAAAAGAATTACAGCAGCAACTGCTCAATCAAAAACAGCAAATCGCGCTGCAGCGTTTTTACAATAGACTGCAGACCGAATACAAAACGGAAATTTTTTATCCGCCGTTTCAGGCTTATGATTTTAGAATGCAGGGCGAACTGGACAAAGCCTTGAATCTTTACCGGCAGATCGGCGCGCAAAATCCGCAGTCGCCTATTTCTTATCTTTTTACCGCGGAAATTTACGAGCTGCAGCAGAAATACACTGAAGCGCAGGCCGAGTATGACCGCGCATTCTTGATCCAAAAACTAAATCCGGGCTTGAAAATCCCGTATATTCATTTTTATCAGGCCGGACTGTACGCCAAACAAAATAAAAACGTGCAGGCGATCAAAGAATTGCAGCTGGCCGAAGCTCTGGTCTCGGACAATGCGCATGCTTTGGAGCGGATAAAAGATCAATACACGGAGTTGAAATCACTGGCCAATGCGGATAAAGTCGATCTGAAAATCAAGGCTTTACAGCGCGCCAGAACCGCGCCTGCGACTGACGAAGCGGTGGAATTTGATTAAGTGTTATAATAAATTTTAATGCGCAAAATTTTTATAACGTTTTGTCTGTTACTGGCTGTTGCCATTTCCGCTGAAACCCGCGCCAAAACTGACGCGGCTGAAACCCGCGCCCTCTGGGTGACCCGTTTTGAATTGGTAGACACGCCGAATATTCCGGCGCTGGTCAAACGTGCGGCTGAGACTAATTTCAATACTTTATTTGTGCAGGTTTGTGGCCGCGGCACGGCTTTTTACGAATCCAAAATTCTGCCGAAAGACACACAGGTCAACCATGACGCACTGGCTCTGGTTTTGGCCGAAGCTCAAAAATATAAAATCAGTGTACACGCCTGGATCAATACATTGTATGTTTGGTCTGACCTGGAGCCGCCACTGTCGCCGGAACATGTGGTCAATAAACATCCCGAATGGATCATGACTCTGCGCGGCGATCAGCGCAATAAATATCTCGATCCGGCTATTCCGGAAGTGCGCGAATATTTAAAATCTATTTATTTGGAAGTGGCGCGCAATTACGCGGTCGACGGCGTACATCTTGATTATGTGCGTTACCCGGGCGCCGGCGCTGGGTTTACCGAATATTCGCGGCAGACTTTTGAGCGGCTGTACGGTGTTGATCCACTGGCGCTCTATCAAAACAAAAAAGTCGCGCTGCGTTTGTTCGGCGCGGAGGAGTATCAGCAAAAAATTATGCGCTGGGACGATTGGCGGCGCGAGTCGATTAATAGCTTGGTGCGCGGTCTTTTTTATGAGCTGACCATAGCCGCGCCAAAGGTTATTTTGACCGCGGCAGTGCTGCCGGATCCGGACAGCGCAGCCAAAAATAATTTTCAAGACTGGGCGGCCTGGATGCGCGGCGGGTATATTGACGCGGTGGCGCCGATGATTTACGACCGCGACACCAGAGTAGTACAAAAACAAATTGTCCGCGCCGCGGAATTGGCCGATGAGCACAGTATTCCGGTTTTTATCGGCCTGGGCGCTTGGCGGCGCTCGGCTGACGCGATAGTGTCCGATGTGGAATTTTTACGCCGCGCGCACAGAGAAATGAATTATAAATATTTGCGCGGCGTGATTTTGTTTTCTTATGATGGCATCAAGAATGTGCCGGATTATCTCGAACACATCAAACAGCAGGTTTTTGTGGAGCAGGCCGCACAATCGCCACCCCGCGAAAAACGTTTTTTTTCTGAGGAAAATCCTTCGGTCAATACAGGCAGCCTGATCACCGGATAGTTTTTATCAAAACGTCACCTTAACGGCGAGCGTGTCCGTGTCACCCGGATTGACATTGTTTTCGTAAAAGGCCAAGTCGCTGTTGGAGATCACGCGGTGATAACAGGTGTGCGCGTATTCCAGCTCAAAATTGCCGTATTCGATGCCGGCGGAAGTTTTGTAATCGGTGCGGTCCGGCAAGAAACCGACAACTTTATTGTCTCTATTGACTACAGTCTGACGGATCACAGTCTTAATGTCTCCACCCACAAAAAACGGCCCGAAATTAATGCGCGTGTCCACACCGGCCATAGGCTGTCCTTCGTTTTCGCCGATGTACAGACGGGAAATTGAAGCCCCGGCCAGAGCCGGCAAAATAAATAATAAGGCCAATAGTTTTAACATAACCTGCTCCAAGCCCTTTCCCTTATATAAATTTATCGTAAGCGCGCGCCGCTTGTTGCAGGATTTTTAGGGCGGCTCTTGCCAAAAAATAAAGGTGTGCTATGATATTAAGTGCGCATGAGTTGCTTTGCTTTTATTCCCTTACATTTGAATCTGTAAGTTAAGAGTTAAGCGTTTATAGCTCGTGAGAAATTTTTAAGTTAAAAGGAGAAAGAAATGGCAGAAAAAAAATTATACATAGGCGGTCTGGCGTATGCCACCACCGACGACTCGCTAAAGGCAGGTTTTAGCGCGGCCGGAACAGTGGTTTCGGCGAAAGTTATTATCGACAGAGCGACCAATAGATCCAAAGG
>JAIRZV010000153.1 GCA_031267055.1 Candidatus Margulisiibacteriota bacterium | reverse complement strand
AGCTGCGCGCGGAAGAATCTCCAGCCGTGCCGAAAACGACACCTGTCCCGCCAGCTGCTCCGCTTAATAATGACGCGACTGTCGTCGAAGACGAGGACGGTTGGACTATTGATTACGAAGACTAGCTTGACTTAGAACGGCCACTTTATGCTGTAATATGTGGGATAACTCAAGGCTTTATCTAGACCTTGTGCTCTTACCACAATACGGTTTTCCGCTGTATCAACAATCTTTACTATAAAGCTGCCACCGGCATCTGCTTGCGCACGGCCTAGTTCTTGTCCATTTAATTCAGACACTACGACCAGAGCCAGCGGCTCCACACAGTTGACGTTGCCGATTATCTTTACAACGCTTTTGGCAGTGTTTTCCTCGTGACTCAGCAACGTGGATACGGGATAACCGGTGACTTCTTTCGGTGGTTCGACTGGCGAATCGCCTAGCGAGTCTCCGACTGTAGTGCCGCAGCCGCCTAAGATCAGCGCCGCCAAAATAATTCCTAGTATATATTTTTTCGTTTTCATGAGCTTACTCCCTCTATAACTTTGTTGACAGATGTATACCCAGTTTTTTCAAAAAATATACCTGCCACCCTGTGGCAGGTACTCCTGGGTGCGCATAGAAAACCGCGCCCAGTCGTACCATAATAGTAGGATTTGTTCGCTCAACGCATCTACGACTCCTTGACACTCCAAAGAAGAATCGATTAGAATCGATGTGTAAAGTATTACTAAATACTAGCGCTATGAAGTGGCTATCGGTCGGTTATGCCGGTGTATGTTTTTTCCGGCAAGATTAAAAATTATATCCTTTTAGGTGATGCAAGTTTTTAGGGCATTGCCTCCGATATCTATAGAAAATGCAACAAAAATAATCGATGCAACGATTTAAAGTAAGTTGCGATAAATTAATAGGAGAAAGACGAGATCGAAAGCTAAAGAGAAAGGGCAGCAAAAAATTTGCAACACTTTGAAAGTAGTTACGATAGATATATAGAAAGTTATGAAAGGGTAAAATATTGTGGCTAGACATTTATATACAGAAAATGTGAGCGGATTTGACAATAGCATTAGACTATGGCAGGTGCCGAATAATTCGACAAGGTCGCAACTGGCTAACGGCGAAGCTAAAACTTTCACTAATGTGGACGCTTATATTAATCCTGGAGAGTTTGAGACGAATAAAAATTTGTTGCGCAAGGATTTGTGTTTAAGAATTGAGAATAATGAAATCGATGCCGGCACGCTGGCAGAAATTTTTGCCAGCTCTCAAGATGCGGCGGTCAAAGCTCTGGTGGAGGAGATTTATAACGAAATACAGAATGGCGATCCGAAAATTAGTAATGACAGTGAAGCCTCGGTTCATGGCCATAAAGTTTTAGGGACGCTGCTGGTCGCTTTGAGTAAATTGTATGAAATGCAGACGCCGCCGACCGGAGCGCGCCAAATCGTAGACACGGAAAATAATCGCAAAGATTTGGTTTCTATGCCGTTGACTTTTGACTGGCTGACAGATACTTTTCCTTTTCTAAAAGAGATACGCGCGTCAAACCAAAGCGCTTACGTTGAAGAAATTGCGAATACGGGTAAGCCCAATCTTGGCCTTTCCGGGGCTGAAGCAGAGAGACGGAAGATCAATATTTCTTATGCGTCGGGCGGCCGGCTCGAATACGAAATGAGCTTGGAAACTTTGGGTGAGGATATTCCTAATTTCAAAGGAGTTTTTGCCGCTAATAATGATGTCACTGTGCCGGAAAACACTGCTCCGCTGGAGTATGCGACGCGGCCGGAAGGCACAACAGATGAACCTGTACAAGTGCCTGGTAGCAACTATCGGTATGAAGCAGTAAATATATACGATAAAAAATTACAGTTGGGTTTACCACCAAGGCTTGAAGACAATTCGTATCTTTGGGGTCCTGATATTACTCCTGCGATGATATCTGCTTGGCTAGCTAGTGTGGCTAATGTTCTGGAACAAGAGTGGGCTCTGCCTGATTTTTCCGAGATGAGGTTGGATAAAATTTTCCCCACTATAAATGTTCAGCCGTCAAATAGTGCGGTAGATGCCGATTACCTGGGAGATGATGCGGATTTAAGCGCTAAGAGGGCTGTGGTTTATTTAAGATACATAGCCAGATTGGCCATGCAGAAGCTTGGTGTGACTGAAGCAACAATAAATATGTTGATTCCGCTGATCCCTTCAATTGTCCCACAAGGGGATTATAAAGACGAAGAAAATGCGAATCATTTTTATTGGAATGAAGAAGCGTTCGCAACGTTAATAAATGGCTACAATCCTGTGAATACTACGCAGGAACACTACCTGCTGTTACTAAAAAATATAGTAGGAGAACTTAAGATTTGGACTTTTACTAAGGAACAGGGAAAAACCGTTATTCCTCATAAAAATGGAGACTCTCAACTTATAGGAGAAACTATTTATACAGTGGGGGATTATCAACTTGCTATAGAAAATATTAAAGGGCACATTGGAAACGAAAAACCAACAACAATACAAATAGTAGATGATAGATTGAGACAGACTATCAGGTATAACGATGCCCGTATTGAAGTTATGGCAGAATATAGTAGTTATAATCTTGAAAAACTGAGTTCTGATGCTGGAAAATTACGACTACGGAACGATAACAGCGGTATTTTTGATGTGGTCAATCCTCAAAATGAACGTGAAGTGTGGGGTACACTTACAAAAATGACCTGGAATGGTGTTGAAGTGAGGCATGTGCCTTATGTAGGAATAAATGGTAAAACTGTTGGCGCGCGCACTGTTTTTGCGCAAGTAAATACTACTATCGTTACCAAGACTAATGAATTAAGAAATGACGGCGAAGTTTCCTTACCTGTCACCATTTATCCCACCTGGCCCCTGACCTTCACCGAAACGACGCTTATTTACCAGCATCTGCCAAAGTCGGATGGAAAAATAGATCCCGCAGGTATAGTCGGTTTGGTTAAGGCCGGTAAGATCAAGGAAGCCCGCGCCGCGTACGACAGACTGGCCAAGGAAGTGTACTCGCATATTCTGGCGCAATTAGGCTTCGAAAAAAGTCCGCAAGCTTTTCGCGCGATCGCCCGCGTGACCGACCAACTCTATGCTCTGGATGAGCTGATCAAGGCTCATGACACGAACGCGATAGAAGACGCCTATATAGCGCAAAGAAAAGGAGAAATAAGCGACCTGCGCGAAAAAGTAAGCAAATACGACCTGAACAGCGGCTCTTTGTCCGCGCGTCAGGCCAATCTGCAGCAATATTTGCTGGAGCTGGAAGAGCAGCAAGCGCTTCACGCCGCGGAGATCAGAAAACACGGGGCGCAGTCCGGCGTAAAGTATTCTCTCAAAATGCCGCTGCTAAAACAGACGGATGGCGTGTATACCGGCGAAGAACGTGATGAAGATGGCGACAGAGATATTGATATTATTGCAAGATTTGATATATCCACCGCCCGTACGACTGGAATGATAAATGCGGATACTGCGCTGGACGATGAGATCGCCCGTGTCCGCCAGCTCCTCTGCGGCTATGGCGCCGCGGCTGATGCGCAGAATTATTTGCGCGACGCATTCAGTGTCGCTACGGCAGAAGAATTAAGTGTTTTACACGGACTGGCGCAGAAACTCAAAGCTGAACGCGTTGCCCAAGATGCGGCCGCGAGAAATGATGAGACTTATCAGCCGCAAATTACCGAAGAAACCAAAAAATTCTGGCTGAGTCTGCTTCTGGCGCAACTGTCGGCGGCTGACACGCCAGAGAACTGGCTTACTCCGGCAGACCGCGCTTTGGTGGAAAATTTGGCCAAAGAATTAAACGTCACTCAAGCTGTGACTGACGTCGTTGTATCCGCGGGAGCCGACAGTGTGGCCCATGTTTTTGCCGTGCAGGAAAATGTCGAGACTGCCAAAGCTCTGTTGCGCGACGGTCTGGTACAAGAAGTTGCCAATGACATCAAAGACTATTATGTGCTGAACGGCAGAAGTCCCGAATATCAAACGATTGAGTCTTGGGTAACGGAAAGACTAAACGGATCAGGCTTGCGCGGCGCTTTGCAGACCGTGGTCGCGGACAATAAAAAACTGCAGGAAGCCTATCCGCAGCCGGATGTTGAGACCGCTAACGCGCTGGGGATAATTTTGGCGGAAAAAGCCAGGTTGGTTTTTGAAAATACAAATGTAATGCCAGCGAAGATCGAATGTTACCCCGGCAATCAAGACGAGATGCTTGATCTGGCAACGGCCGCACTGGAGGCCTTGCTGGGCAGCGATACGGACACGGCGCAGCAGAATAACAAGGCGTTGGGCGGTTTGATCGCCTACAATGCTGAACTGGCCAGAGTTTTGGGCGGCATGGTTGTAGAGTTTGGCAAACAATTAAACGCCGACTCCGAAGAATTAGACGTCGTGAAATATCTGGATTTAATGAAAGCCACTGATCCGGAAGCTGAGCGTAAACTGTACGGCGCGTCTGAGGGGATTGATCTGAAAACTCGGTCGCAAGACTGGGGTGAAATAGATCGTGCTTATCATTCGATTGTGCCGCCGGATGGCACCGATCCCCGCATTACCGCCATGCATAATAATTTTGAGCCGTTGCAAAAAGCTCTATCCGAGCTGAGTTCCGTGGATCCGGAGCGGCTGCGCACGGATCAGGAATATTACGATGAGATCAGACGCCAGTATCAAAAAGCTTATGATCTCCTGCGTGGCGCAGAAAACGAGCTGCCGTCCTATGCGACTCCGGTCGAAGGCGTCCCGTCAGATAAAGGTGTTTTTGGTCATCTGACAGACGAGGATTTGCGTCCTGCGAGGACAGAACCAGCCGAGCTTTTGCGGGAAGTGCAGACCGGACGCGCGGCTGAAGATGGCGTTAATCGTCCTCTGCAAATAGCGATTTTTCCGCTGCTGGATGAGGTTTTGGAGGAGAAGCGCGTGGCGCGTAATACAGCGATCGTCGCTGAACATGATCGGCGCCTTGCTAAGTGGCTGACTGAAAATCCAGATACTATCACCAATGATCCGAAGATTATCGAGGCTGATGTTCAGAAAAAACATCAAGCCGCCGCGGATATTATGACGGAAATCTTTGCGGAAAAAGTTGCGGAATGGCAGACAGAGAGGGACGAGAAAAGCACGGATTTCACGGAATATCGCAATGAGCGAGAGCTTACCCCGTATCCGCTTTATTTTGGCGGTAAAATGCCGGAGCTGCCGGAAACTGAAGACAAAGAAGAAGAGACAGAAAAAAAGGACGATCAAGTTTTCCCTAATGGCGGGCTGCAGGATAGGCATATTGCATGGAAGTTATCCGCAAATGCTGATAAATACAATCTAGACAACTATAAATATTCTTCTAATGATCCAGTTGATCATGAGGATCATGGTTTAAGCAAAATGTTAAATTTTGGTCATACGCTGAATCCCAATAGCAGTAAGCAGATTAAGGATACAGCCAGCCCAAAATTAGCGGAATTTTGGGCTACGGTAGACAAGGTAAAAGAAGACACAAGCCGCAATATGCAAGAACAGGGTTATACAGACGAAGAGATAACAAATACTTTAACTTTGATTCAGCATACGGCTGAGCGTCTCCTGCCAAAAAAAGTGGGTCAGTCGTTTTTCGATAATACAGTGGTTCAACTAAATGGCGTGTTTAATGATGAGAAAAGCGGTGTCAGTGCTTCCTTTGCAAATAAATATGATATTTTAGGTTTACGATATGAAAATTTTTTATCCCAGAACGATGTGGCTGAGAACACTGACTTTACTGGAGGGTATAATGTTCATGCCGATATGGTTGGTTATCCACCATTTCTGTCATGGCAATTTGATGATCGTTCTTATTTTAGGGTAGGAGTCAAGACTGGATTTGACCATGTTCATAAAGAGTATCTGATCCATGAGTGGGTGTTCATTGTCAGAAGACTAAAAATAGAAGACGGCCAAGTGGTTAGAGCTGGAGAAACTCCAATTCTTAAAGAAGAGGAGATAGACAAAATACTGGACAATATCGAGGGGCTTTCCGATGATGATAAACAAAAATATAAAAACCAGTTGCGTTCGGAAAATAAACAATCTTATCCGGGCGCTCCGCATCAGATAATTGCCGCCATACGTAAGGCTGGCGCGAGCGAAGCGGATGTTGCCGCTGTGCTGGCGGGATTTCCTAAAAAAGGCAGTAACCCGCCTGCGGAGACGAACTGGGTGACTATATCTAAAGAGGATGCGGAATTTTATGAGACCAATAATTTGTTTTATAAAATTATCCTTAATGACTTAACGTTCGGTGAGCCTGATGATCCGCCCGTATATCTCGGTACGGGATTATCTGAATCCGAAGCCAAGGAATCGATTGAAGACCATATTAACGCTAAATTAGGCCGGCCGGTCGGCTCGGAATTAACCACTGAGGAAAAAGCCAAAGCGCAGGAATATCTGGAAGAAAGCGAGTCCGGAGCCAAACTAGGCAATATAAAAGAAAGCTCTGCCGGCAACAAATTCACCGGCGTTGACAAAGCCGCGGTGGTCGCTTTGATCAAAGCCGCTATTATAGCCTTTTGTAATAAGAATACTATTACGCAATTGTATGATCCTGATACACAGGAAATGCTTACGTTGGATGCCGGCGCGCAAAAATATGCTGATGCTTATTATACTGAAATGGAAACTCAAGGAAAGCTGGAGCAAAGCGGCGCGGCGGTGTTATTCAAACCGGGCACTCAATCTCTGTCAGCCACAGAGACAAGCCTGGCCGGAGATACAGCCACAAATAATGCGAAAACGCGAGCCATAGCCGCTTTGAAAAGCCGGATCGCGCAGGCAGTTGCGGATTTTGCTGCGACAAATAATATTACCGGATACAAAAATAGTGATGGCACGCCGACCACACAGGCCGAAAGCCTTGCCGAAAATATTTATAATGATCCGCAACTTGCCACAACAATTACGGAAACCCATACGCTGACTGTGGCTGTGGGAAGCGGCACAACAACCGCGCTGGGTAGTGATGTGGCCGCAGCGCGAAATAATATTATCACTGCCTTAAAATCAGTTATTACAACCTACTGCACGAACAATGGTATTACAAACGTGGCTGGCTATACTTCTCCAGCCGCCGCCGCGCAGGATCTGGCCGAATATTATTTCGATACTATACTGACCGCCGCGCAAAAGACTTTAATAATGTCTAATTGGTCTGTGGACTTTGATCCGGACTCTACAGACCTTACCGGTTCGGAGTATGGCTCGTTCGCTGATGCGGAAGCCGCTCTTAAGAGCTCGCTCAAAGCCGTGCTCAAAAGTTTTTGCGATAGTCAAAATCCGCAGATCCCGACTAGCGGCGCTGGCAGTGTTGATTTGGATGCTCTGGTTGATGATCATTATAATAACAACAAATCTACGGGCTCTGTTGATGTGGATCTGTTTCCTGCCAGCGGCGACTCCGCTTATCAAGCGTCCGGCACCATAGATGCAGGCAGAGTTACGGCAATGATTTATAATTTGAGCAGTGATACAAATGGTACACTTAGCGAGTCTGTTCCGACCGGACAGCCTGCCACCGCCGCTAATTTGGCCGCAACAAAAAACCTGTTGCTAGGGCGGATAGATACCGAAGCGGCCAAGGTTAAAACCACTGCTTCCGATAGTAGTGATACTTTCACGAGCATGAAAGATGACTGGAAACAAGATTCTAATATAAACACCATATCCACAAATTACTTTGACGACACTACGGAGATAACGAAGATAATTACATGTAGTGGCGGAGGCTCAATGTCTGCGATATTCCCGTCTAGTGTTGTGCCTGCTAACTGCCGAGTAGACTGCGTTTTGAAAACAAAAGCAGGAGCAACATATACTATGAGCGAGTTGGAAACTCTGCAGCTTGCTATTGTTACTCGCGATTCAAATAATAGTATTGTGAATATTCAAATAGGCCTAAATTTAGGTGAAGGAGACTATACGCTGGAATATACTCTGGTGTCTACTGCCGGCGAAACCATTTATAATGCAGATTTTATTAATCAGCCATTTAAAATAAGAACCGGATTTAACGGTATTGAAGCTGTAGTGGGAGTCGAGGGAACCCTGGAATCCCCGACAACACCTCCACCCCCGACATCTAAAAAGCCTTATCGTATAACCGGTTACAAAGTGGCTAACTATAAAGTAGAAAGAAAGGTCTCGATAAACAGCCCCAAAGTTAAAGGTATTGATTCTAGCAGTCTGAGCGGAACCGCCGCCGGCGCTACTTATAGTGTGCCTGCTCCGGACCTCACGTCTGCTTTGCAGAGCGCTGTTGCTGCGGTGTCTAATTTTGGGCTGGAGGTTGTGTCTAGCTCTGTCAGCGTCCCGGGTTTTGATGAAAACGGAATTACTACCGATATTGTTTATAATGTGCCGGAACTGCCAATTAGTTTTACAGAGGAGTATCAGGCTCCGGAGCAGACAGTAGAATTGCAGGAATATCGGTGGTACGAACCGGTTGTTGAAGAAACTAAGCAACCTGTAGATGTCGAGAAAGGAAGCGATAAGACGTCCCTCTGGTTCGGAATAGTCCCTGAGTTCAAGTTGGACATGACAGAATCTGTTAAAGTAAGGGATAAAAATGGAGGCCTCGTTACGATAAGACGTGGCTGGATTCTTGAGGCGGCTGCAGAACTGCTGGCCGGTTGGATCAGCCTCAAAGAAACCTATCGTGTTGTTAACGAGGATAATGCGGAAGAAATGTTGGCATTGTTGCGCAAGCAAAAACCCGGCAAGTTTGACGATGTTAATGAGCAACAATGGGATCTGGCTTATAAGCTGGCCTTTAGTATGCTTTATCAATTTTCCGAAGATAATTATCTTGGTGTAGAGATGCAGGTGGATAGACAACTTACCAATGACCCTCATACCGGCCATGATTTTGAAGGTTTTTATAAGCCGCAAGACATAGCATTTACTCTCTCTGGAGGTTGGAAACCTAATGGTTTCTTGAGTTTTAACCCTAAGTTCACCTATGCGTTGAACTTTGCTGATAGAGGTGTTTCTCAGGGCATGCAGCTAGAATTGCCGTTTAGTTTTAGACTTACCGAAAACCTTACGTTTACTCCAGCGTATGAGCAGCACTTTGATAATCTTGGCAGTAAGGACTGGATGACACGCGGTACATTGAGGGCGGGTATAAGCTGGCGGTTTCTTGAGAACTGGACTTTACAGGTCGGACTGCATGGGTATGGACAACACAATAACAGTTCTAACCAAAGTTTCCGCTTAGGTGGCGGTGTCGACGCAGGTATCTTCTGGAGAATGCGTTTCTAAATGAAATGCTCGCCCGCGTTGACTCTTTTGGATAAGAGACATTCCGTTTTTTACCGGTATGTAAGGTGATTTTATCTAAAGATTCGCTTGTAAATGCTACGGTATTATATTATTATGGTGATAATTATGAATAGGCAAAAAATAGCGCGTTACCTCGTATACGCAAGTCTTTTTGTTGTTTGCTTTTTACAGGCGGATATTCCTGTCAGCAATAGTGATATTGATAATTTCTACTTGAATAATTCAGCAGCCGGAAATTTCAATTCAGCCACTATATTTGCCAGTGACGGCGGGCATAAGCTGGTTACTTCCAATAACGGGTTTCATGCGGTTTTTACCCATAGAATAAGAGACCTTAAGGAATATAAACTATATTACGTTACATCCAATGTCAGTGGCGGCAATTGGAGTTCTCTGCAAGAATTGGATAATATTAATATTAATAGTCCTCTGGGTGCTTACACTTTATCTGACCCGTCCTTGTTTTATTATAACAATGATATATACATCTGTTATTACAAGAGCGGGATCGATGAAACAGCTACCGGCGGCCAGAACAATATCCGAAAACTGCGTTTGATTAAATTGCCAAATGGCCGCGCCGATCAAATGATTTCTACAAACATAGTAGAAGCTGAATTTGGCCATTCATTTTTTATCACGGATATTTATGTGGATAGCACAAGTGTTTATGTAGCTGTTACTGATAGAGATACTAAGCTTTTTACTTCAGTTAGGGTATATAAACTGGACTACAGTCTTAATAAGCAGGAAGAATATCATTTTGGATATCCGGCGCTAGGTGAATATCCGACAATAAATGCCGGCGCTCCGATTTTTAGCGCTGGAAATACGTCGACGGATTTTTTCCTGACTTACGCAAAGTATGATTTCGGAATCAGTGAAGTTAATAAGGATAACCCGACAGGCAATATGGTGGTTTTGAGACATACAGCCTCTGGTTGGAGCAATGTCACTTTAAATATTGTGGATGGATATATTGCCTACCGACCAAGCGTTCTGGTTAGTGGCAATCAATTATTAGTGTCTTACTCTAAAAAAGCCGTGCAAAATGGCGCTTATAGTTTAGGTTATCGTGTCTATCACGATAATACTTTTGCCTCGACCGCTTTTACAGAGATTACCACCAATGTTTCCGCGCCGGAGATCCTGACCACGCGCCTCGGCCTGACCACCGCCAACATTCCAGTCATACAATATGTTTTTCACGACGGCCAAAATTATAAAATAGGCCAGATCCACTTGAAATCGCCTACCGAGTGGTCGACGCCGACCAAATCGATCACCACGGCCGGTGGTGAGGGTGCGGGCAGCGCTTCTGTTTACGCGCATATGCTGCCCGGTATCATAGATGACCAGCCGTATATGCTCTGGTACGATTATCAGAATAAAAAAGTCTGGTTCAATCACGCTCCCGATAAAATATCGCCCTGGAAGCCGTTGACGCCGAATATTACCTGGATCACTTCCAATGTCAATACCACCGGCAATCAGATCGTCACTCTTTCGCTGACCGCGGCTCCGGCGCGCTCGACCCACATGTTTTACGAAGTGTTCAGAGTTCCCAGCTCCGGAGTGATGTCAAGCATAGCTTCCGGCAACTGGCTGGCCAATGCCGACGCGCTGACCGTGACGCTCAATGATGTCGTTTCTGCCGGTCAGCGAGCCGCTCTGTCCGCCGATGATCAGTACTTGGTACTGCGGGCGCGGGCGCGTGACGAGCACGACAACGAATCGACCTGGAGCGGCTATACAGCCCTGATCCATATTCCTGACCGCACTCCGCCGCGTATCACCACTTTAAATACCGGTGAGGATGCGGACTCTATTTTTATAACCTTGAACGCTGTTGATAAGCATAATGTCACCAGTTTAAACGTGTCATATAAGGGCAGCACGCTCAATTTCGTCCTTGGTAGCAGCCCGCCTTTGGCCACTGTCCAGCCCAGTGTCAATGTTACTCTCAATTTCGCTGTTTCTAGAAACCTGTTTGGTGTGAGCGGCCAGGACACTATAGGCGTGCAGGTGTTCGATGCGCAGGGTAATTATGCCGCGAGTGTTATGGGCGCTGACATTTCCCCGCCCAGCGGTTTAGTGATAATTAACAATGGCGCTCACTATACCAATACGTTAAATGTGCGTCTCAAAATTTATGCGGAGGATGAGTTGGGTGGCAGTGGCATTGACAAGATGTATGTCAGCAATACCCACATCAATGACCCGTCCGGTATTACCTCTTGGGAAAATTACGCTCCCACGGACAATTATCACGGCGGCTGGCGGCTGGCTGCTCCGCCAAATGAGGGCGCGGTCAAGCGTGTTTACGTTTATTACAGAGATGGCGCCGGCAATATTATAGAAACGACTGCCGAGATTACTTATACGCAAAGAATGCATTTCCACTTTATCGAGCCGGACGGTATAGACGATGTGGCCAGTGACAATTTTACACTCAGCTGGGAAGCCGAGTATGCTGGCGACAATGACGCGGAAGTGCGTTTTTATTATGTGGGTGTGACAAGTGACGGCGTGCATACCGGAGAAGTTTCCGGCGATGTCAGGGACATTATTACCGGCGGACTGGCGCAGGGCATATTATTGCGCGATCCCGTGCGAGGCGTGATCTGGGATACGCGCGATCTGGACAGCGGTTATTATTATGTTTACGCGGTGGTCAGTGGCAACAGCGGGGTTTTTGAGGAAAAAGCTCCGCATCCTATCTATGTCAAACATGAAAAAGGCGTTATTCCGTCCGATCCTGATGATCCTGATCCGCCGTCTGTGCCGACCGGAGACGGCCAAACTGTGACGAGCAATCCACCATCTATCCTGATAATCGAGCCTTGGACTAATTATAATGCGCCGCCTATCACCAAACTGCCGATCTGGTGGCATGAAGCGCACCAGCCGGGCGACGGCGCGGTTGTTTCTTTGTACTATAGCAGCAGTCCCACGCTGAGCGGGATTATAGGAGTGATCTCTGAAAATATACCGGCTTCCACTACGGCTACCAGCGACCGGCGGCAATTAGACGGCGATTGGACTGTGCCCGATCTGCCGAATGGGACTTATTATATTATTGGCGTGATCAGAACGGCTGATTTTACTAACTGGGACGCTTCCACAGGGCGCCTGATTAGCAACAAAGACGATGTGACTTCTGGCAACGGCGGGACGGGTGAGGGTATATGGAGTTATCCGAATCCATTCGCGCCGCAGACGAGAGATGAGGTAGCTATAATCGCCTATCGCGTGGCAAAGGATCAATGGACACGGGTGTATATATACAATATACGCGGTGAAAGGATTTGGCATATTGACAATTATGCCTATGCGGGACAGGACAATACTGTGCGGTGGGACGGCCGTCTGCCTCGAGGTAATTACGCCGGCAACGGGATTTACGTTTTGTTCCTGACGGACGAGAAGCGCAAAGTTCTCGAGAGAGGCAGGTTGACGCTGCTTGATTAAAAAATATTTTATTATTTTTTGTCTGCTGTGCGGCCTGGCTATCGCTGAGCAGAAGGGCACGTACGGTCTGGAGCCGCTATTGACCGGTGCGGACACTTACGGCCGCGGCGGCGCGTATCTGGCGGCGGAGGACAATAATAATTATGTTTTTCAGAACTATTCTTTTTTAAATAAACGCGTGACGCCGCGCGTTGCCCTGACCGCGTTCAAGCTGATCAGCGAGATCAATTATCTTTCCGCTTCGTACAGCCAGGACAATTTCAGCCTGGGTTTTTTGACTATTCAGGAGACCGGCGGCTTTGTCCGCGACAGCCAGAACAATCTGCTCGGCGGACGCATCGGCTATAATGACACGACACTTTACGGCGCTTACGCTTTTCAGTTTGAAAATTTCAATCTGGGCGTGCGTGCTAAATATTTCAGCAAATATTTTTCAGAAGTGGACACATCGGCTTGGGGTTTGTCGCTCGATCTGGCTGGTTATTACGAATACGGCCGCTACTGGACTTTCGGCGCGGCACTGGACAATGTGGTCGGCACGGCCTTGCAATGGACAGATGATTTGCAAGAAAAGTTCCCGCTGGCGCTGGGCGTGGGCGGCCGCTTCCGAGCGTTCGGCCCGGCAGGTTTTTGGCAGGAATGGGATTGGCTGCGCAGTCAAACGGATTTTTACGCCGATTTGCGTTTAGAAGAAAGAAACTCTTTGTTCAAGACCGGCGTGGAATATTGGCCGCATGAGATGATCGCTTTACGCGCTGGACTAGCGCAGTACAATGATGTGCAGGACGGGGATGATGTTCGACCGTGGAAATTTACAGCTGGCGCCGGCATCAACTGGAACGGTATTTATTTTGATTATGCTTACAATTCCGGCGACGATATTGCCGAAAATATTACGCATTTCTTTACTATTTCTTACCGCTTTGCGCCGCCGGAAAAGCCGGCCACTCCTGAGATCGAGGTCATACCGGAACCGGTAGTTGTGCCGGTGCAGCCTCTGCGTTACAAAATGTTTACGGATATTGACGATTATAGGCCGGATGAGCAGTATATTATGGAAGATTTAGGTTATCTCGGCTTCATGATCGGTTATCCGGGGGCGGTTTTCCAGCCCGAACGGCCGCTGACTCGCAAAGAATTAATGTTGGTCCTTGTGCGTTTGGCCGAAAGAGAAGGCGTGGAGCCGGATCGCGCTTTCTTGGATTTCAAAGATGTTACGGAAAATGCATCGCTGGAGACGATCGACACAGTGCTCAAGGCATCCGAGCTCGGTTACATACGCGGTTACACAGACGGATCGGCGCGGCCGGAGATTCCGGTGCGGCGTTCTGAGGCGGCGGCGGCCATAGCGCGTTATTACGGCATTGACGGTGGAGTGCTGTCGCGCGCCGGTCTGTACGCTGATGTGCCGGCCAGACACTGGGCTTACAAAGATATTAACCAGACCAAACAACATGCTTTGACTGTCGGTATTGGCCGGGAGCTATACCAGCCGGATGAATACATGAAACGTCTGGATGTGGCGCGCATTTTGTCGCGGATGTCTTTTGTGCAGACACTGCGCTCCGATCTGCCGGATATTGTCGGGTTACCGCGTAGCGGCAATGTTGAGGAATATCCAACTTTCGATTTCCCTGCGGAAGAAATCGAGTTGGCTGTGCCCGCTGAGGAAATCACCCAGCCCGAAGCAGAGCAAATAGAGTCTTGGTATTTCGAAGAAGAGCTGCGCGCGGAAGAATCTCCAGCCGTGCCGAAAACGACACCTGTCCCGCCAGCTGCTCCGCTTAATAATGACGCGACTGTCGTCGAAGACGAGGACGGTTGGACTATCGATTACGAAGACTAAAAAGCTTTATTTAAAAAAATCCGGTGGTGCGGTGATACACTGGATAGCTTATGTTTTTGTTGGCCGCCTGTGCTCTAACTACTAGGGTTTCTGGCTGTTCCGTAATCTTGAGTTTAAAACTGCCATCACTGAGTGTGGCGCTTTCACCCAAAACAGCATCTGTGTCGGCGGAAAAAACACCTATCCAGGCGGCTGGTTCCGCGCAGCCGGTCGCGCCGGAGATTTCTAAACCGCTGTTGTTTTTTTGCACAGAAATCAAGCTGCCAACCGGTAGATTGGTTACTTCCTGTGTTTTGGCTTTGGGGTTGGGCGGCGGATCGCCTAGCGAGTCTCCGACTGTAGTGCCGCAGCCACCTAAGATCAGCGCCACCAAAATAATTCCTAGTATATATTTTTTCGTTTTCATGAGCCTGCTCCCTCTATAACTTTGTTGACAGATGTATACCCACTTTTTTCAAATATATACGTGCTGTTTATACGGAAGCGGAAAGGCTTTTGTTCGGCAAATATTTTGCCCGAAGCGAACGTAACCTTCAGTGCTATGCCGTGTTCGCGTGGGCAAAGATATTTGCCGTAACACTTTATCTCACTTATCGCCAAAGGCGGCGGAGGGGTGTTATAATAAATTGCGGGAGGTAATTTAAAATGAAATTAACAGTCCACGGGCACGGCTTGAAGCTTACACCGGCGATTCGCGAACACGCGGAGAAAAAATTTGCCAAATACAAAGGCATGTTTCCTGAAGTGCTGATCGCCGATCTCAATCTCGAAGTAAAACACATCAAAAACCGCGACCGCGCACATGTGGCGACGGTCAATTTACAGCTGCCGCAGAAAATTATTCTGCGCGCCGAGGCGATGACCGGCGATATTTACGCGTCGATCGACGAGCTGACCGGCAAACTGGACGCGCCGTTGCGTAAATATCAGGACAAATTGAAAAATGACCGCAAGAAAAGAAATTTTGCCGCGCCGCCGCCGTGGCCCAGAGAGAACGAAGAGCCGGAGGAGCAGGGCATCAAGATCACGTCAGAGCCGAAAGCCGCGCCCAAGCCGATGGAGCCGGTGGAAGCTGTGCTCCAGCTCAATAAATCGCGCGAAGCGTTTCACGTTTTCAATAATTCCAAAGCCGCGCATATTATCAGTGTCGTGTACGCGCGCCGCAATAACACTTACGCACTGATGACTTTTAAAAAGCTGTATATGAAGCGCGCCAAATTGCGGAAATTCAAAGAAACTCCCTCGACTGTACCGTACACTGGCGCTGGCGTGAAGATCACCAAGATTTGCGATATTGTCTCCGCTGCCAAGCCGCTGACTGCGTATGCTGCCGCGCTCAAGCTGGAGAAAAATAAGAAAAACGAATTCTTGCCGTTCCTGAATATCGAAACCGAACGCGTGAATGTTATTTACAAGAAAAAACAGTCGCGGCAGTTTGGTTTGATTGAACCAAGTATGTAAGCGCGCAGAAAATATTTTGCTGGAGCGAGTTTTGGGGCGAACTTAACAAGCGTGCGAAGTACGCGCCGTTAAGTGAGAAGCCAACGCGAGCGGCAGCAAAGATATTTTCTGCGTTTAAAACAGGAGAAAGATTTGAAAATTCTTGATGCGATCAAAGGTTATTTTAACGCCAAAAAATTAGCCCCTTATTGGGAAAAGGTTAAAGCGGTAAACGCGCTGGAACCGCAGATCAGCGCGCTGACTGACGCGGAATTGCGCGCCAAAACGGATTATTTTCGACAGCAATTGCAGGCTGGTCGGACGCTTGATGATATTTTGGCCGAAGCTTTTGCCGTAGTCCGCGAAGCCGGCAAACGCGTTCTCAATATGCGGCATTTTGACGTGCAGTTGCTGGGCGGCATGATCCTGCATGAAGGGCGCATCGCCGAGATGAAAACCGGCGAAGGTAAAACGCTCGTGGCCACGCTGCCGGTTTATCTCAACGCGTTGTTGGGGCAGGGCGTGCAGGTTGTTACGGTCAACGATTATCTGGCGCAGCGTGACGCGGAATGGATGGGACAGATCTATAAGTTTTTAGGCTTGTCCGTTGGCGTGATTGTCGCCAATCTGGATTTTGAACAGCGCCAGGCCGCTTACCGCGCGGACATCACTTACGGCACGAATAATGAATTTGCTTTTGATTATCTGCGTGACAATATGGCTACGGACCGCACGCAGCTGGTCCAGCGCGAGACCAAATATTACGCGATCGTTGACGAGGTAGACAGCATTTTGATCGACGAAGCGCGCACGCCGCTGATTATTTCCGGTCAGGTCGACGACAATACCGACAAATACCGCCGGATCTTGCAGGCCGCCAAGCTGCTGGCGCCGGGCAAATATCAGACCAAAGAAAAAGCCGAGGAAGAAAAACAACCGGATGAGTACCGCGATTTTACGCTCGAAGAAAAATCCAAACATATCGCTTTGACCGAGAACGGCATTCAAAAAGCGGAAAAATTTTTAGGGCTGGATTCGCTTTTTGATATCAAGGAAATGGATTCCGCTCATATGCTGATCCAGTGCTTGAAAGCCGCACATCTTTTCAAAAAAGATGTGGACTATATTGTCAAAGACGGCGAAGTTGTGATCGTGGATGAATTTACCGGCCGCTTGATGACCGGCCGCCGTTACAGCGACGGGTTGCATCAGGCTATTGAGGCCAAAGAAAATGTGCGTATTCAAAATGAATCGCAGACTCTGGCCTCGATCACTTTTCAAAATTTTTTCCGCATGTATCAAAAACTGGCCGGCATGACCGGCACGGCTAAAACCGAAGAAATGGAGTTTGCCAAAATTTACAATCTGGCCGTCGCGGAAATCCCGACCAATAAGCCGGTGACGCGCCGAGATTTTGCCGACGTGATTTACAAGTCCAAATATGAAAAATACAAAGCGATTGTGCAGGATATTAAAGAACGTCATGCCAAAGGCCAGCCGATTTTGGTGGGCACTATTTCGATCGAGGTGTCCGAGCATTTGTCCAGCCTGCTCCAGCGCGAGAATATCCCGCACAATGTGCTCAACGCCAAACAACACGCGCGCGAAGCCGAGATCATCAAGAGCGCCGGTCAGCGCGGCGCGGTGACCATCGCCACCAATATGGCTGGCCGTGGCACGGATATTGTACTTGGCGAAGGCGTCACCGCGTTGGGCGGACTGCATGTGCTGGGTACCGAACGCCACGAGTCACGCCGCATCGACAATCAGCTGCGCGGCCGCTGCGGACGGCAGGGCGATCCGGGCTCGAGCCGTTTTTATATTTCGCTGGAAGACGACTTGATGCGGATTTTCGGCGGACAGCAAATCATTGCCATGATGGACCGGCTCGGCCTGCCGGCGGATACGCCGATCGAACACGGCATGATCACTTCGTCTATCGAGCGCGCGCAGAAAAAAGTCGAGCAGTATCATTTCTCGATCCGCAAACAGGTTTTGCAGTACGACGATGTGGTCAACCGTCAGCGCGAAACCGTTTACACGTTGCGTCATAAATTGCTGATCGATCAGGACGTTACGGAAAAAATCCAGGAGTTTTTAGTCAAGACAAATTGTCTTGATAAATATAAAGAAAAAGAAGCGCAGATTCCGCCGGAGATTTTGCGTAATATCGAGCGGCTGGTGTTGCTGCGCGAGATCGACCGCAAATGGATCGATCATTTGCACAATCTCGATGTGTTGCGCGAGGGCATCGGCTTGCGCGCTTACGGTCAGCTGGACCCGTTGACCGAATACAAGATCGAAGGTTTTCGTTTATTTCAGACTATGCTGGACCAGATCGCCAGCGATACAGTGGAAACCCTGCTGCGTGTGCAGGTGGTGCATGAACTGCCGCAAAACGTCGAGGAACATTACCGCAATATGAGTTATTCCGGCGGAGAGCTGCCGGCGGGACTGCAGTCGCCGATGCAGGGTCAGTCCCGGCCAACCGGTGATGCGCCCAAACAGGAACCGATCCACGCGGCGGAAAAAACCGGCCGCAATGATCCCTGTCCCTGCGGCTCGGGCAAAAAATACAAAAACTGCTGCGGAAAAAATTAAAATAAAAGGAGGCTTAAAGATGCTTCAGGAACGCAAACAAGAATTGAAAAAATTGGCGGAGAAAATCGCCAAAATCCGGAGCTATCTTTGACCTGCCTCGTCTGCAAAAAGAGCTGCAGGAATTAGAAGCTGAGAGCGCCGATCCGGCTCTCTGGCAGGATCAAAAAAAAGCCCAGAAAATCTCGACGGAGTTAAAAAACAAACAAGATTTGCTGGAGCAAATTCAGACTTTGGAAAAAGAGCAGGCTGACGCGCAGGCTTTTTATGAACTGGCCGAAGCGGAAAAAGACTACAGCGTGGAAGCGGAATTATCCGATCTGATCAACGCGTTGCGCCAAAAAACCGAGGAATTTGATTTGCGTTTAAAACTTTCCGGCGAGCATGACCGGGCCAATGTGATCCTGTCCGTCAATAGCGGCGCGGGCGGCACGGATGCGCAGGACTGGGCGGAAATGTTATTGCGCCTGTATTTGCGTTTTGCCGAGCAGAGAGGTTTTGCGGCGGAAGTGATCGACTGCTCGCCCGGCGAGGAAGCCGGCCTGAAATCCGCTACCGCGCTGATTTCCGGACCGTACGCTTACGGCTATCTCCAGTCCGAAAAAGGCGTGCACCGCTTGGTACGTATTTCGCCGTTTAACGCGCAGGACAAACGGCAGACCTCGTTTGCCAGCGTGGATATTGTGCCGCAGCTTGAGCTGGACGAAACTGTCGAGATTGACCCGGCCGATTTGCGCGTCGATACTTTTCGCTCGTCAGGCGCGGGCGGCCAGCATATCAATAAAACCGACTCGGCGGTACGCATCACCCATTTGCCGACCGGCATTGTCGTGCAATGCCAAAACCGCCGTTCACAGATCCAAAATCGCGACACCGCGTTGCAAGTATTACGAGCCAAGCTACTGACGCTCAAAGAAGCCCAGCACAAAGAAAAAATTTCCGAAATTCAGGGCGAGCAAAAAGACATTGCTTGGGGCAATCAGATCCGTTCTTATGTTTTGCATCCGTACTCGCTGGTCAAGGATCACCGCCTGCAGGTCGAGACCGCTAATGTACAAAAAGTTATGAATGGCGATATAATGCTTTTTGTGGAAGCTTATTTGCAGCATAAGGAGCGGTAATGTTTGGGGTGCCCAAAAAAGACTGGTTTAAACTTTTTTTGTTTCTCTTGGCGATCTTAATTTCTCTCGGTGTTTTTGGCTATCGTTTGTATCTTGAGCAGCAGAATATGACTGTCGAACTGGCCTATGATCATGAAGAGATTTTGTCTTTGCAGGCTTACACGGGGCAGACTCAGGCGCAGGTTTTGCGAATGCTGCAAAGAGCCGGCGTGACTTCGATCGTGGTGCCGGAGGACACGCTGAATAATCTGACCGCACGCGGTTTGGCTACTTGGGTGACCGGCCAGGATTTGCTCAATATGGCGCGTTTTGGCCAGATCCAAAATCCGGTTTTGCTGACGTTGATCCGCTCCACCGATATAGTGCCGGAAAATAATTACATTATGGTCGATCAGGTCGCCACTTTTCAACGCGCGCAAAATTCGCTGATCAATGACTTGGGTTCGGAGCGTGCCAGAGTGGCCGGACGCAACATCATCGAGATACGCGGCCAGGTGAATAATCTCGGCAATATCGGTCTGGGCATCGATGAAGCGATCGTTGAAAATTTAAAAATCTATAAATTTCAAATCATTCCTAAACTGGCCGACAGCCGCCGCATTGACGCGGTGTCGCTGGGTTTGAAAATTGACGCGATTTGCGCGCTGACCGGCGCGCACACGTTGATCTTTGGCGGCAATGAAATTTTGGGCTATGGCGGTAATCTGGCTTTGGTCGCAGAAAAAATGCAGAAAAATAAGGTTAATTTCGGCGTGATCGAATTTATGGAGCAAAGAGGCTCGCGCACTTTGGCCGAGTATTTGCCGGGCAGCAATATCGGCGTGCATACGGTGACTTCCGCGCAGCTGCAACGGATGACCAAAGAGCGGGCGTTGGACCGTTATTTGTTGGCCACGCTGGACCGCGGCATGCGCATTTTGTATTTGCGCGCGTTTACCAATGAAAATCTGGCCAGAGATTTGCTGGCTTACAATGAGGATTTTGTTTCGACGCTGAAAACCCGCTTGGAACGCCGCGGCACGACAGTTCAGCCGGTGGATAAAGTGTCGCTGGGACTTGATCCTACTCTTTCTATAATATTCGGCGTTTTTATTTCGCTGGGTTTAGTGCCGGTCTTTTATCTTTTCTTAAAGCTTTTCTTTAAAAATCTGCCGGAAAATATTTTTTGGTGGGGTTTAGTTTTGGCGCTCCTGCTCGACGCGGTTTTTTGGCGTCTGGATTATTTTAGTCAGTGGCGGGCTTTAATGGCGCTGGCTGTGTCAATAATTTTTCCGACTATAGCGATGCTGACCCAATTGCCCAAAACCGACGACTGGCCGGCGGATAAAATAACTTTCCGCGAGACGTTGCTTTTGGTTTTGCGTATCGTCGGCATCACTATGCTCGGCGCCTTGCTGATCATCGCGCTGCTTTCCGACAGTTATCACATGCTGAAAATTTATCAATTCCGCGGTGTCAAGTTGGCTTTTGGTTTGCCGCTGCTGATCGTGGCGTTTTATTATTTCATGTATCCTTACCGGATCAAGTCTCTGCGTTTTATTTTTAAACGTTTTTTGCAGAGCAAAGTCACGGTAGGTTATGTGCTGGCCGG
>JAIRZV010000083.1 GCA_031267055.1 Candidatus Margulisiibacteriota bacterium | reverse complement strand
GAGTATTGATAGTAGGCTTCCAGCTCCTCGGGGTAAACATTTTCGCCGGAGTCCAGAACTATCATATTTTTGAAACGGCCGGTGATATGCAATTCACCGCGTTTATCTTTGAAGCCAAGATCGCCGGTATTGAACCAGCCGTCCTGGTCAAAAGCTTCAGCGTTGGCCTGCGGATTGTTGTAGTAGCCGGGTGTCACCGATACGCCGCGCATCCAAATCTCGCCGACGCCGTCTTTATTGATATTGCGCAGCGTCACTTCATTGCCCTCGATCGGACCGCCCACCGAGCCGAGCGTATTATGCAGGAGATTGGACAAACAGGCCGGGCCGGTGGTTTCGGTCAGACCATAGCCTTCGATGATTTTGATGCCCATATTGGAATAATATTTAAAATATTTCGGCTTGAGCGCCGCGCCGCCACTGCACAGAAATTTCATTTCTTTACCGATCACTTGATGCACCGGCTCGAAAACTTTGGCCAAGGCTTTATTTAAGAGCGGGATTTTGCGCCAGACCGGCGCGGTGTTGAGAATAGTCATAAACAAAAAATATTTCAGCGCGGACTGCGCCTTGACTTTGGCGGCGATGCCGTCGAAAAACAGCTCCCAAAGCTGCGGCACACCGAAAACCATATGGATCGGCGTTTCGGCCAGACTCTTGATAAGGTCCGGGCCTTTGAGCGACGGCTGAAACATAACCATACAGCCAAGGATAACCAGACCCACATAATTGGCCAGCAGTCCGTAACTGTGATGCAACGGCAGGATTGCCAAAACATTTTCACCGCCGTCCAACACATGCAAATCGTCGCACAAAAACTTGATCAAACCTATCGAGGTGAAATAAAGATTGCCGTGCGTGAGCTGCACGATTTTTGGCTCGCTGGTCGTGCCGGAAGTAAACAAAAAACACGCCGTGTCCTGCATCGTAACCTCCGGCAGAGCTAATTCCGCCGCGCGGTCGTCCCAGTCGGCGTGAATATTAAAAATCTGCACATTTTGAAATTGCAGCGCGGCAAAATCTTGAGACACAAAAAGCGCTTTGGCGGAAACGCGATCGAGCATTTTTTGCCAGGTTTCTCTGTCGAGATTTTGGTCCATGTGCAGGACCACCGCGCCCAAACACAGGATCGCCATATGCGTCGCGCACCATTCCCAGCTATTGCCGCTCAAAATACCCACACAGTCGCCGCGTCCAACACCTGCTTTTTGCAAAACCAAAGCGCGGTTTTTGGCCATATTCCAGACCTGCCGAAAAGTATATTTTTTTTCAAAGAGCAGTTCGTTTTCTTTTTCGTCGACGACCGCGGTAAAAGCCTCACAAAGATTACGCGGTTGTTTGTTTGTCATGCCCTGCTCCTTCTTCTATATATTTGCTTTATTCTGTCAGCTGACAGCAGACAATTCCCGCAAAAGCGGTTAGATCCAGTGTCAGCAGACCTTTGTCCCGCTGCAAATAACGCAGCGGAATATCCACGGTACGCCCTGACGGATAATAGCCGGTGATTTTACCGACTCTGCGGTCCGCGATTTTTACAAGTCCCGGCAGGCTTTCGTATTGAACTATATTCTCGCCGAAAAACTGCACCAGATCAGGATTGCCCGAGCGGTTTTGCTGGCCTTTGTTGCGCTCCAGACCGAAGAAATAAATAACCGTTTCTTTATTATTATTTAACTTCTGTTCGACAATTGTCATATTGGTTTGCGGACGCTGACCCTGATAAACAAAACTAATGGCGCGGCCTTGCAACTCGCCGCCTCTAGCCACGCGGCCGGCAACGCCATTCACACCCTTGGCTTTGAGATCGATCTTTTCCTGAAAACGATCGTATTGAAAATCGCCAGCCATGATGTACTGCGGGTCAAGCCGTTTTTGCAACGCCACACTGCCGACCAGAGCCATAGCATTAAGTTTGTAAGGACGATTGCCAATATTGAAATAATCGCTGAGTATCGGCTTGTCCTGGACATTGGGACCGTTGTGGAAAAATAAAATGTTTTTGCGCTTGGCCGCGTTCCGCAAATAATCCATGATCGTCCACACACCTTCGCCGGATCGGTCATCGCCGGCAAAGGTAAAATTAGTTTCGGAGAGCTGCGCCGGATACACAGCCGGCGGCGTGAAGAACTCCAGATTGAGATCAATATTGGAATCTTCGTCAAACAAATTGCCGAAACCCGGATTGAGCAGCATACTGTGTCCGCCAATCGGGTGATGTGTGTATTTATTGAAGCGCAGTTCTGTATTTGAGTCATTGAAAAAGAGATAAGCGTTGCCCAGCAACGCGCCGGCGTCGCGGGCATAGTCGTTATTGAGACCGATGACAAAATTGCGCGTGGTCTGCTGGCGCAAAAAGGCATTGACGTCCTGCACAAAAACGACCGGCAGCAAGAATGAAGTAAAAAACGACTGCGCGCGGTCATAATTAGCGAAATCATCGACATAATCGAGCGTCAAATCTTCCGGCACTTGATAATCCACCGGCATTTTGACGGAGAAAACCGCCCGGTGAATTTCTCTGATCTTGTTTTTCAAATCCGCCGGCGTGAGCAGATTTTGCAAATCTCTGGCTGTGTTATTTTGTGCGACCTCGATTTGCAAAAGCAGTTTGTTCAAACGCGTTTTATTTTCCGCGGCGATTTGCGCTGATTTATCGATATAGTTGCCGGTCGGCTCGGCATTGGTGATCCAGCTGTAGCCGTCTTCACGCAAGGCTTTTAATTCCTTTTGATACGCCGAATAGTAGCTCAGTACTTCGTCGCGCAAAATATTGTAGTAAACATAACCCGCGGTGTCTTTGACGTAATACTTTTCGTTAATCACCTTGTTCAGCGCCGCGACATCAGCCAGTAGTGATTTCAAACTGACGCTCTGAATATGCGTTTGCAGCAAAGCGTCCGCGCGCGCCGTAAAATCCTGCCAGGCTTTGTCGTTGCGCGTCTGATCCAGATAACGGCCATAATAAAAATGATAATTTTTAGAAAAATATTTATTGCCGTTTTCGTTGTATTTGTCGATAGTCCAGAAACCACGTGTGAAGCCGGTTTCATTCATATAGGTTAGCGAGTTCGGCCAAAAATTATTTTTCTGAAAACTTTTGGCCAATTTTTGCAAAGCGGGCTTCACATACATATCGCTGACTTCCGGCAGGACCAGCGTCGCTTTGAAAAGATCGGTGGCATTGCTGAACGCCGCGGT
>JAIRZV010000091.1 GCA_031267055.1 Candidatus Margulisiibacteriota bacterium | reverse complement strand
GACAATTTATAAAAATAAATTCACTCATGCTATGATAATGTTACTATGGAAATCCTCAATCGCAAAGCGGGTTTTGACTACACCATACTCGAAACTGTCGAGGCCGGCATCGCGCTGGTTGGCTGCGAGGTCAAATCTATCCGCGCCGGCAACGCCAGCATCAAAGAAAGCTACGCGCGTGTCAAAGGCCGCGAGATTTTTCTGGTCAATATGTATATCGCGCCCTATGCGCAAGGCAACCGTCACAATCCGCCGGAAACCCGCGAGCGCAAACTGTTGCTCAAACGCAATGAGATCAATAAACTGATTGGCAAAATCGAGCAAAAAAGATTGTACTTGGTACCGCTCAAAGTTTATCTCAAGAAAAACCGTCATGTAAAAGTTTATCTGGGTCTAGGCCAGCCCAAAAAACTTTACGACAAAAAAGAAAAGAAAAAACAGCGCGATATTGAGCGGGAATTGCGGCGAGATTTTAAATTATTCTGACGCAATAAACGGCGGCGGCGATACGGGCATTTCACCTCTAATCACACTGCCGTTTCTGTAGTAGGCGCCTTTTTGAAATTTCTGGCTCAGGGCAAGATCGGCATAGGTGTAAGACACATCGTTTATACTGTTGTCTTCAGCGAAATTAATTTGCGGCGCGCCATACTGGACATCTGGCGCGCCATAAAATCTGCGCTCTGCCCCAGAGAACCACTCGTAAAAAGCATCGATAATGTTTCTATTTTCCGGAGTATTGTCCTGTTCATCAATAACGCCATCGCCGTTAATATCCAGCTTATAGCCATTGAAACAAGAATTAGCAACAATTATTCCGGTCTCGCTAAGGTATTGGTCACAGTCGGCTAATTCTTTATCTGACGTATCCACCAATGATCTATCGTAGGCCAGCCAGGCCGCAAAATCAGCGCGTACCCTCACGAAAAAAGGAGAAAGCAGTTCCAGATCCGCAAAAAGTTTTGTCCGCGCCTCAGGAGAATACTTGTCCAGCTCAGCATAATTTAATTGTAAGAATGGCTCATCAACATATTTTAATTGCAGATTAGAATCGCCACTGTCAAGAGTCAGACCGTTGTCCAGCAAAATTTGTCTGGCGGATTGCAAAACCCCAGCCGAAGCAGGTGGGTTTTGCTGTCCGCTCGCTCTATTGTATTTCTCGATAAACCCTTCAAAAATTCTCGCAGTCTTTGGGGCGCTGGGAATATTGCCCAACTGTATACTATTTTTTGTACCATGACCGCCAAATACAACCACATCTATCTTGCGAGTCGCTCCAGCATCCACAGCTGGATTATTGCAAGAATAAGTATTGGCAAAGGCCGCCGGTATTTCGGTCTCAGCGCCAATTTCGTAATAACAGACTTGATAATCATGCGCCAGCAAATCCGCTATATACTGCGAATCCTGGAAAGCGCCATTATGATCTCCAATCCTTAAAGGAGTTATGACCAGCGCGACCGGTTTATCGTGGTCTAAGGGCTGCTCGCGGAAAAGCAGTAATTTCTCCAGTGTTTGCGGGTCAAAACGCTCCGCACAATTTATTCCTGTGTTCTGACAACGTTGGAACAATGTGTCTAAATAATCTTTATTTTCCCCGTACCGGATAGATACATTGGCCAAACTTTCAACCGGCTCTTCAGGAAAAAAACTACGCAGAACAAGATAGTCTTTTCCTGAAAGCTTAAGAGGCTGCTCGCTGTTTTTTATTATTTCCAGCAATAGCATTTTGTGCTCCGGGTCAAAATTTTGGGTTAAATGCGGAGATGCCATTGCCTCGTTTACGAGAGCACTAACTGATATGTGTCCGCTGGCGATTGCGGCTCTAGTAATTTCCGGCGGGCAATTTTTAAATCCGTTAAATGAAAATTTCAGCCACAAGACTGGGTTTTCCGGGTTTTGTCGTATTAATTTCCCCAAAGTTTCCCCGGTTAGATAAAAACAGCCATCCCATGTATTTATTTTCTCGCCATCTTCTTGATAACGAATAAATTCGATCAAAATGCGGTCAACAGACAGTATCGCGCTGACGAATTCCGGCGAGTTACGATCCTCGGGAGACATTCTTGCCAAGAAATCATTTATGTAATTAACATCAACCTCGGGGTTTCTGCCTAATATTTGCAGCACTTCCAACATGGCGTCTTTATTAGCGGCAATAGCGTCAATCAAATCTATATTATTATTTATAAATTTCCGCAAAGCAACTTCATGGTTGTGTCTTGTGAAATCAAACCAGGCATTTTGCACTCTATTCATTTTCCGCTCTAATCCGGTCAAGAAAGCGCGCTGCTTGAACGTGATTTCTCTTGCCGGTGGGGCGCTTTTATTTATTTTCAGGCCGGTAATCTGCGTACCATTTATAAAATTAAGCTGGTCACGCAGAATTTGATTTGTTTGCGTATCATCATTATTATTTTGTTTTTGTTGAGCACGCGCTGTATTTTCCTCTGCATCTTCAAGGGTCGGGCTCTCCATTTGGCTTGCTTGCCGCGGGACAATTTGCGCTCGTCCGGTTTGTGGGGATAGACCCGTAGTCTGATCATTGTCTGTCCTAGTGAGTGGCATAGCTGCTGCAAAACTTTTAGCGCCAAGCGCGTTTATAACAGTGCACCAGAATCTTGACATAGCTTATTCCCCCTAATAACACATACCCTATTTTGAATTATTTATACGTATTTACAGCGAAAAAACATTGGCGAAAATTGTGGCCGTGCCAGCAGAATTACATTCCTTTAAAAAGCCAATTAAAACCCGAAACACCCAGCAGTAAAATAAGCACCATCGCCAGACCGGCCAGCGCCGTGCCCAACAAAGACGCGAGAATAATTTTGCGGCGGCTTAAACCCAGCAAATAGCCGGCCAGCGAGCCGGTCCACACGCCGGTCCCGGGCAGCGGCACACCGATAAATAAAATCAAACCCCAAAATTCCCATTTTTGGATTTGCTCACTTTTAGCGCGGGTCTTAGCGTACACTCTGTCCAGCAAATCATTTAAAAATTTTATTTTGCGCAAAAGCGGCTCGACATGCTCCAGCACGAACACGACAAAAAAAGCTGGCAGCCAAGAGCCAGCAACGCTCAAAAAGAACACCGCCATCGGCGGCAATCCGGCCAAAAATCCGTAGGGTATCGACGCGCGCAACTCCAGCAACGGCGTCGCGGAAAGCGCAAAAACGATCAGCCAATTTAACACGACAAATTAAAGCGTATTAAGGGGAATAAAACAACCTGATACTGTGCGATAAATATCTTCGTTCTTGCGGTGAATATATTTGCTTCCGCGGCCACGACATAGTCATGAAGATTACGGCCGCTTGAAGCAAATATATTCACCGCCTAAAACTACGCGCTTGCTTTAAGTGGTGTAGCTTCGGCTAGTTTAACATCTGCCTGCTGGTCTTCTTCTTGCGGCACGCCACGGGCAATGTATTCAAGTTTATTATGTTCGCTCATATAAGTTACTTGACCGCTGCCTGTCTTTAGCGTCACATAAGTGCCTTTGAGACCTTCGCCTGATTCAACACTGCCGGTTGGAGTGGAAACGCCTACTTCTTCTAAGTCAGTATTGCTCATGACTTGAATAATCTTGTCCCAGGCCTCTCGGCTGCCATAAATAGCGTCTAATTGTGCTGAAACTTCGGTTTTTACAGCATCTGTGGATACAGTAAATGTGGCTATGCTCGGTCTTTGTCCGGTGGTGTTTTCCGCGCGGTTCAGAGCCAAATTTATTTCCTGTTCAATAATGCCTTGATATATTCCTTTTTGCGCAGCAGAAATGTTTTGCAAATTACCTGAGGCCGGCAGAGGATTGCCATTATTGCCATAACTGCCAAGTATGGATTTTCCGCCTTGCTCCTGATTGGCTGTGGCGTAGATTTGCGCCTGGTCAGCTCCGACGAGAGCGCGAACATCATCTTTAAGCTTACCCGCTAACTTGTCAACAAGGTCTTGTAATTTGGCCTGATCGCCTTGCGGATTTCGCAGGAATTCAATTTCCTCGGCGGCGAGCCCCAGCTTTGCTAAGGCCTGCTCTCCCAGGGCTAAAATAGCTAGGCGTGAAGCCTCATAATTTATCTCGTCAGATTTATTCGGGACATAACGAATCGCGCCGGAAATCTCTACGCCGGGCTCTTGGGTGTTGGTCAGGGCCGCAGTTAGCGCTGGATTAATCTCGCCAAGAACTTGTTGTAAAATATTGGCGTTGGTCAGCAAACCGTTCGGCGTTGGATTGAGCGGAGGCGCGCCGGCGGCAACAAATTGAGAGCCGGAAACTGCTTGGAGATTAGAGGCACCATTTAGAACAGTGGAAAGCTGCTGGCCTCTATCAGTCGAATCAGCCGACTCGTTGTCAGAAGCGTTTACCTTTACCGCAGGATTTTTCTCGCAGATCAACTCTTGCACAATATAATCTTGAAATCCTTGCGGGTCAGAGACAAGTTCGCCGACGGAGCCATCTCGTGTGAAAGTGTTCTCGATATCAATTAACGTCTGTGCTAACTCACTCTCAACTCTATCGACAAAATCCTGACCCAAACCATTGTCCACGATCACTTCTTTGATATTGAGAATAACACCGGCTCTGTACCGCAGCGCATCCCGATCGCTTGACGCGCCTTCCTGTGACGGCGGCGCATAAGTATCCAAATTCGCCAGCATATTTTTAACATCATCTTCCAAACTCTGAATATTTACGCCGTCCTCTACTCCAGGTCCGTCGCCGATCCCGTCTATCGCGGCACATTGCATTTTCTCTGCGGTCAAAACGTCTGAGGTATATTGCGCGCCGTACCCGGGGTTATTTTCAGAATATCCCGTGTCTTGTCTGGTGATCAGAGACAGATTGCCCTGGTGATAATTGTTGATCGCGATATTTTCCAACTGCTCCAGAGAACTGCCTAAAGTATTATTCGTGCCAAAAAGTCTGCTGAATTCTTCCTGACGGGCATTGTTGGTAATAGACCACCAGCCCTGTATCTTTTGGTCAATGCCCGGAAACTGATCTCGCAGGAAATCGCTGAACGCGGCGGAATCCTTGCCGGAACTGCCGGTGGTAGCAGACAACTGATCGTTGTAATCAATTAGTTTTTCAGCACTGTCCTCATTAGCCATTATTGCGTCAACTATGGGTTTAGCTTTGGATGCAGCTATAATGAAAGCAAGTTCACTGTCATCGGTGGCTAGGGATTGCGTTATCGTACTCGTCAATGAGTTTTCTAACTTCTCCTGCTTCTCATCCAAACTAAGCAGAGGATTATCCATAATGCCAACAAAACTATTAGCCAGAGCAGACCACTGGCTGTCGTTCAATTCCGGCTTGTCCTTATTGTTCTCGTCTACAGGATCGCTTGCGCGGCGGAAATGCTGAGACAGCCAGGCGTTGGCAAACATATTTTTTTGGGCGCCGATGGACAGAGCGGCCGCGCCGATCCGGCTGACATTGGCCGACATATTGGACTCATGATAAAAGGTCAGCTGCCGCGGCTTATCGAGCAGTTTCATGGTTTTGAGCAGGAAAACGCTCAGCAGATTTTCTTTACTTTGAGCCAACTCCACACCGCTATCAAGTTTGGGGTCGGAGCTGTCGCAGATAGTCTGGCCAGTTGTCGTTAATTCACCAAAAGATTTCAAGAAAGAGCCGTCAGCTGGTGGGTCTGTCAGGCCAAAAATATTATTGAACGTGCCAATATTATTGTCGCCGTTCAGGATGCCGGCGGCTTGCAGCGTGGAACGCAAAGCGGTAATAGCGTTTTTGATATCATTAGTTTCGCCGGAGTTGACAGCATTCTCCAGAGTATTCCAGCTATTTTCGATCAACATCATGGCCGTATGTTCAGTGCGTGACCGAGGATCCAGCAAAATATTTAATTGTTCTTTGAACAAAGATCTTACATTTTGCGGCGTTACTGCTTCGTTGGTGTGCATCTCGTTGATCTTTTGTTCCAATTGATCCATATCGCGCCGATTGAGCCGCAGCAGCTCCGCGGTGGTTTCCATATTATTGGCCAGGACAGAAATTCTGGAATAAATACCGCCAGCCGACTGGCCCAAACTATTGGCATGAGCGGCCTCGGCGGCCGATTTACTGCCACCGATCGACTTCTGTAAGGCGTTGACTATCTTGCCAAATTCATCCAAATTGTGTTTAACTTCAGCTAACTTGAATTGCAGCTCATTGATCTCGCCCTGCAATTTAGCCAATTCCTTTTCTTCAGCAGGGGTCAGGTCTGTTTCTTTCTTTGTGGATAATTCTTTGTAGCGAGGGTTGTTTTGCAGGGCTTTGATCTGCTGGGTCAACTGCGCGCGCGCCGCCAGCAGAGAGCCCTGAAGCATTTGATATTCCGGTATATTATTTAGATCGCGGCCGCTGAAACGCATTTCCCATTCCAAAGAGGTGATTGCGCGAGTAAAGTTTTCGGCTGTCATAGACGTGGCGTATCCGGCCAGATTTGGAAACGAGGCGTAAATAGCCGTTTCCCTATCCTCTAGAATTTTAAATTCTTGAAGCAGTTCCAGGGCTTTTGTTAAATCCGGTGGTGTTTTATTTTCTGATGAAGCAGATGAAGCTTCAGGATTCTTTTCATTAGGGTTTATGGTGCCGCCCTCTAATTTTTTCAATTCCTCCAGCTCGGACTCGGTGTTAATCCCAGCGGCCGCTTTGTCCGCAAGCAGCTGTGTCCGGATCTCCTGATTATTTTCTATAGTCGCTTTTTGATTATTGGTCGAGTCCAGATCGACCAGCTTTAGTCGGGCCTGGGCGCGCACTTCCAACATATTTTCCAGATTTTCTTTGTCTTCAGCAGTCAAGGACGACAGATTGTTCATGTAGATATC
>JAIRZV010000016.1 GCA_031267055.1 Candidatus Margulisiibacteriota bacterium | reverse complement strand
AGCCGTTGTCCAAAAAGGCCGCGCCGGTCGATTCGGAGAAAAATTCCGCGGCCGGCAGCAAAGCGATTAGCAAAAACAAAATTAAATTTTTCCGCATTGTTTTACCTCAAGATAGCGATCTTCAAAACTTTGCGCAGTTTTTCCTGGCCGGTGTCGATTTCCACATAGGCCAGATACACGCCGTTGGGCAGACGCCGGTCGTAAAGATTGGCGCCGCTCCAGACGAACTCATTGTAGCCGGGCGGAAAACGCTGATCGTCCTGAAATACCAACTCGCCGCCCAGCGTGTAAACTTTTACCCGCGCGCGCGCCGCACTGTCCAGAATAAAGCCGATATGGATCGGCCCTTTTTCGGGATCGGCGGGATTGGGGCCGGATTTTATTGTATCCAGCACGGACTGGCCGGCGGGCAAAGGCTGTACCGGCGCGGCGCTCAATGGCAGCTCAAAATAAATTTCCACGCTGTCTCCCAGCGTCACATCGAAAACCGCGGAAGACGACGGAATATAATTATCTTTTTCCACGAGCAAGAACAATTGATACGTCACCGCGTTGACGGAAATAAATTGATACTCGCCGGACGCATCAGTAGTGTAGACGCCCAGAATATTTTGGGTATCTGCCTGATCGATCAAAGAAACTTTGACACCAGACAAAGGATCGCCGCGTGTATCTTTGACATTGCCGGCAACTTTCCAAACCTGGCTCAAAGTAAAATCAACATCGGTCTTTTGGGTACCCGGAATCATATTGACAGTATTGGCGCTGGCTATAATGTATTGGCCATCGTAATATTGAATTTCATAACCGTTAACCGAAACGCGGACATAAACATCGACATCATTGTACCCGCCGGTCACTATATAGTAGCCTAAAGAGTCAGTTTTCGCGCGGCCGATAAAATCCCATGTCGGCTCTAGACTTCGCCAGACATCGACTTCGGCGTCCTGAACAGGAGCGCTGCCGGAAGTTTTAACATAACCCGCGATAGTCCACTCGCGGTCGATCTCAATATTGATATTGTCCGTAGTCTGTCCGGCGGTCAGATTTATTCTGACCGCGTTTCCGGTCGAAGCGGTCTCGCCGAAATACTCGGCCACGCAGTCAGTATGCTGCGCATACACCAGCCAAACGCCAGCCGGCATACGCGGTATAGTGTAGTCGCCGGAGCCGTTGCGCGTCACAAAAGTTTCCCAATTTCCGTCGATGTCTTGCGCGCTGATCGTGACAACGCCGGAGCCGTTGGCGGTGACCCGGCCGGAAATCGACGCGCCGAGCGTCAAATTAAAATTGTACGTGTAAGTATTTTCCGGCGCCAGCGTGGTTTTATTTATGCCGGCGGAAATATAATTGCCGGTCGCCGCACGGATATTCACTGTAACATTGCCGGTGCCGCGAATATCATATTTGCCGGCGGCGTCAGCCGTGACCCAGCCTTTGCTTTTTGCCCAGTTAATATCCGCGCCGTCGTATTCATACATATCAATGACCGCCTCTATATTTGGAGGAGTAATCACGCCACTCACAAGCCAAAATCTATTAATTTCAAAGTCTATATCTAAATCGCCGGCGCTGTATTGCAGCGGAGTCGCGTCCGCCGAAGCGATCACGCCAAAGGTATTTTCTTTGTAATACGTGCCGGTCGGATAACCAAGATATGGGTTAGCCGTAGCCACTTGCAAAACCAGATCTTCGGTCGGCGCGATTTGCAGACTAAATATTCCGTCACTGCCGGTCAAGACGCTGCCGCCGTCCGGTCCGGCGTAATCAGAATCTTTCACAAAAACATTCACGCTCAAGCCGCCCAGTGGATTGTCGTCCGTATCCGTAACCCTGCCGCTGATCAGCCATTGCTTGTGTCCGGCAAAATTAAAATTCACCGCGTCTTTCGTCGTGCCCACGGCTTGATTGACAGTCTCCGCGTCCGCGGAAGAAATTTTATCGTTGTACCACAAGTCTTCATAACCGCTGACCGCGGCGCGCACCACCAGGTCTTGATTGGCCTTGATCGGCAAAACGTAAGTGACCGGCGCGGCGTCATTGCCATTGACAGTAACTTCACTGACAAAAACAAAATTGGAGCCTTTTTCAAAAGCGCTGATAGTCACTGTCTGATTCGCCGAGACATTGACCACCGTGCCCTGCACATACGCCGCGCCTTCCAGCTGATAGTCTTGATCGGCATAATCCTTAGCAACCTCGACACTGAGCGGATTAGTTGTTATTTCCGTATAATCCGTCGCGGATATTTGCAGGAAAATTTGGGTCGGATTATTTTGTTTATTGCTGTAGCCGCCACGCAGTGTGTAATCGCCATTGGTGTCAGTATTGGCCGAAGCGATCCAAAACCAAGTGTTTGGCTCGGTGACAAAATAAGCCGACACTAAAGCGTCAGTAATATTCTGCGCCGAATTGTCTTTTTCAGAAATCTTGCCGGAAATTGTCCATTCTTTGGCAATGTAAATATTGATATTATTTGTAGTCTGGCCAGCGACAACATTGACCGTCAAGGCATTGGATGTCGAAGCGGTCTCGCCGTAATATTCAGCAATCGTGTTGTCCTGTGAGGCGCGCACCAGCCAATTACCGGACGGCAAATTGGGGACAGTGTATACACCGCCGCCGTTGCGGGTCACCGCGGTAAAATAATTGCCCTGCAAATCTTCTACATTGATAGTGACCGTGCCGGAGCCGCCCTGCGTCACAATATTGCCGTTGATAGAGCCGCCCCGAGCGAGAGTCTGCAAGCTGAGATTGGTCGGCGTGGAACCAATCGTCAAGGTTTGTTTATGGCTCGTGCCGATCTTATTTAGCGTTACCAGATCAGGATAAATCATCGTTACATATCCGTCTCTGGAGAAACGCACTACAGCCTCAACACTATTTATACTGGTAATAGCAAAATCACCACCAATATTATCGATGGTCACGCCGGCCAGCCATTGCCAATCCGTGCCGCTCGTCACGCTCGTATAGTCAAAAACATCAACCGACACGCCGACCGGACTTTGATTATCGCTCAAAGCAATTTTGCCAGTCAGATACCAAAATTTATCAATAATAAAATGCTGCCCCGGCAAGTCAGCGGTAATCTTAAAAATCGTCGAGTTGGCGGAAGATTCGCGGTCGGGAAACCAGGTGCCGCTGGCATGACCCAGAGCAGAGTTTGCGGTGACTTGCAAAACCAAATCCACATCTTGCGGCACGGGCAAATTGAAAGAACCATCGGCGGCATTGGTCGTAACCGCGCTGACAAAAGTATAATTCGTGCTGGCGACAAAGGCATTGATCGTCACCACGCTGCCAATGTCACTACTGTCACGGTATTTCACGTCTCCGGCAATAGATCCCGCATTATACAAATTAAAATTCTTGCCAGTAACGGCGACGGACGCCACATTTATAGCGCTCCTATCCTGCTCACCAAACGCCGCAGGTTGATCGTCTGCCCGATAAAAACCCGGGAACAGACCGGTTTTCTCGGCGCGAATAAAATAATTTTTGTTTACCGGGACATTGAAAGTGTAGTCTCCGTTGTTGTCGGCTGTTTTCATGTGCAGCAAAAAAGTGTCCTCGGTATCCCCCGCCTCGCGGACAAAGACCTGCACAGTCACGCCCATAGCGTTAATCGCTCCGGACAAAACAACTCCCTGCTCCAGATCAATGTTTGTATCCTGTCGCGGCGTCGTGCTGCTCAATTTAATTTCAGTCGCTTGATTTAAGCTGTACGTATTGGCATAGAAGCGTTTAATATGTTCGGCTTTCTCTGCCTGCACCACCAGCGTCCTGCCGCTACTGACCGGTGTCGGCAGATCATACGTCCCGCTTGCTCCGATATTTTTTGTGATGCTGCTTATATAGGTAAGCGTCTCGCCATTTTTCTCAAAAGCGCTGACCGTCACTATGCCGCTGCCGGTCTGGCTCGTTATTGTTCCTTCGATTTTTCCCGTCTGCTCCAGAGTGATACTCGCTCCGCCAGTCTGGCCGTTGACCGTCGTCGCCTGTTCGTCGGAGTAAGCGCCGCCGGAACCGGACTGATAGAAGCGGTTTATATAGCCATTGCTCTCCGCCATGACAATCGAGTTCACGCCGGACGGCGCATTCAAACTATAATCCCCGTTTCCGCTTCTGGTATAAGAACTAGCCCAGCGTCCCAGATGACCGTTTGCCAGCTCAAAAGCGCTAATTGTTACGGTCCCGCCGCTGACTCCGTTGATCACGCCGGTAATAACGTAACTGGCCGGCAAGGTAATATCAATATCATTTCTGCCCGCCGTCGTTAAATTAACCGTCGTGGCGTCATTGTGTCCGTACACTCCGCCATAGTAAGTCTGCATCGCGCCGCTTCGCGCCGCGCGGACTTTCCAGTCGCCGGTCGGAATGCCTTTAATTGTATATTGAACGCCAACATTGACCGTAACCTCTTTGAAAAACTTCCCCGTCACGTCCTCCACGCTGACTGTCACCACGCCGGAACCGCCCGACGACGAGATCGTGCCCGAGATCTGACCGCCCAGAGTCAAAGACGGACTGTAGGTGTAAGCGCTTAGCGGCGTCAGGGTCAGCCGCGCATTGTTCGTCACCAAATCCAGAGAATTATCGACCCAGGCCGGACTGGACATATTTGTATTGCTGAGATACCTGGTCACATAATTTTCCGTGCCGGCGCGCAGGACTACCTGAACATTGCCCGTGCCGCGTATCTCATACGCGCCGCTCGCATTGGCCGTGACCCAGCCTTTGTTTTTATTGTAATTGATGCCGTTGGATTCCCATTCGTACAGGTCAACCACACCCTGAATATTAGCGGGGCTGACCGAGCCTGTGACTATCCAGAATTTGTCCAGACGGATCTGCAGACTGTCCAAGCCGGACTGTCCGCTTTTCAAAACTCTGGCGTTGGCGGAGGACATGACACTGCCGTTGTCCACAAACCACGAGCCGTCTTTGTAACCGATAAGCTGATTGTTGTTATGCGTCACCTGCAAAACAATTCCCGCGGAGTCGCTCGGTATCCGCATACTGAACGCGCCGGTCGCGGAGCTGACAGCGGCGGCGGTAACATAACCGGCCTCATAATCCTGCCCGCTGATAAAAGCGTTGACAGTCAGAGGAATACCCAAAATCGTGTTGTCGCTATACTTGACACTGCCGGCCACGTCCACCGCCTGTTGTAAAGTAATATTGATACCACCGGAAGCAGTTTTTTGCGGCGTGGCTTTTTTATCGCGGTTGTAGGTGCCATACGTGCCGAGCTGATAATAGCGGTCGATATATCCGGCGCGGGAAGCCAGGATCACCTGCTCAATACCGGAAAGTATCGGCAAATCGTAACCACCGGAGGAATTCGCTGTCACGCTATTGACGTATTCATAAACAGAACCGTTCTTGCTGAAAGCGCTGACTTTGGCATTGTCGCCATTGGTAATCGTGCCGGAGATTGTTACTGCTGACTGCAATGCGATATTCACCCCAGACTTAACTGCCGTATCTGGCAAAGTAAATGTCGCCACCTTGTCCAATTCATACACATTGCCGTGGAACCGGCTCAGGTAGCCGGACTTCTCCGCCTGCACCACTAATGTACGGACGCTATTCACTGGCGCGGGCAATGTATAAGTCGTTCCCGTTGTTCCGGCATTTATCGTTATTCCATTCAGGTACTCCAGCGTATTACCGCTCTTTCCGTACACATTCACCGACACCGTCCCAGTCGCCCCACTGATCGTTCCGGTTATGCTACCCTCTTGCTCCAGTGCGATGTTCACACCAGACTTCGCTGCAGTATCCGACAAAGTAAATGTTGTTGCTTTATCCAGTTCATACGTGTTGTTGTGAAAACGTTTCAGATAGCTCGTCTTTTCCGCCTGCACCACCAGCGCGCGGTTGCTGATAGGCGCGGGCAAAGTGTACTCGCTATTCGCGTTCCACGTCACGCTGTTCAGATATTCCAAGGTCTGCCCACTCTTGCCATACACGTTAATTGTCACCTGCCCGCTTGTCCCGCTAATCGTCCCTTTGATACTTCCCGCCTGCTCCAGTGTGATATTCACGCCGGCAGCGCCGCCTTGCACAGGTGTCGCGGCTTTGCCGCTGTAAGTTTGATGTTGACCGGATCTATGGAAAGCCGGCATATACCCATTGCGCTGGGCTTTTACAACCACCGCTATACCCTGCGGGACTGCCAAGCCGGTCGAGATGTAAGCAGACGCACCAACCACTTTACCAACATAAGTATATTTATCGTTCTGCGCGTCGCTGGCCAGGAAAGCCACAATTTCGGTATTCGCGTCGCCGTTGGTGATCGTGCCTTTGATAACGCTGGCGGAACGCAACCGGATTTCGTTAACAGTCTCGCCGCCCCTAACGTTACTCGGATCATACGTGCCGCCGTCTGCTGTCTTCGAAGCAAACATCGGGAAAAAATTGCTTTTCTCGGCTTTGATATGATAGTCCACATCGCTGTATACGCCTTTGAATTCGTATCTGCCGTACGCATCGGTCGTAACCTGCGCCAGCCAATAATGATCCGGGTCGTTGGCAGAATCCGCCTCGAAAATATGGACAGTCACACCGGGCAGAGCATTAATTCCGCTGGCGTCTTTGACCACGCCGGAGATGGTTTTGTCGGGGATGTTGAAAGTAACATATACATGTGTACCAATACTGCTTCCTGTAAGGTCTACTGTGCTCGCTGTTCTATAAAGATGTTTTTCTCCGGAATAAGCGGCAACAATAAAATTCGGGGAAGAAATTTTAACTGTAATATTAGGAGAATTACTCTGACGAGCTACCCCTCCACCAAGACTAAAATTTCCGATATCTTCTGATTTTCCTGTATCTCTATCCAGCAAATACACTTTTACTGATGAACCAGTATACGTCCCGCCAGAACTATTAATATGCATCTGCACTGCATATACAGGACTGCACAAATAGAAAACCATAGCCAATAATAAAAAAATCTTATACGGTTTTCTAAGCATAGTGGCTCCGCTTAGTTTATTTTAACACAACCTCCCCCATTTTTTCAGCCTAAATTATTTTCATTCAGACGATCCAGTCTCTTCAGTCTGGCTCTTGACCTCACTTCTGAAAAACGCACCTTGGGTTTCCTCAGGCAGCTTGAGCTTAAAATTTATAAGTCCAGTGCTGATAAAAGACTGCTCCTCATCGTCATTCAGATAATAACCCGTATTAGTCGTCAATGTAATAGCCTGGACTTCGCTGTCCAGATCCGCGGGCGGGGCATTGATCTCCTGAGAGCCGACCTTCAGGCCGCTCAGAGTTATTCCAGTCTGCGCGCCGCTATTATCCAAAGCCACACCAAAGCCGGTAAAACCAGTACGGTCAGTCTTAGATAAAGCCAATTTACGCTCCCCCTGCTCGACCGCGGAGATTTTTATATCCGCGATCTCAAACTCATTGCGGCCAGCCACACTACTAAAAAACACTCCCCCTAATGTACATTGATCTACAATATTAATATTGTTCATAAGCAATAATGGTATAGCCAATTCATAACTATCTCCCAGATCGGTCGCCAAAACATAATCCATATCTCCAGAGCTGATACCAGCAGGGCATTCTTTGCCATCGTCTAATATTAAACCGGGGTTAACTTTGGACAGAAAATCCTCTTTGCTAAAGCCTGGATATTTCTTAACTTTCATTTTGAGATAACTCAAGCGCGTCGGATCGCTCCCATCACCTTCATGCAAAAGATCAAATTTAAACCTAGCGTTCTCGGCCGCTTGATCTTTCACCGTCACGCGCGCACTAGGATAATCGTAAAACTTTATCCGCAGATTGTCGCTGCCCAGAACTTCCGCCTCGGCGTCGCGCAGGGACAGGTAGCTCTCTTGTAAGCGTCCAGCCGGCACGTTAGTCGTCAGGCCATTCGTAAAACCCGTCGGGTCATACACTAATTCTCTATAATTGCCATTCTGTTTTTTGCCGAAACTGAAAACGATCCGATAACCAGCGTCTTCTTTATTCGGCGGCGTAAAATCAGACAAGCCATAACTGAACGTGGCGCTCACAGGCAGATCAAATTTTTTAGAATAATAAACGCCGGTAAAAGCCCAGTCTTTCTTGTCAGTCTGTCTGGCCGCCATGTCAAAACTAAAACTGTCGACAGCGTTACTTCTAATATTGCTGATATAACTGGCGTCCGTCGGATCAGACTCTTCGCCTTCATCCATCATAATATTGGCGCTTTCTATTTTGCGCTTGGTCAGATCCAGAGTTACGGTCATGGTGTTCGCGCTAAAAACTGTATTGGAGTTCGTCAGACTACGCTGGTCTTTTAAGCGCACATAACCGGTGTGCGCGTCCGAGGGTTTTTCCTCTTTGGCGCCGGTGGAGTCCAGCAGAGTGAGCGTAAAGTTTTTTAACTGCTCAGACGTCAAATTTGTTATGTTTTCAAATCTCAAGGTAATAGTAGACGGCAGCGCAAGGCCAGCTTCTTCATGTAAGCGATAGTATTTATCCAGATCGATTTTTATACCAGCCGGATGATCTTTATCACACTCGTAAAATATTACATCCAGTTCTTTAGGGGTTTTGATTTCATAATTGGATTTACCCCAAGAATTAACCGTGCTTTCGCTCTCCGGCTGCGGCTTGGAACCGCTGCCTTCAGGATGTTCTACTGCGCCTGTTCCTGGAGCCGGACCATACGGCGGCATTTCTGGAATCTTTTCGGGGTCTTCTTTGTTAGGAATCGGCTCTCCAAAAACCTTATTGCCCGTGCCAAAAGTCAAATCACAAGAGTTTACAGTGGCGGCAGTAATAACAATGGCGGCAGTTGTCAACACAGTTTTGGATTTGTCGTCCAGTGGCGGTGGATTGCCGCTCGGCGGAACAGGTGGTTGTCCGGGTTTGTCCTCAAAAGCTTTGAGATTGGTATACATAACTATTCTCCTTCCTGTTCTGTCTGTTCGTCTAGCAGTTGTTGTGCAATAGACGTATCGACTATAGGCCAATCGGCTTTAACTCTGTAAGCGGTCTCCAGACCCTCTGGGTCTGAATGAAAATCTTTTTCTTCCTTATCGGCAAAATCTCCGGTGTAAAATACCAGCGACACCGCCTCTCCTTTGCTGACCAGAGATTTTTCCTGCCGCAAATAATCCAGCGCGATTTTTCCCTCAGCCGCGGAAGCCTGCAAAACAAAATCCCGCAACTCCAGATCCGGCATAGCCGCGGACTCCGAGCACAGAGAAATACCGGCGGCGATGAACGGCGTATTTCTATCCACCGCGTGGAATGGAATAATATGTCCCGGCGCCGTGCCATCGTCGCGCAACTCGATCGCCAGAATATTATACGCCTCAGTAAAATTTTCGTCGGTAGCGGCCAGAGAGATGCCGGTGACAGTAAGCGCGGCAGCCGGCAAACCATTTCCAGTATCGACGCAGGAGAGCGGGATATTTATATTCCAGCAGCCACGCGCCGTGTCTTCAACGGCAAATATGGCCAATTGGTCTGTGGTATAAGAGAGCTGTTTGTCCAGCGAGTAATATTTTTCCACACCGGAAGCGTCGATACAGCTTAAAGTCGGTCGCACATTTAACAGGAATTTCTGCCAGTCAAATTCCGTGCCAGCGGCGATAGTCAGCTTCAAATAATCATTTTGTTGTCCAGTATAATTTTGGCGCAGGTCGACCGCGGTTTTTGTCTCAGATTTATCCGTAACCGTAACCCGGGAATTCTTGCCGGCAAAATTCACCTGCAACGCGCCTTCGGTAAAATTTGCCTTAGCGCCAAGCTCCGCCGCAAAAAAATCCTCATGGAAGTAGCTTAGCGGGATCAAGCTGCTATCTTTAATTCCCGGATGCTCCTCCGGGTAAAATATCAGCTTTTCTTTGGCGCTGTTTTCCAGCACAACGCGGTATTGAACATCCGCTGGAGTGTTTTTCAAGGCAAAAGACACACCGCCGTCCGCTCGAATTATCTGACCGTCTATACCGAATTGGTTTTTGAGGTCCAGCCCCAGATACGACCATTTTTGTTCCGGCGGCAGACCTCTAGTGTCACGCACAGAAAATTTAACGAAGCGATCCCCAATTTCGGAAATAGTAATATTCGTAAGTTTGGTATCCGGATCGCGGTGCATCAAATTATGAATCAGCACATCACGCTGAGACAGGTCGAGTGTCACTTCTTGTTTATCCAGATCCACGCTGACGCCGTAAGTCCGCGGATTGTCCCAAGCATACGGTTCATTGTACGACGGATCCAGATTCATCCTGTACAAAGGCACAAAAATCGCCGAACGCATATACTCAGCGTATTCTGCAAGGTTCTCATTGCCCAGATGGTCGTAATTTTTGGTTTTAGCGTCCAGCAGTGTGACGATCAACCGCTTAAAATCAAATTTTTTGTTTTCTCCGGTCAATCCCTCAAAAGTAAATTTAATTTCCTCAGCATTCGACGAATTCTTATAGTATTTGTCCAGCAAAATTTTTAGGCCGGCCAGCTCTTTTTGCTGTGTGCTCCAGTCTTCTTTTCTGCTGCTACGCACAGTCACTTCGACCGTATCGCCGGAGGTTGCCGCGAGTTTGGCCGTAAGATCGCCGTAAGGGATCAGTTGATCGATATGATCCGGAACAGGATCCGGCGCCGACTTGATAAATTCCGTCTCTTTAGTCACCTCTTCCGTAAAAGGATTTAGACAGCCGAATAAAAATAACGAACCAAATAGACTGACCAACCCCAACCTCAGCAAATTTAGCGGATTGCCGCCGCCGGAGCCGGTCAAGTAGTTTTGCTCGTCGTTTATAAGTTTGTTAAACATTGTCCTCACCTCTTTTATTTTTTGTTATGTTTGTCAAATGGCGAAAGCGGGATTTCCACGCTCAGAGACACGCTGAGATTATTCTGCGAAGAGCGCGTGTCTGTAGTGTTCGTCAGCGTATGCTTACCAGAATCATAAGTAATATCCTGACTGCTGTTAGTTATCCTTTTGGGCAGCAGCGTATAATTAAGGCCCAGCAACAGGGTCGGCCAATTTGGCCGGGTAAAACGGAAATTCAGTCCGGTGTTAATATCTTTGCCAAGTATACTAAAATTGCCAGCCACACTCCCAGACCAGCGCGGACTATAATAAGACCAGCCCAATTCAGCCGCCCAGCCGAAACGGTCAGCCCATTGCCAGCCGCTATTGAGATTGTTGGCCTGTTCAAATAACAAACCGCCGCCTAAATACGTACTTAGTTCACCAAAGTTGAAATTCACCCGTCCCCTCGGATTGTATTGGAAAGCGCCGGACAGCGTTTTTTCTTCTTTATAATAGTAGGATTCCGTAGCCAACATGCCATTATCCAGGCTCCAGTGCAGCGCATTATTAATTTCAAAACCGAAAAATTTGTTTACAGCAAACTTATTGTTGAATGCCACATCGAAAGACCAGTGATGATCCCAATAATTTTTTTCACCAAAACGACTGGCATTGTAAGGCGAGCGCTGTTGCGGCGAATAGCTATAGTTAACATCTCCGCTAAGTGAAGGCTGCCAAAAACCAAGCAGCCAACCCTGCGGCGCAATAAGGTCAAAACCAAGGCCAATTTTCGGCACAATTATCGGTTCTAAAAACGGGGTTTCAGATGAATGTGTCTCTTGTTTTGTAAACAAAAGACCTTCGTATAGGCCTTGTTGAGAAATACTGTCCGTCGACTTAAGCCACTGCAGATCTACGCCCGGAGTCGCCCGCAGGTTCAGGAAATTCCACGGTGTCCAGATAATAGGAACCTCTTTACTTAAATTTATTTTTTCAGTCTTAGACGCCAAACTGCCGAAAAGTCCGTTCTTAACCAGCTGGACATTCTGATTATCAATAGAACACCAAACGGAAGTGTTTTCGCTGGAGGTTAAGTCAAGCCTGTCCAGCAGACTAAGGGACAATTTTTGCGTCGCATTTTTTATGTTTTGTTCTAGATACGGCAACCCGGCATGATCAGGTTCCCAGGATTTTATAGTGTCGGTCAGTGAGAGGATTTTGTTTTTTTCCACACCGCCCAAACGCTGAATACCGGACTGCTGCTGAGCCAGCAGTGCGGAGGCCAGACGAGAAGTTAATTCTATATACAAATATTTAGCTTCTTCCGGCAAACCGGAAATCTCTGGCAATTCTTGGTCCTCACCGTTCAGCACGGACAGCAAATACGAGCACAGTTTATGCTCCGCACTGTCCGACGCGACGTGTTCCAGCCGCTCCTCGAGAATATCCCGCGCTTGGCCCAGATAGTCCGGCAAAGTATCGCTTATCTTTCGCGGTTTGGGCTGTCCGGCAGCCGGGGTATTCCAGTCCCGAGCGTCGACGGCCTTAGACAACAAAGACGAAGCGTATTGTATTTTCAAAGCGGCTATTTTGAGCTGATAATAATGCGAGTCGGAAAACAAATTGTCCGACGGCAGAGTGTTCAGGAAATCAAACAACAACTTGATCTTTTTATTCACAGTAGTCAATCCGGAAACAGGCCGCCCTTCATCACGCTGCCGGATCAAGGCGCCGAGATAATCAAGCAACATCTTGCCGGCGGTGTATTTATAGCTTCCGGACAACGCGCCGCTTATCCGTTTTTTATACACTTTCTCCCATGCCTTAAACTCCGCCGGCAGATTGAGAGAATTTTCGTCCTCGGCTAGAGAATTTTCGTCCTCGACTAAAGCGATTTTTTTCTTTAGATTTGTGGTCAAACTCATATCACCGTATTTGGTAACCAGATTGTCGCCATCCGGCTTATAATTAATTTGGGGTAGGGTGTTTGCTCCAATATAAGTGTTAAACTCAGCATTGTTTTTAAGCTGGGTGTTTATCAAGTCGATCAACAGAACGCTGGACTGCGCATAATAATCGTTCGGTTCATTTTTACTTAAATAACCCGCGTCATAAACTTTTTTGGCAATTTGGCTGAATTTGGCCAGATCCTTTTCCAACAGGTTCAAGATCAAGTAATAACCGTAGCCCTTTTCCTCACCGGTAAAAACAAAACCTGCCGGCATTTGCGCGCGGAAAGCCTCAATCTTGGGCAGAAGCTGACCGCCAGAGACCGCGCCAGACTCCACCAGACCAAGCCGTAGATCATAGAGTTTGTCGACCGCCAAGATAATTTCCTCGGCGCTGGCCTGCGGACTATCGCCCAGCAAGACAAAATTATTCAACAGATCGTCGAGTTTTTTCTTGAATTTCCAGAATTCCAACTGTCCCGGCTGAATATCCTTCCCATTCTCTTTATAAAAATAATCCAGATCTTCTTTGATCTGCGTTTCCAAAAGATCATAGGGCGGCGTGTCGCTGGAAGACTCGCGCAGATTTTCCCGCCGTTCCTCAACATTAACAGCAGAATACGGCGCCAAATCTTTCAGGGCTTTTATGGATTTGTCCAGCCGTTCATTAATTTCAGCCAATCGGCCTTCTATTTTTTTGTCGCTGGCGTCATATTGGGAATGAGTTCTTAAAAAACTGTACTTCAGGAAAAGCAACTCAGTTTCATATTTTTGCAGAACAATTTGCAGACCTTCGCTTTTTGTTGTTTTGAGTGCTGTCTCAACGCTTTCCAGATCCGCATCCATCTTGGTCAAAGCGTTTGCCGCGGCGGCTCCGCCGGCGGTAATCTGGCTATCGAGATAAATCTTCCGCATGTTCAGCGCGTGTTCCTCGGAATCCAGACCGTCCGCCGGCTCAAAAGTTTGCGGCAACGCAAATTCCGCAATAATCGCGCCGTTGCCTGTCTGTAAATAACTCCGGCTCTCTAAATGTTCGTAGGCTTGCAGCTCGGCCAGCAAGTTTCTATAAGTCTGTTGTTTGTAGCCCGCAGGCAGAGCGTTTATTTTTTGCTCCACATCTTCCAGCGTGGGCATATTTTCGTCCGGGGGCATTTGTCCTTGCAACAATTTGCGCGCGGCCACACGCTGTAAGTCATAAAGTAAAACAGTTTCCGGTTTAATATTTTTTTCCGGCGCGTCATTGTTTTCGGCGGACAACAATTCTGCTAATTTGGCCAAATAACCCAAGGCGACTTCTGGGTTTTGCAGGGCGATGTCCAACAGATTGAAATAAATCAGACATCGCTCATCGGGTTTGAGCTCTGCGGAATCAGCAAGAGCAGGGAGAGTTTCTAGTATGCTCTGCGCATCAGCAAATTTTTCCTGCTTAATAAAAATACGCGCGTGCTGTAAGTCGTCATAAAACTGCGCCTGAGTTTTTTCTTTTTCGTCATCGATAAAACTCAAATCAATTTCGTCTAAACGAGCCACAGCCTCCGTGTAAAAACCCTGCGCCTCTTTGATCTGCGCCTGCTGCCGCCGCACATCGTTGCGCAGGGAAACAATAAGCCGCGAATCCAGCTTGCCATTATATTCTGTCTCCAAGCTATCTAATTTTTGCAAAATTCCGGATTTTGCATCACTTTCAACCGCCGCAGCTGGACCAGTATCTGCTGTAAGTATCGCGCTAATTCCGGTTGTCGCATTCTCTCTATTTAAACTAAAACTAACCGGCGTATATACCACGCCATTTTCAGCCGTTCCGCTTAGCGGAACTCCACTCTTTTTATCCGTTCCTTGCAAGAGCTTGAGCGCTTCTTCATATCTGCCTTCTTTTATCAACGCATCAACTTTGAGCTTACCGATCCTAGCTTCAATATATGTACGCGTCCCCGGCGAATGTTCGGCTGACGGCAAAATAATATTTTTCAGCCAACTGATATCGTCCAGATTGCCGTCCTCCAACTGTTGAGAAACATAAGCACAGATAATATTGGCCAGCGCGGTTTTGGCTTTGTCGCTGGCGTAAAGTTCCGGCTGGGTTTGAATAGCAGTGATGTATTGTCGCACTCTAACCTCTGGTATTACCGTCTTTGGCTCTTGCTTGCTCCAGCAGTCCACTACTGTAGAGAAAAGAATCGGGTCGAGCGCGGCATCACGTCGAATATTTTCGCCAGTATATCGAATATTCTCGTCGATATAACTCAACGCTACGGAGTATTCTTGCAAATCATAGGCATAGGCGCTTAGCACCAAAGTCCTGGCATCCATGTTTGCCGGATTGTCGGCGATTTGCGGCAAGTAATAATCAGTCAAAGCCTCATTGATTTTCTTTATATGTGTATCTTTATTTTCATCTTTATTCTTGATCATTACGAAATAACGCAAAGAATCGACTTCGTTCTGCAGTTCTTTTCTCAGCGTCAAATTTACAGCGCACAAAGCATCAACAACACTGACCACTCCATCAGCCACAGCCAACCAGTCTTTGGAAATTACTTGGTCGGCTGATTCATTATCATTACCGGTCAGTCCGCGCCAAGCCATGCCCAGACGCAGACGCGGCAGGATCGTCGCCGCGTATTCCGGACTCAGAAGATCCTGCGCAAAAGTCGTGGGCCTGTATTGGTTTTGGCTGTCCAGCAACAAATCTTCCACGATCTGTTCATAAATGTCGTTATCGCCGTCCGAAAGAAGCTTCGCGCGTTGATCAGGGGTAAGGGTGTTCGGCGCGTCTGAGGTCGAATCAGCCAGCTTGCACAAGATACCGATGAATAAGCGGCGTTGATAATCGGTCCGGCAGGTTTTCTCGAAATACTCGCGGCTTGCTGTGATGTCAAAACCCAGATTAGCCATAACATCCTTGGTCTCTTGAGGTGTGATGTTCGGCTTGTTGACCGTAATAAAAGAATTCAATAATTTTTCGGTCAAGTTGGTCGGGAGCCATTCCGGACTGATCAGATTTAATTCTCCGCGCAAAATTTCCAGATCATTGCCGGTCTCCACCGCCGATTTGGATTTATTGTTGTCTTGCGCTTGTTGCAAAACCAGACGGACGCGCTGCTCGCAGTAGGCATAATACTCCTCGGTTTTTTCTGGAATACCGATTTCTCCAGATAACAGGCCGCTGTAATCACCGGTAGACTCAGTCGGTTTCGCTAACAAAAGATCCAGCGCCCTAGCCATGTCGATCATATTTTTATCTCGGTAATAAGTCTCCGCCTGCGCCAGCAGAGCTTTGATGTACAGTTTTTTGACGGCCGGTTTGAGCTGTGGAGAGAACGTGGCGCTATCATAAGTTTCTTGTAATTGTTTAACCAGTTCGGCCAATTTGCCTTTATTTGATTCAGCATCGCGCGTCAGAGGATTGTAGCCGTACAGTGAGATCAGATTTTCAAACGCGCCGTTCACTCGTTTGTCGGTAAAATCCGTTGGTTCAGCGATCAGTGCGGCATAACCTTTTATGAACACCGGCTGGTCATCCGTGCCAATATTCTTGCCGTCGACAGCCCATTGCGGCTTAGGCTTGCCATCTGCACTATCTTTAGACTTAGCCCAGGCCAGACGGAGCAGGTCTTCCGCTTCAGAAATTATCTTGGCCGTGACTTTCTCACCCTGTTCAATAATTGTTCTGGCGATCCGCTCCGTAATATTCAAAGCCGCCGCTGATGGGTTATTCGGCTTCAGCAAAGCCCAGGCATAATCCAGACGCAGGCGCGGTTCAAGCAGGTCAAAATATTCCTGCCCCATAAACTCTACGGTTTCCGCCAAGCGTTCTGCGGAAGTCAATTTACGCGGATCATCATTCGGACGCAGACCCAGGAGTATTTCCACAGCCATCTCCGCCGCGTCATCATCGCCGGACTCCGCAGGCTCCGCCCCGCTTATCCGGGTCTGAGCGGCCAAAAGCAGCAAGATACCGATCAGCAATTGTTTTTGGAATTTTGTGGCGCAATCTTCGTCATAAATATGCAGGTACTCATCAAGAATTTTTTTCTGATCCTGATCCGACTGTGGCTGTGGCACAAAATTCAGCTTTTCTGCGGCGCCATTTATTTTATCCGCGTTTTCTAGAAGCAACGTATTCCTATTGGCAGTAATTGTATCCAGCAGGAGTTTTCCGGTAAGGCTGTCGCCGGACAAGCCCAGCCCACCTTCATTCAGCGGCTTGCTCAGTTTTTCCAGCGCGTCATAAGCGTTTTGCGGGGCATTTTCATATTGCAAAAGCACATAGCGGATACGCTGATTGCAATAAGTATAATAATCGTCCGAAGTACGGCTTTCGGCATTTTCAGTAAAAATATCACCCAGAACATCCAAAGTGGTTTCCAAAGCTTTCTCGATAGCCGGACGAATGTATCGGTCGGTCCTGGCGCCGGACAGAAAGCCCAAGGCTGACAGGACTGCCGGTAAATTTTTTACAGCGTCCGGATCGCCGCTGAGCCGCAGGTATTGTTCGGCTTCGGCCAACTGGGCCTTGCAGCACAATTCTTCGTCGGCCACCCCCGGGGTTAGAATATTCTTAATCAATCCGGCCAGTTTGTTCTCATCGCGTGTCGCCGTAGTATAACCGTAAAGCGTCAGGAGATTTTCCGCGGCAGAGCGAGCCTGCTTATTGGTAAATCCGGCCAGGTCTGCATAGCCTTTTATCGGTACTGGCCTATTGTCGATCGTAATAGTCGTCCCGTTGACAGCCCATTGTGGATTAGCGCCTTTCGACCAGGCCAGACGGAGCAGGTCTTTCGCCTCATCGTGTGTGCCAGCAGAATATGGAGAAGCAAGATATTTTTTGGCAATATTTTCGGCATTGATACCCGCAGGCCGATAACCCTGATATTTATCATTCAGAGAATTCCAGGCTTGATCCAGCTCCAGGCGCGGCTCGATCTGCGAGAAGAAATCCTTGTCAACTTCAGCAGTTGTCTGCTCGGCGCGCGCCGGCGCAAGCAAGGCCTGCAAAGTCTCAACCGCCTGTTGATCGCCAAGCTTGGCTCGATTGAGCAGTGAAGAAATAAACAACTGTTTTTCGTAACGAAGCGGCAGGTCTGTATAAGCGCCAACCGTTAAGTTCTTTGTAAAATAATTTTTAGAAATATTGTCAGGGTTAAAAGTATCGTCAGGAGTAAAGGTCAGGCGCGGACCGGTAGTTCTCTGCCTGTCTGCGGCAATCAGTCCCTCAATATTGCCGCGAATAATGTCGGCGCAGAGCCGGGCGGCGGCGTTTTGCGCGCTGGATAAATTGTACTCTTTGTCGTTGTAAATTTTGCGCAGTTCGTCGAGCGCGTCCTGCGGCTGATCTTCCTGTGTGTCCAGCAGCATGGCCGCGCGGGTCCACATTTCGATCAAAGTATATTTATGCTGCTCACGTTTCGCCGGAGTTAATTGTCCGGCAATGCCGGGGTCTGCCAGCAGGGTTTTCCATGCTCCCAAATGTTCAACGGCTGTATTCCGGTTTTCTTGCTCCAGATCGGACAGGCACTGCATCAACAGCGCGTTGAAATAAAGATTTTTGATATAGGCGGCATCGGCGGCATAACCAGCAACGTTTTGCGGATTAATGCGGTTTTTGTATTCGGTTTCGATCCTATCAAATGCCGTTTTCTGCGCGGCAAAATTCTTTTGTTTAGCATAATAATTAACCAGACCGGCCTGCGCTTCCCAGTAAGCACGCTTGGCGTCGGAATTGTAATAATAAGTTTGCGACACTCCATTGACAGACACTGCATAGCCCCGCGGCACTGGCAAGGGATAACAGTGGATAATTTTCTCGTAAATGTCTTTCGGTTTTGACTGATCGCCGTCAAGGAGCAACGCGGCGAAGAACAAAAAGCGCAAATCTTGTTCTGAAGGACTGTTGACATTCCGCGCTTTCTGCCTATCAAAATAATCTCTAAACGCGGCGGTTAATTCTGCGGCGGATTGTGGATCAGCTGGACGCAGGCCGGTTTTTTCTTCACTATTCAAAATACTATTCAGCGTCTCAAAATATTCAGCGATTACCGCAAACTCAAACTCGTCGTTATATTCTTTCGGCGATTTTTGTGTATCCTTATTTACAGTATCTAGTCTAACATCATACTCGCTCGACAAAGTGAAAGTCAGTTTCTGGGAGTTTTTATCCCAGCGCACCAAATCGCCAATCTCTCGCAAAATACCGGACAGGTCTTTACCACTGGGTGTAGCCTTGTCGCTGGCCAACTGTGCCATTCTTAAATAATGCAGTCTCTGCCGGCTGGCCGGATTAGTGTATTGCGCCAAATTGCTCAAATCCGGCTTGCTGCCATTGTCGTAAAGGTAAGCCAGATTATTACACTCCGCTAATTGGAAAGCGCGCTCGCGCTGGTTATCCGCGTTCTGTGCAAACAAAGCCGCTTCTTCATCTATCTTAGCCAAACCTTCCGCCCATTGGCCTGCTTTTTTCAGCGCTTTCAAATTATCTAAAACATAGTCAAAACGGAAGCCTTCCCTAAGAGCCAGCGCGCCATTGAATATAGTTTCGTCTTTAGGACTTCCCGCCGGACCAAACACATCTATCAACCGGTTAGCAATGGCCTCTGACAGAGTTTTGTTGTCTTTTAAGCTGGCAGCCAAAAACAGCACTCGGGCGGATGTCGCATTCAAATCCGCGCTTTGAAAAGCATATCGATTAGTTCTCGGGTCAACACTCAATAAAGCTGTCAAATTGGATACCGCAGGCCTTTCCAAAATCGCATAGTAGTCTTTGGCTTCACTCTTTCTATCTAAATCCATAAGCAATTCCGCCGCTTCGCAGAGGGCGTTGAGCTGCAAGTTTTTATTGTCAGCGGCATTGTTAGTTCTATAAATATTATTCAAATTATAATCAGCCGTCAGCACATTATCTGCAATAGGTTTTCCATCGCTGGTTTGGCCACCGATAATAAAAGCAAGAGCGTTGCGGCGAATTATATTTTTTCTTTCTGGATTCGGTTCGCGCTTGATCTGCAAACTGAACAAACGCGACCGGAAATAATAACGGCGGGCGTTGTTTCCAGGAGTGCTGGCCGTTAGGCTGTTAATACGACCCATTAAGCTATTTAAATTAACACTGGTATCGCCGCGCTCCGCTCTGGTCAAAACAATATCTAACTCGAGAAATTCCACTTCTTGTTTGGCTGAGGTCAGAAAATCCTTAAAATAAGAATTTTCTCTGTCCGCTAAATCATTAGTAACCCTGACATAGAGAAAATCATTGAAATTCTTTACAGCGGTGGCGGCGTTATTGATAGCTGTATTGATATTCGCAGCAGATTTAATTTGTTTTATAGCTTGCTGCGCTGCGGTGCGCAAGTAATTGGCGCGGGACATATAGTATTGCACATAACTATTATATTTAGCCTGCAAATACGATTTGTCTGTTTCTTTTATGGCACGCTCACGTGGAGTATTTGGGGCTTGTTTAATAGCATTTGCGGAAGGCAGTAAAGTCCAATTAAAAAATCGTTCCAGTTCTGCCATATCTACACCATAATCCCTCACAACATCAGCATCGAGAGAAGTGGAAAGCAAACTATTTAATACAGTTAATCTCAAAACAAGTAACAAAGGAGAGGAAGTACCATCCTTCTTCAAATTGTCATATATTTCCTTATACTTTGCGGCTCTGGTCGCTTCTGTTCTTTCCAGCTTGGCATCTAAATAAAGGCTAGCCGCAGTAAAATATCTTCCTCTTATATATAATTCGGCTTTCTTTTCTTCATTTTTTTCATTAATATAATTATTCCCGATAGTTTTTATTGTATTACCAAGAAGACCAACTATATTATTTGTCTTTTCTGTATCTGGCGTAATGACACCACGCTCGATCAACTGGCCGACCAGCGACACAAACCATAAACTTTGATCAAAAGTATGGGAAGCAAGCGTTACCTCCTCATTCCGAGCGCGAAATACATAATTTCCATGTCTTACATCAAAACGCGCCAGTAATTCGCGCGCATTATTGTAATAAGTCGTATTGCCAGTCTTGTCACCAAGAACAATATTCAAACTGATCGCCGCATAACAAAACGACAGGCATTGTCTGGGACTATAATTAAACGTTTTTGGTTTAGTAGCCTCAGAGATAATTTGATTTATTTCTGCCAAATCTTGGGTTAATCTACTGCGATACTTTTCATCTTGCCAATAATTTTGCTCTAGAAAAGTTATTTCATCATAAATATTTTGAATATAAGGATCATAGTGATCTTCTTGCACATAAGTAGTAAACCCCAACAAATTTTTCCACTCATCCTCATTTAAACCACCTATATGAGGAGTTTGCCGATTGGTTATTATTTCCGGCCAGTTTAAATTGTTATTAACGCCGGTCACTACATCTGTCATAACTTTCCTCCAAATTTAGGCTCTCTTAAAAACCAAATATATTCCTTGCATCGTCAATATTAGTCTCTTCCGTACGATCTTCATGGGTATCCGTCGGGTTATTTTCCTGTGAATCATCTGCCGAAACCGGAGAAAGCGGTGGCGGATTTATAGACTCTACATCCATTTGCATATTTTTCACCTCAGCCAATATATAATCGAACTGTTTAAGAATTTCGTCAGTTACTATATCCCTATATCTACTATACCCGTTTTCTGGATTTTCATTCCTTTCATCCGGCTGCGGGTTATAACCCACTTGTGAATATACAAACGCTTCCGTCTGCAAAAAGTAAGCATATTCCCGTTTATTGCCATAGGCATTGGCTGCTCTTTGCCGCTGCCGCAGTTTATTTAAATTTTCTGTAATTTGCTCTGGAGTAAGCTCCTTGTTTCTAGCACTTTCCTGCAGATGCAAACGCATATACACGCCGTTCAATTTATCACTATTTTCCCAATCCGCATTATTTGTTGTATAGACATTCAATAAATCAAACCCTCTCTGTCTGTACAAGCTTCCGTCTTCTTTAGCATCTTTGAGCTGTTCTAGATCGTTGCCTAGCCAGTAGATATTGTTGAATATATCCGCCAAGATTCCTTGTTCCTCATATGTGCCCACAAAATCGTCGAACGCTTTATCATTAATTTCCCTGGCCTTAGCGAATTGTTCGATCAGCGGGTCAGTGCTCTGCTGCTCCAGTGGCAGGCCGGTCAGATGCATAATATTCAGCATAGCGGTCAGATTTGCTAATTTTTGTTTTATCAACAGCAGCGTCTTTGCATTCGGCTGATCACTCTCGTCGGCTTTTACTTTCTTTACCCAATCGCTGATCTCCTTGCTGACTTCTTTATAAAGAAGCAAAGTATACGCCTGCCACAAAGTGTTGTACTTTCCAGAAGCGCCGGCTTTAGTGTAGTCGATTTCATCCAGATATGTACGGATAAATTCTTCCTTGATGGCGCGCGGGATCGGGTCAGGTTTGCGTTCGTCATTTTCATCAAGCTCGCCTTCCGAGAAAAGGATCGGGATCAAACCGGGCACCTTATACTCTTTCGGCAAATTATCTATATAATCAAAAAGCTCTTCTCTAAGGTTTTCTTCACGCTCTTTCTCTCTTTCCAGCGGAACAGGCAATGGATACTTTTTAATCTTTTCTAAAATATCTCTCCGCGCTATTTCACTAAACACCACATCTTTCAACTGCTGCGGTATGCGCATCTTTTTGAGTTTATCCGGCGTCAACGTATACTCTTTTTCTCCTGTAACAGGGTCTACTATTGCATCGGACACATCCAGTTCAATGCCATCCCAAGAAAATTCTGTCAGCTTAATGATATCGTTTTGCGTTGCGGGTTGGTCTTTAAAATAATTATAGAGAGGCCTTAACCCGTAATGCTCCAGATCGGCAAGATCAAGCCGGTCTCTTTGCAGCGGCGACATATTGTTCCACAGCAAAAGCTGCTGGAGCTTCAGCGCCTTGACAATAGGATTGTCTAAATCCACTTCTTTTCCTTTAGTCTGCGCCTGTCTCTCGATCTCCGCCAGCAGCATATTGATACGATGCAGCAATTCCGGCTTGTCATAACCGAACATCGCGCTAATCTGCAGCAAGTAATAAGAAACCACATCAACGGCAGAAATTTCAATATAAAGACCTTTACGGACAAATTCTTCGGAAAAACCCAGAACTGATTCCAGAAAGTCATCTACCCGTATAGCGGTAATGGCAACGCGCTCGGTAGTCATGCCCTTTTTGACCATTTTCGCAGTGGGCAATCCGGCATAAGCCAGCAAAGTATTGGTGTACATTTGTTCGCCCTGCGCCGCATAATCCGCTTCGCTCATTCTCCTGAGCGCCGCGCGCAGCCGGTCGCTGAAAACTTTTTCCCAGTCGCCAATAATATCAATATTGAAAAAAAGTATAGGAATTGACACAGCAAACGGGTAAGGCGTCCTATCATATGCTTTAGAATCCGCTGTCTGCAGGCGGCCGCGGCCGATTTCCGAATCATTTTGCAATCTCCGATCATGCAACGGAGATATACCGGCCACGCCATGATGACGTGCAACATGATTGGCCACCACGCCGATGCCGGTCTTGCCATAGATATAGTCCTCATTCACATTGACCTGCGCTTTCGTTTGCTTAAAATCTATCGCTGGTTGTTTGCCGGAGCTGGCGGCTTGCATGATTTGCGTATAATAGTAACCGTAATCATAGCCATTGGAGCCCGGGTAATTCAATGAAATATATTCCTCTTTCTTATTTGGATTCATCTCCGCGCTAAATTCATTGGCATCCAGCACTCGCACCGGCTGCCCAGACGCGTGGGGCAGGTAGATGTACACCGTTTGCGGCATCCCTTGCGGATATTTAACGGCGTCAGAAAATTTCGCGTCAATCCTTTTTTTCAATTCTTCCGTATCGGACAACAGTGCGGTAAAAATTGTATACAACTCTGAGGAACCTTTACTATTACCAATGCCAAATCCCGGCCTAAAATATTGAACGATGCAGCGCAAAATATCCAGATTTTGTACATAATCAGTATGATACTCGTATATAATGCTCTGATCTCTTGGTGACTCATTACTGCCAATCAAACCACCTGGTGTCAATAGCAGCCGCGTTGCGCCAGTCTCATCCGTATAAGGATAAACATCGCCACTGCTCTTGACCATCTCGCTGGCGTATCTGGCGATAAAATTCCTGATCCGGTTCTGAGCATCGTACAAAAACTTTGGAGCGTTCATCAATCCTGTATTAAAATCCATGTCCAGAGCCTTGATCAATAAAGCCAGCAGCATTAAATCCGCGCCGCTGCTGGAAGCTTTGCCGTCATTGCCTCCGGGTATAGTAAAATTGTCTAAAGACAATTTACGCGCGCTATCCTGCGGCTTCAAGGTCACCACTCTCGGCAAAAATAATCTTTTGGCTTTGCCCTTGTTATAATTTTCTACGCACAGCGCATCGATCATATTAAAGATGGCCTGAAATTTAGCCATATCACCCGCGGCCATTGCGTCAGCCAAACCAGAAAGCATACTCTCGGCGGTAATAATATGGGTGTTAATGCCTTTATAAATCTTAAACTGGCTGGGCGGATCGGGGTTGATCACAAAACCCAGCGCGCCAAAAGCGCTCAAAACACCAACTTGGCCATAATAACCAGCCTGTGGATCGCAAATGTCTTCTAACCGCCAAGCCGGAGTATAGTCGCCCATCCGAGAATACTTGTCTAGATCATAAGGCGCGCTGACATCAACCAACGCTTTTAAAATCAACGAGGTTTCGTAATACTGATCTTGACTGGCATAAACCGCGGCGGTATTTTCTTTGGCCAGCACGGACAGCATCTCGGCGGCCAAATCAACAGCGCCCAGCTGCACAGCCAGAGGCAGATAAGCCGCCGCAGTCAAAGCCGGAGCCATGCCGGAAGCTTTGCCGGCAGGATCATTCCATTTATTTAGATATTCTGTAAAAATCGCTTTTTGTTCTTCGGTCAATTTATTGGCCTTAATATAATAAGGCAGACCGGCAGCAATACGGCTTGGCGCGCGAATGCCGTCCCAACCCTGCAAACCATGGCCTTGCCGCGCTTCGACCAGCAGATTGCCATCCTCATCAATGCCAAGGGAAACCTGCTCAGGCACCCAGCCGATCTGCTCCAGACAAGCGGCATATATTTCCAGACTGTCCTCTCCGCACTTTTGCCAAAACGCCGCGCGCGGATCATTTTTGGCAGCTAAATATTGCGCCAGCGCAAAACAGGTTTCTGGGGAAAAGTAGTCCAGATAAAACCATTCGCCCTGCTCATCGCCGTACCAATCTTCTGAAGGCTTCAGCGCCCAGCGGCCAGCCACCTCAATATATTCTTTAGCCAGACCATCGATCAGTTTTTCCAGCCGCTCGGCGTAATCACTATCCTCCCAATCATTGTTTTTTACATTTTGCACGGCTACCAGCAAAGCCATGATCAGATCATGATCGGAGTCAGCGGCAGAATTATGCGCGCCAGCGTCTTTGTCTGTATTCAAAACCAAACGGTCGTTCTCGATCTTTACCGTCCAAGCCGGGAACACGCCGTGGCCGCCACCCAGCGCAGTCATTTGATCAAAGCCACGCAGCAGCCCGTCAAAAAACTTCTGGGTTTCCTCGCTAGGCTTAGCCGCGGCGATGCGCAGGAAATAAACACTTTCCGAAACAATGCCATTTTGTGGCTGGCTGGGATCTTGAATAAATATCGCGTCGCCAAGCGTCACTTTTAATTTGTTGCCGTTATCACCCCGCATAACATTATCAAGCGTGGTCTGAATTTTGATGTTCAGATTTTCCTCGTTTTTCAAGTCAGTTTTTTCCAAAGCCTCGTTTAAAATTTTCATTCCTTCGTCATGGATAGATGTCGTTTCGCTTTCGGCCGTTTCCTGTTCTAAGGCTTCCGTTGCCTCAGCAGGCTCTACTTCGCTTCTTCTGGATTCTTTGGCTGCTTCGCATTGATAGCCAGCAACACCAACTGCGCCAAGTCCAGCAACGGCAATCCCTGCTTTAGCCAGAGGCGGCCAGGGTTTTCTCGGCGGTTTCGATCCGCCGCCCATTCTGACTCTTCTTAATAACTCTTCATCCGAAAGTATTTTAGTCAGCCATTTATTCATGATCGCCACCTCCATTTGCTGTATTATGCGTTCCTTGCCCATCAAAATATCTTTCCGCGTATAATTGAGCTTCGCGCAGGCTGGGCACTGCTCCACCGATGCCTCTTTCCACATAATTTTTCGGACGGAGAAAAAGATTCCTCGTGCTAAACCAGCCAAACACCAGCACAGGCACTAAGAGAATCGCAGACATAGGATTGCTGGCAATTGTTAGCAAAGCGGAAGCGCTGAGAGCGCTCATAGAAACCGCCGGCATATATTTGCGGACCATATTGTGCCAGTTGTTAAGTCTTACGCCGGGGCGTCTGGCTCTTAATGCTCCCAGCGGGTTACCAATACCACCACGGCTGCTGGCGATAGTGGCTTCTGTCCGCACAATCACATCATCTAGCTTAGCTATATCGATCAAATTATCCAGCAGAGCCATTTTTTGCTCCTCAGTCGAGTCAGCGGCTTGCGACAAGGTGTTTATTTTTCTTAACATTCCTTCTTTTTGTTTTTTGTTTAACTCAAGACCAGATCTAAGAGATATTTGAATTCCGGCATCTCCGCGTGCCAGATTCAGAATATCTTTATAAGCGCGCTGCTTGGCTTCTTGTGTTATTTCCGCTTCGCTCTTATTCTGCCAGTGTTTATCTTGACGCAGCTCCTTTTCATATCTAGCCAGCTCAGGCCCGGCGATTTGGTTGACCAGCGCCGTTATATTTTTTTCGGCCTGTTCTTTCATTGTTGCCAAATCTGCTAATTTCTGGCGGTATTGCAGTTTAGCCGCTATTTGCATTTTGAGCGCATCCGCCTTGCCAAAATACAGACCATCCGCATAACGTTTCTCAGGTATATACACCGGCTGGGAAGAAATGAACTTCATTTTATATACGCTGACCAGCGTGCTCTCGATCTTGGGTATTAAAATACCGTTGATCGTATTGGACCGGTCTTCCGCCACCCTCTCATTGGCTCTATTGATGCCAGCGGCTGTCCAGTGATGCGCCGCGATTTGGTTTTTAATAAACATATAATCAAACAAGGCAAATATACCCACCGCTCCGATCAGCAGCGCGGAGCCAGCCACAGCGCTCAACGGCCCGGCAAAAGAGAACGGCGAAAAACCGAACAGCGCGTACATGGACATCACCATGCTAAAACGCAGATTGTAATACATAGACATCGGGTGCAGGTCATGGAAGCTCGCTTCCTCGCGGAATTTAACTATTTCTCGCATAATCCATTTCGGCATATGATGCTCTTTGGCAAATCTCTCCATAAACTTGGCGTCCATCAGCTCCGCTGGCGACAGTTCCAAGATCGCGCCAAACCAGCGTGGGAATTGCACCAGAGCGGTGACGTCATGATCGCTTTCCGCTTTGGCCGAGCCGATAAAACTCCTGATCTGCCGTCCCCACAAAAAAGACTTCATCATCTCCAGCGTGATCCGGTAATCCTCCACCGCGCTGTAGGTCTTACTCAAGTCCAAAACTTGATGCAATTTTTCCAGCCGAAGCAGAAAGTTATCATCCTCTTTCTCCTCTTTCAAAACAGACACACGCCGGTAAGTTTCCTGCATTTTTCTCTGTACCCCGGGCACAACATTCAGATACAACACTGAAGTCAAAATATTGAGCAGCAGCGGCGACAGAACAGGCCCCAATAGCGGCATAACCACCGAGGACAGGGCAGCGGCAGCGGCCGGAACGCCCAGCTCTGTGGACATCCTTGGTACATAGCTCGGCGGATTGGGATTATTGCCAACAGTGTTCGGCAGACCGTTGTCCATAATAGAATTATCTACCGGCACGGCGACATTGATCACGCCACGCAGCAAATGCAGATAAGTCGCGTGAACACGTAGGTTTTTATTGAAACAGCCTTGATTTTGCAAAAAGCCCATCATTTCATCAACATAAGATTTGGTTCTATTGAAATCGAGCATATCATACCAGCCGCCGCGCTGATTTTTATTCCACATTGAATAATACATAGCCTGCTGCGCCTGTAATAAAACTGTCGTCCAGTTGACGATATTGCCTTGCTCATCCGGCCGGTACGCGGACAATACCGGAAGAGAATTATATTTATTGAACAAATTATCTTTATCCGCATTTTCTGAAACCAGCGCGTCCTCGATCTCGTCCATAGTCAGGCCGGCATTTGCCACGAACAGTAAAGTAGGCAGTAAAGTGGAAAGCATATCCAGCTCTTTCTGATTTTCTCTATTTAGCGCCTGCATCTCAGGATCAATAGCTAGTTCATCCAGATAAGGCTGAGTAACCTCAACATAACTTTTAAAATTCGAAATGACTTTCAACATAACATCATCAAAAATTTCATCGACTTTTTTATAACGCTGGCGCATAGCGTCCAAAGCATAGTCATAGTTTTCTTTTCCGTTCGCTTTAAAGCTATGCAGCGACAGCAGTTTTTTCTTATCGATTTCCGCAAAAACTTTATCCAGCAAATCCCAGAAAGGATATTCAACACCGCGGTAAAGAATAGTCGGCATAGCGTTGGAGATAGTGTCACGCTGCATTTCGTCTTTGAAATTTGCCCAGACTTGCTGAATGGTGTACTGTCCGTTCCATTGATAGTAATGCAAGAACATACCTTTGATAATTTTTTGCATAGTCTCGAACGGCGTCAGGCCAATGTAAGACCCGTTGAAAGTTTCCGGCTTAAAAGTGCTGTCATATTTGGGCGAAATGCGGATAATGTTAAACATGGATTCCTGTTCGCGCTTCCAAGAATCCAGCTCAGCGCGTTTAGGCGCGGACTGAGCGTCAATTCTCGCTTTAATATAATCTCTTAAAATACCATTGTTCAGTATGAGCCCATTTCCTTTTGTGCCGTCCGGCATTTCATATTCTCCTGTGGTATGCGCCCCTTTGGGATAACTATCCTTATGGTAGGTGTCCACAAACTCTATAGCATTGGCTTTAACTGACAGCTCTCCTCGATAACCATCTTCAGTATCCTGCGCAAACAACATATCCGTCAGCACTGTAGCCGTGTCACGGGACATGCCTTTGCCTTCCAGAATAGGCTCCAAACTGGCCTTGTAGCGCGCTTCAGCTTCCAGCCAAGCGACAGTTTGATCGATCAAACTTTGTATCTCGTTTTCCGAAAGACCTTTCAGCAGTTCTAAAATCTTTTTAACTTCGTCATGTTCGGCCAATTCTGCCACTGTCTTGATCGTTGCTTCTGCGCCGGTATAATTTTTAGCTTCTCTGCCGCCGTTGACGCTGATCGAACTCAATAGGTCAGAAACAAAAATATTCCAGTGTTTGGAACGAACATATTTTTGTCCGGGCTGATGCGCCGCGGCCAGTTTCAAAGCTCCGGCCAGATAGCCGACAGGATTTTCTTTATCCAGCTTGCGGCCGTTGGCCAACTGCGCAAAAGAGAGTTGAATGTTTTTAGGATCTACTGCTCCACTTTGATTTGGCTTATTTACATTCTTTGGCACGCTGAGCAAAAATTTCAGCGCATCCACGATTTTCTTATCATTGGTTCCCATCCAATCTATCCCGGAAGATACAGCGTCTAATTCAGCCCGCGAGCTGTTAGCGCCGTCGATCTGCATATTCAGCAGGATTTGCTGGACAGTCAAATTTTGGCCAGCCGCGGCGGATACAGGCGCCAGTATATTTTGGCCGACGATCACTTTGTAGTTATCGACCGCGCGGTTGATCTCCAGCAGCATGCCGTCAGCCGTGGCCTGCAGCAGATTTTGCGCGTCCTCGATAACCTCCATATAGCGGTCGGTTAAAGTATCGGCATTTATACTTGTAAAACCCTCTATATCCGCCTTATGATCCCCAGCAAATTCTTTGATAGCTTCATTCAATTTAATTTTCAGTTTGGCGCGTCTATCTCGCCAAAAAGCTCTGACTTGCTCGCGGTGCGTCTGACCAGCAAACCAGAGGTTTTCCTTGCTTTTGTCATTGATCCACTTTTCCATATCATCAAGACTGGCGTAAAGACCAACGTGCGGGTCCTTCAGAACTTCCACAACCTTTCGTCTCAAAGCCTCGGACAAATAATTCATTTTCCTTTCTTCTTCGCCTTTAAAATCCGAAACATATTCCGCGTGACTATTAAAAATCGTTACCAGCACTTTCGCTTCGTCCTGACTTAGTTTTTCATCCAGAATCAACTTTATAAAATCCCGCGAATTGGTGACAAAAGTTAATTCTCTGTTGTACTTCACCTTTTCCCCTTCCGCGCCCAAAATGTCGGTTATCAAATTGATATTGGACTCGACTGTAACCCATCTAGTGTTAGCACGGGCGGTGTATCCTTTCGCTTCTAGACTATCCGCTAACCATAGTGCCATACCCTCAGTGCCCTCATCAAATTCAATTGTAAACATGCCGTTTTTGTAACTCACGATCTTGTGGCTGTCCCCGTCCAATTCTCTGATTATAGTTTTGCGTAGCTCTTCCACATTTGGCGTTACGGTAATTGTTCTCTTATCAAGATCATAGATACATTCCTGTTTATCCTTATCAGTTTCTGGCTCAATATTCTTTAAATCAACAACATTGAAACCAGCAGCTTTAAGTTTCTCGATAGTCGCATCGATCGAAGCTGTGTCTTCATATTCAGCCACAGCTGACATGATCTCATAGCCTATCGTGTCATAATTCCTAACAATATGATCAAGGCTATCTTTGCTCAAGGAGGCCATTGTGCCGTTGTTATGAATTTTTTGCGTCTCTTTCACATGCGTTAATTCCTGATACAACTCGCCATGACTTTCAGGAAAATAGAGTTGATTATCTATGTCGCTCAAACCAAGCCTGCGCCTAAGCTTGCCAAAAGTCGGATCTATTATCCGACTCTCTCTAGCTTTTTGCATACCATTCTGGCGGCGCAAGTCGGAAAAACCCAGAAGCAGATGTTCTGACTCGATCCAGCGCGTTACTTCATTTATGCCGCCGTCCGATCCGGTACGGCCGGACATGTAATCCATAAAAGCCGCGCCAAATAATTCTTTAATCTCCTTTTCGCTAAATTTCTCTCCTTTTGGTTTGGCAGCCAGCGCCTCGCTGATATTGGGACGAGAGGAACCCTTGGTGTAAATATTGTAGCCACGCGCGTAACCGTACACGCCCAGATAGGCTTTAAGTCCCAAGTTTTCAGCATTGATCTGATTGATATGATTTGAGCCGATGTCTGTATCGAGATAAAGTTGTTCACGATTTCTAATCGCTTCTTTATTGGCGATCAAGTCATTGATGATCCGCTGCATCTCATCGGCATCCACGGCAAAATACTGGAGCAACAGCCCGCGCAATTCGTCCTGTTCGGCTATGGATAATTGGCCGTTCGTCCAAAAACCGCTCATGATCTCTGCGATACGCGGAACGGATTTTTCCTGCCACTCCGTAGCGGTGATCAAGAGATTTACAGTATTGTCTATCTGCGCCTCTAGGATCAGGCCTTTTTTCAGTTCTTCCGCCAAGACCTCGCGCAAGGCCTGCCTTAAAGGAAATTCCGTTTCGGGATCGTATCCGTTAAGATCGTTAATAACTATTCCTCGATGCTTGTAAGGAACCGCACCCCGTTTACCGGCATTTTCGTTTTGGAACATATTTAACTTCTGAAAACCAACTGTCATTATGCTGCGCTCGCGGTCGTCCGCCGGAAAAATTCTTGGGTCCTGCAGCACTTCATCAAGTATCATATTCCACGGGATACGGCGGCCATGCTGATCGGCCAATATAAGCCCCAATAAACGGTAATTATGACTGAGCAGTTCATTTCTCTGCGCGTCGGCAGAAACAAAATCATCCATCTGGATCGCGGCCTGCAAAGTGGCGATGCGTTTTTCTTTGGTGTCCAAATTGCCGGACAGAAAATTTAACACAATTTCCTTGACCGCCAGCAGACGCTCGGCTTGGGATTGTGTTTTACTGGCGTCAAACATATAGACGATCGACTCCAGTATATTGTCCAGATTGCTGCCGATCTCAATATGTTTTTTGCTAATCTCGGACATCAATTCTTCCAGCAAATGCACCAAACGTCCCTTGCTGTATCTGGTCATTATAGTATCGTTCACCGCGTTAGCTCTGGTCTCTCTCTCGCGGGCATGAGCGGCATTGCCATAAGCGTTAGCGCTATGCGTTTCCTCGGGGCTGTTGGCCTGAATAGCAAGCGTCACTTTGTGCAGTGAATACTCTTCCTGCATAAATGAGATATACAGATGCTCGATCGGCAGATCATAGATCACGCTGGTGAAAGCGGCGACTTCCGTCACCTGTCTTTGCCGCTGATCCGCCGGCAATTCGGTGAAAGGCCCTCTATTGGCAATCTCGGCATAATAGGCAGACTCAACAATTTTGAAACCAATCCGGACTTTTTCAATAAAATCATTGCTATAACCAGCATTTTTCAAAGCCGGTACTAAATACTCATCCAGCTCAGCTCTAGTCAGAAAATAATTGACTTGTAATATATTATTTTTTTCATGAATATATACACCCTTATGATCCTGTATTTCCTTTGGCAGAGTCAAAGGTTTCTTTTTATCCAGTTGAAAATACCAGATTCCGGCCCAGCCTCGGTCACGGCGTCCGGCGTCGGACAAAGAAAAACGCCTGTCCGCGGCATAGCGAATAGAATACAAACTGCCAAGCAGCTCCTGCGCTGCAACTATGTCTTTGTATTCGGCCGTTAAAGCCTCCAGCTCTTTATCAAAATTATCCAGCAGTTTCTCGGCCCGTGCCAAATAACCTATATCTCGGCCATGAGCATCTTTGCCGTAAGACTCTTTCAATTTTTCCAGCTCAGCCTCGCGGCGCGCAAAGATTTCTTGCTCTTTGGCCGAATATTCAGAATTTCGGGTCTTGAGATCAGCCAGCTCACGCTCGGCGCGGGCAATCAAGCCGTTAATGTAAACCCCAAACTCTCTGGCGTCCTGCAAAGATGTCGCGTAACTAAAACGGAAATCAATACTCCCATCTCCTTGTTTTTTCAAGACAATACCGGTATCGCCATACCGGCCAGCTGCATCTTCCGTGTTCACATATTCTCTAGTGTATTCTTTAGGTATTGTCCCTAAAAACCTGCCCAATTCTGGATTACCATGCATAGCAAGCACAAATGAACTGCCGCCGCTCTTATCTGCATAATGAGTTTCTTTGCTGTAGTCCATCATGCTTTTGAAAAAGTAATTCATCGAACCGCCGAAATAACTGTAAACCATCTGATTAATCGCGCCCAGTAAAGCCTCCGAACCAACGCCAGCCTCCGGCGCCAGCGTACGCAAGAATAGCTGCATTAAAATATCTGCTGTAGCGCGCAGCGGATATCTTTTAATACCACCCAACAGTTCAGTCTCTTCGACCTTCTTTTCCAGTTCCTTGGCTCTCTTTTCTAGCCAGTGCAACAGCTTCTTCTTTTCGCTCTTGTTCATCGCCTCTATTACTGTCAATAGCTCTTTGTTTGTAGCCGATTTTTCGTATAACCTTTCAACAATAGGATATATATCAATATCATAATCGCCGCCTTCTTTGCCTATTTCTTTTCTAAAAGCATGAGCCGGGTTACGACTTTGGGTTATCGCCAAATGACCTTTATAATTATCTCGAAAATATTCTCCGGCCTGCGTGAGAGTTGTTGTCAAACCCGAAGGCTCAATATGATTGTCGCTAATAGTAGCAGCCGCAGCATTATTTTTCGGCATAATCTGTGCCGCTTCAGCCCCCACAACCGCCCCGGCAAAACTCACCTGTGAGCTGCCGGTTACTTCTGCCCCGATAATTACCATGTTCTGAACTTCATCCTTAAATCTAGCACTATGAAGTTCCCATGTTTCCGCGGCCTTACCCGGCATAACCACGTAAAGAAGCCCATTTTTATCAAAAACAGCCAGATTTTCCACCGAACTGTTTCCAAATTTTATTATCCGCGTGTAAACACTAGGAGCTTCCCCGGCGGCTCCATCTTTGTACACTCGCAGATTAAAAGTGGTGCCGATTTCTTTACTTAGCTCGCTAACATTAAACTCGGTACCATCCTCGGCAAACCCGTTTCGCTCATTTTCCGAAGCTTGCCGCGCCGCAGTATTTGTGCCAATTACAACCACTCTTGATAAATCAGAGTCGTTAAGGATTATTTTTTCTTCTTTTATGGTTCGATAAATAGATCCGTCGGCATTTAAGAGTAGTATTCTTTTTATACGTTGTCCGTGAATAGCTCCGGCGGCATCACGCACAACTTCCATAAATTCGTATTCAATATTTCCGTGCACGTCATAACCGGTAGGCTTGGCAATAAACAAAGGCCGACCTGCTCCATCGGTAAGAAGTTTTACTTGTTGTCCGGCATACACATAATCTAAAACCGCAGCGTCAACAATAGTCCCGTCTGCCAAACGCAAGCGCACAGTGGCCGGAGAACGAGCATCCAGTTCTCTCCCATATGCATCTACTAATCCAGTCTCGGCATTATTAGCATTTGGAACATTTGAGTTAGCAATCTCCCTTCTGTCCGGCGGACCTACTCTATCGGAGATCACTTTAAGCAAATACTGATACATTACCTTACTCCCAACATTTTCGAGTTTCAGGCTTTAGTTCTTACTAATATATCGTAAGTAACCTGAAATCGTCCCACATTATTTTAAATACTATTCACGTTAGGAAAAGAATACCCTAAAAGGCACAATTTATACCTACAACACAAATTCGAACCAATTGTCTGAGTTTACCACGGCAAGCGCCTGTGCTTTGATCGTTTTAAAATATATTTTCCGCAATTTCGGCAACCGTTTTTAATGCTTCGCTATATTTCGGTATTTTCCTGGCATAAATCATCACCTTAGTATATTTCTCAAACATATCCGCATATTCATTCTGTTTCAATTCCGCCAAAGCAAGTTTGGTGTTAACGGCCGGATCGGCAGACCATTTTGGATGCCAGGTCCGATAAGATTCTGCGTCTTGCTGGATTATCTCTCTTGCCAATGGCACAAGTTTTTTAGTATCAATTTTAGAGTAGATAACCTGAATATCGTAAACATGGCGGATAAGCGCTGGATCGAATTTTTGCTTGCCGGTCTCCAGTCTGGCGCAAATCCTTCTCAGTAGGGCGACAATTTTTTCCGCAAGCGTTTCCAAGGGATCAACGCATAAGAACTCCGCAATATCAGGGTGATTTTTCCGGGCTGTGGTAATCAAAGAACTGATCGGCTTGGCTATCGGCACAAGCCTAATCGTGGACTGAGTAAGCTCAAGTTTGATGCCGTTCCTTAACACTGGCGTTTCTCGGACAGCAGGATAAGTAATATTAAAGGCAATATGCCTGTTGCCATGGTCAGCGGAAATATCAGTTTCGGAAAACCGCGGAAACATTTTCTTTAATTCAATCTCTATCTGATGCTTAGTTTTGCTCAGGGTTTTTCTTAGAACTCCGGCGCTCATAGTGTTATTTTGCAAACGAACTTTTATGTCCACATCTTCGGACATACGCTCTATCAAATTGTATGCCTTGGACAGACAGGTGCCGCCGGAAAAAATAAAATCGCAGACATCCGGCTGAATGGTGGATAACATTTTTAGGACTTCCACCACATAAAAATCTTTGTTCACAAACTCGATGTCTGGAAAGCCATAGAATTGTGCTACCTGTGTAAGCAATTGCTGGTCAGGCATAAAGCTCCTCCGCTCCTTTCAAGTTACGGTTAAAACGGGTGTTTAACACAAAAAAATTTTTCATTGGCATCTGCATCGACAATCCTAAATTGTAATCCTTGACCGCTTGCGAGTAATCCCAGTCAATGCCCAGTTTGTCAAAAAGCTCCCTCACTACGGAGACCATATCCTGCGCGGGATAGCAGCGGTTGTCAAAGGGATTTATTTTTGCTTTAGCATAAGAGCCATAGCCAAATCTGACGATTTTCCTGTCTTTCACAAGCTGTTTCAAGGCACGCAAAACCTGCGGATAGGAAGAAATGTCCTGAAAATCTTTGGGTACAAAAACGGCTGCTCTGGAGCGGTTAATTCGCGCCAAAATCCTATCCTCTACTGTTAAATTGCCGTTATATAATCTTCTAGCCATACCAAAACCCCTTTGCAAACATATAACACATTATTATACAAAAATATAACACATTTTGCTAAGAAAGCAACAGTGACCGTCGATTGTTCCTTGACCACCGCTATGTCGGAATAGGCCTACAACACAAATTCGAACCAATTGTCTGAGTTTACCACGGCAAAAGATTGCAGAATCAGCATATTGGCTCCTTTACTAAGGCTGGCTGGCGCGTAAGCGGCAGACTGGTGGGGTGTCGAGCGTAAGTGAGACATCAAGCCAAAACCGGCCGCAATCGCCGCATTGCTTCCTGTACATCAGCTTTGCGGCCAAATGAGCTGAAGCGGATAAAACTCTCGCCTGCCGGGCCAAAACCGGCGCCCGGTGTGGTCACGACCTGGGCTTCATTAAGAATTTTCGCAAAAACATCCCAGGATTTTTGCGCCGGGAAATGCGCCCAGATATACGGAGAGTTTACACCGCCGTAGGTCTGAATATTCAAAGCCTGCAAACCCTCACGGATGAGCCGCGCGTTTTCCCGATAATAGGCGATCAGCGTTTGGGTTTCCTGACGGCCGGTCGCGGTCAGCGCGGCCAAACCGCCATACTGGGCGATATTCGACGCACCGTTGAAAAGCGTGGTAATAACGCGCGTCCAGTCTTGGAGTATTTCCGTGCCGTCCGCAAATTTTAATTTCCGCGGTACCACGCACCAGCCCAGACGCACACCGGTAAAGCCGATCGATTTGGAAAAAGAATTGACCTCTATCGCCACCTCGTCCGCGCCGTCTATTTCATAAATACTCCGCGGCAAATCCCTGTCCGCGATGAACTCGCTGTACGCCGCGTCAAAAATTATTATAGATTTATTCCTGCAGGCAAATTTTACCAATTCCACCAGCTGCGCTTTGGTCGCCACTGCGCCGGTGGGATTATTCGGCGAGCAGAAATAGATCAAGTTCACGCGTGGCAATTTGCTCAAGTCCGGAAAAAAATTATTTTCCGGCCGGCAGGTCATGTACTGTAAACCGGAGTCCGCGCCGGCGATGATCGAGCCGTCGACATAGACCGGATAGGCTGGATCCTGCACGGCCACAGTTGCCCGGCTGCCAAATAAAATTTGCAGCCGCCCGATATCACATTTCGCGCCGTCAGAAATAGTGATCTCCTCGGCATGGATCAGGTCTTTGTACAAAACTTTGGCAATTTGCTCGCGCAGGGCAAGCAGCCCTTGTTCATCGCCGTAGCCGGAATAACCGTCCGCCGTGCCCAACCGCGCGGCCGCGTCCACCAAGCTTTTGGTGATCTCTGGCGTCAACGGTTCGGTAGTATTGCCGATACCAAGACTGATAATTTTGGCGTCAGGCTGTTTCTCCAGTAAAGTGCGGCGGCGTCTGGCGATCTCGGGAAATAAATAACCGGCTTGCAGTCTGGCAAAATTAGGATTGCGTTCGACCATTTACAAGAGCACCTCGCCTTTAAAAACCTCAAAAGCCGGGCCGGACATCGACACATGATTATCGTCAGCGTCCCAGGAAATTTTTAAAACTCCGCCAGCCAGATGCACTGTGACATCACGCTCCAGACGT
>JAIRZV010000004.1 GCA_031267055.1 Candidatus Margulisiibacteriota bacterium | reverse complement strand
AAAACTGACCCCAGCCCAGCAGCAGAGATATGAAAATATGATAAAAGATGTACCAAAATATCAAAAGTATATTAAGGAAAAAAATCTATGTGAATTGGAACGCTTCATTTTAGGTCATGAACACAGGCCAAGCGAATCTGTATGGACGAGTGAGGAAGAAAGACGTTTAGTGACAGTATTTAATAACTTCAAGAAAGAAACTGTAATCCTTACCACCAGTCAGCAGGAACGTTTTGATAGGATAAAGGATGCGCCGACATACAGGAAATGGCTCAAACTCCATGATTTGCCATGGCAGTAGCGCTCACACCCCCCCAATCCCGTGGATAGCGGAACTCGCGGTCAATAGTCCGCGCGGATAGTTTGGCGATGAGCGGCAGGCGGTAATTTGATTATAGATTGCCGGCCAAAATTCCCTGTTCAAGATAAGTGCTGGCTCGTGTATTCCAGCCTTTGCCGGTGGCTTTGAGCTGAAAAATAAGCGTGGTGGGCAAGCGGAGAGTCACCGTATCGCGTGTAATATCTTTGGGCGGCCGACCGACGCCGCGATGCACAATTTTGGCGGCGGATATATCAAAATCTTCCGTTTCGTCTTTTAGGCCTTTGCCACTTTTTTTAATTTGTCTGACTACAGCCCAGTCTACTTTAGGTTTGTGTTTTTTTAGTTCAGCAATAGTGTATTTAACAATTGCCATAATAAGCCTCCTCTTCATTTTGATGAGCACGCCGCAGAGAAATTATGCGGCAATTACGCCCTCGTGGCATATGAATGACCGCTACAAGATCACCATTCAAAAGACCTATGGTCTTAAAACGTTCTTCACCATTTTGAGGAGACTGGAACGTTATTTGCAGGTTATCTGCCAAGACCTGCCAGGCATCAGCAAAATCAAGGTCGCGGTCAGCAAGTGTGTCCAGACGTTTTTTCTCATCCCACTCCAAGCTGTCAAACTCATATAACATATAATTATTGTGACACAAAAATTATATGTTGTCAAGTTATACCCCCCAATCCCGTGGATAGCGAAACTCGCGGTCAATAGTCCGTGCGGAGAGTTTGGCGATGAGCGGCAGGCGGCGCTTGAACTGGGATTTTTTGACCAGAGCGATTATTTTGTTCACGAAGACTGGCTCAAATTTGGCTTTTAAGGCGCGCTCGGAAACTCTCTGCTCGATCAGCTCCGCCAGTAATTCGTCTATCCGCGCGTAAGTGTAACCTAAGTCTGTTTCGTCAGACTGTCCGTCCCACAGATCGGCAGAGGGCGCTTTGTTGATGATCGGCTCCGGTATTTTTAAGTATTTGGCTAATTCAAATATCTGGGTTTTATAAAGATCGCCGATCGGATTGAGCGCCGAGGCCATATCGCCGTGCTGCGTGCCGTAGCCGAGCAGGAGCTCCGTCTTGTTGCTCGTGCCGATGACCAGTCCGCCGAGTTTGGCCGAGTGATCGTAAAGTATGGTCATTCTTTCACGCGCCATTTTGTTGCCGCGGCGCAGGGCGGAGGCCGCCGGATCCACCGCGTCAAAATAAGCGTCGATTTGTTTGGTGATTTCAATAACTTGATAATGCGCGCCGAAAGTTTCCGCGCAGAGCCGCGCGTGCGCCTCGCTTGCGGGATGGGAAGTTTTATAGGGCAGGCAAAACGTGTGGACATTTTCTGCACCGAGAGCGCGGACGCAGAGCGCGCAAACCACCGCCGAATCTATGCCGCCGGACAAACCGATGACGGCTTTGTTTAGGCCGGTTTTACCTTGTTCTTCGCGGAGAAAATCTGTTAAAATTAAAGCGGTTTTTTCCATAGTGAGTAAGTTTAGCTCATACCTAAGAATTTGCAACAAATGCTGGGAAATTGCGATATATTCTCGGAGGTGTTGGATGTTCACTAAATCTATCAGTATGGGTTCGGAAAAAGGGGGTTTTGTAAAAGTTCCTATCTGTAAAATGAATTGGTTGCCCGAATTGCTCGCTGATGGCAGGACTTTAGTGGTCTATGATAACAAAAAATATGGTGTGAGAGAGCTTACGAGGATTTCGCAGCTTTACCCTGATCTCAAGATCGACCCGTCCAAATTGAAAATAGTGCGTTATCACGAAAGGCCGCGTCGCTCACGAGAATACATTCCCCTGGATAATTTTTTGAACAGTATAAATGTGAATCCAGAGGATTTGCTGGAGGATAGAATCGTAGTTAAAGGTCTGAGCGCTTTAGTAAATGAGGCTTTGACTTTACTGCCGTACCGGAGAAGAGAGATTTTAGATTTTTCTTTTGGTCTGGAAGGTCACCCGCAAATTCCTATAGCAGAAATTGCGGAGCATTTGCATATCAGCATTGACCTGGCCCATAAGGAATTAGACGCGGCGCGAAGAACAGTAGGCAGCATTGTGGCGTATAATCTAAATCATTCAGAGAACGCTTTGCCAAATCCGCGATAATTCTTTTAAGACAACTTCCGGCCGCTCGTCGCGCACGAAAACCGACTGCTGTCTGGCTTCGCGATTTTCCGGCAGATCAAGGAACAGCGTTTCGGATTTTAGCTCCGCCGCGCCGCCGAGCAACTCTCCGTCATTGGTGTAAACCGCGCTGCCGCCCCAAAAAGTCACGCCGTCTTCCACACCAGCGCGATTGCAGTAAAAAACATTCACGGCCAGATTTTCGGCGATGCTGCGATTGATGTTCTGCCACTGTTTGGCAATGCCGGCGCGGTAAGGCGACGAGGATATGATCACGACATTTTCCGCGCCGGCGCTCGCCGCCAGATACGCGCTGGAAAAATGCCAGGCGTCTTCGCAGATCAAGATAGCGGTTGGTCCCAAGACTGACGCAAAAGTTTGGAATTGGCTGCCGGCGCTGAAATAACGTTTTTCGTCGAACATGCCGTAAGTCGGTAGATAAACTTTGCGGTGCGTGTGGATCAGCTCTCCGTCGCTCAAATAAAACGCGGCGTTGTAGGCGCGGCTGTTCTGCTCCTCGATGGAGCCGAAAAGCAGATTGATGCCTTTGCTTAATTCAGTCAATTTAGCGAGGTATTCCCGCGCGAGAGGCAGTAAGTCATAGACCTGATCCTTGAGCAAATAGCCGGTCAGCGCCAGCTCCGGAAAAATTATCAGCCGCGCGCCGTTTTGCCGCGCCGCCAAAATTTCTTTTTCCAGCAAAGCATAATTGGCGGCGAGATTGCCGAGCGTGGGATAGACCTGCGCCAGCGCGATTTTCATGACGCCAGTTTAACGCGTCGCGCTTTTATTTGCCAGACGCCGCGGGATATTTTAGGGAAACAAATAAATTCCACTGCTTTGGTAGCCCCAATAATCCACGTAGTTTGCGGCTAGATTTAATTTTGGCAGAACAGCGATCCTGTTTTTGATGTGATCGCGCAACTGCGGCCTGTTGCTGTGCCAAGCCGGGCAGTCCGTCTGTCCGGCGCCGCTCAAGCCGGTCATCGCGGCGTATTCCTGACAGACAGAAATAAATTCTTGATATAGAGCGGCTGTATCCTGGCCTTTTACAAAACTTGCCGTTGGCTCGCTGCCGTACAGGACCAAATACTTGCCGTGCTCCGGGACGGACAAAAACAAAGTCATTAAAAAACCCAAATAATTTTTGGCGTCGTAAATACTGATCAGATTGAACTCCGGACAGAGCCAGAGAATTTCCGGCCGGTGCGCGGTGCAAATATCCGCCAGTCCGCCGAAAGGAATATGCCACGCTGATTTGCCCAGCCGGTAATAATGCTCGCCGCGCCTTAACACCTGGCCGGATAATATAGGAAACTCGGCGGCCAGTTGTCCGCGCAGTGTAAAGTCGCGGCCGGTGTTGCGGCGGAAAATACGGTAGATCCTCTGCAAATTGTTTTGCGGAAAAGCGGTCTGCCAGGGCATGACTTGCAGCAGCAGATCAAAAGCCCGGCGGCTTTCCGGCAAAAATCCCCAGCGGGGCAGCATCTTTTTTACTGCGGAGTAAGGAAGGTCAGCAAGTATTGCCTGCTGAGCCGCCGCGGCGTCGCGGCAAAAACTCTTTTGTTTGTCCGCGGTGAGCGCGGAATAATGCCTGTAAAGCGGAACAGTAAAATAATTGAAAGGACTTTCTTGAATAAACCGGGTGAGGCGAACTTCTTCAAGGAAAGGATTTAATTTACGCTGCTGCACGGCGTCCAAAATATTATTCAAGCTGCCCAGCCAGTGTTGCGGCGCGGCCGCCAGCTGTGCCGCGATAATCCGCCATACCGCCTCGCGCATACTTTTGCCGAGATTTTCAAAAATATGCAGATTTTGGTAAAACAAATAATACCAAAAATTTATTTTGGCGGTGTCGGAATGCAGTTGGATTTGCGCGGCTTCCGGCGGAGAGACATAATCCAGCGCCAGCAAAGACTGCATAACTTTTTTGCGGCGGTCGCGCAGTAAATAATGCTTACTCTTGCTTTCGCTTGCAAAATTCCGCAAAAAATCCGCGGCGATTTGCCGGTCGGCAATTATCTTACTTTTCCACATCTAATTACTTATTCGTAACTTTGTGAGATTGATTGCAAATTTTTTTGGCGCGTTGGACAGCGAGGAGCGCTTGTGACACAATTTTCAGGAAGGAAAAGTGAAGCGGCCAGCGTCTAAACTTTGTTGAGATACTTGGTTGGAAAAAATAAAAAGCAGGGAGTGTAAAATGAAAAAATTATTAGTTTTGCCTCTTGTTTTGTGTTCTCTGGTTTTTGCGGAATTCGGCGCTTACGTGCCTTTGGATATAACAAACCCGTCTCCGCGTGTCGGCTTGATCTGGTCTTTGAGTAATAAATTTAAATTGCCGGTCGATGTGCAGGCGGAATTTATCAATGACAAACAAGTTGAGGATGTGAAAGACGGCGCCCGAGTAACGGAAACCAAAAGCGCGTTTGCTTTGCAGGGCACCTATTATTTCTTGACCAAGGGCGATTGGTCTTTGGGCGCTTTCGGCCGTTTGGCTGGCGCTACCAGCGAGACGAAAAATAAAGATTCGGATACTGAAGATAAGACTTCCGGCACGACTTGGAGTTTTGGCGGCAGCGCAAAATGGCAACTGAATGATAGATTTTCCATCAAGGCCGATGTGGCCGCTGTCTCTCTTTATAATGCGGAGAATAAATGGGACTACGGTACGACAGATGGAAAGATCACGCATAGCCAAACGACTTTTTTGCCGAACGCGACTATTTCTTTTTTGGTCGACCTGCTTTAGCGCTGATTAACGCAAAATCAAATTATATTTGCGCAAATAAAAAATTTGCAACTTTCCGACAAAACTTGCGATAACTTAACATAGATACACCAAGTAAGGAATAAGAAACTATGTATAGAAATCTTATCGCCGCAAAAGAAAGCGTGGCTGTCGGCGCGCAATATCAGCCGGACGCGCCGCTAAAGCGAAAACAATGGCCGCCCAAAAAGACACTATATGCTCTGCGTGAATATGTGAATGCCGGCAATAAGAGGAGACCATTAAAATCTAGCGGCAAAGAATTTACATATACAGACGCTGGCGGAAAAAAAGAAACAATAACGCACAAAGGATTTCGTCGTAAGTGTATAAATTTTTTGAGTCACTACAAAAAATACAGTGAGTATTTTCAGGAACAACATAAAGACGTATATATAGATATGCTAAATCTTTGGAATGTTCTTGAAAATAATGAGTGGTCACCCGAAAAGATACTGTATGCCATGCGTGAATATGTGAATGTCGGCAATAAGGATAAACCATTACAAAGCAGCGACAAAGAATTTACATATACCACCGCTGACGGAAAAGAAGAAACGACAACGCACAAAGAATTGTATAAAAAGTATCAGAATTTTTTGAATAACTACGAAAAATACAGTAAGGATTATCAGGAACAGTGTAAAGCTGAATATATAAATATGCTAAATCTCTGGAATAGTCTGGAAGACAACAATGGAGAGAAGTGGCCGCCTGAAATGACACTATATGTATTGCGTGAATATATACAAGCTGGCAATAAGAATATACCCTTAAAAAGTAGCGATAAAGAATTTACATATACTGCCGCTGACGGAAAAGAAGAAATGCTAACGCACAAAGAATTATATCGGAAATGTATTAATTTTTTGAGAATTTACAAAACTAAAAACGAAGATGAAGAGAATAATAAAGACTATCTGGAAAAACATAAGGATACATATATAGATATGCTAAATCTCTGGAATAGTTTGGAGGGCAACACGGGAGAGATGTGGCCACCCAAGAAGACACTTTATGTACTGCGTGAGTATGTGAATGAGGGAAACATATATCAACCATTATCGATAAGATCAAGCAGCAAAGAATTTACATATATCGCTGCTGATGGAAAAGAAGAAACGCTAACGCACGAAGAATTATATCGGAAATGTATTAATTTTTTGAGAAGTTACGAAACTAAAAACGAAGATGAAGAGAAAAATAAAGACTATCTAGAAAAGTATAAGGATACATATATAGATATGCTAAATCTCTGGAATAGTCTAGAGGGCAACATGGAAGAGATGTGGCCACCCACAAAGACGCTTTATGTACTGCGTGAGTATGTGAATGAGGGAAACAAGAATAAACCATTAGAATCCAGCAACGAAGAATTTACATATCCTGCAGCTGACGGAAAAGAAGAAAAGATAACGCACAAAGAATTGCGTGTTAGATGTGATCACATTTTTGTAGACTACAAAAAATGCAGCGAGGATTATCAGAAACAATACAAAGACACATATATAGATATACTAAATCTCTGGAATAGTCTGGAAGGCAACAAGGGAGAGGAGTGGCCACCCGAAAAGATACTGTATGCCATGCGCGAGTATGTGAATGCGGGAAACAAGAATAAACTATTATACTCCAGCAACGAACAATTTACATATACTGTAGCTAACGGGGAAGAAGAAACGATAACGCACAAAGAATTGTATCGGAAGTGTAGCAATTTTTTGAACCACTACAAAATTAAAAACGAAGATAAAGAGAAAAATAAAGACTATCTAGAAAAGCATAAGGATACATATTTAGATATGCTAAATCTCTGGAATACTCTAGAAAGTAATAAGGCGGGACAAAATACCCATACCGGCTCCGTTTACCCCCAAGCCAATAAATCCAGAGGCGATGACCATACCGGAGACGCGGACAATCCCTCCGGTCTGACGCCGCCGCGAAAGATAATTGAAAACACCAGCCCCGGCAAGCGGGGACTTGCTTTTCTGCGTCAGATACTGAATCGTAAGGCAGACCTGAAAGACTACACCAATATTTACGATCAAGAAAAATTCGGCGCGAGCAATGAGAAACGGCACGACAGAGAATATATAGTAAATAATAATGTCACCGCGAAGGATATTGAAAGAGGGTTGTATGTTTATGCGCGCTATCTGGATATTGCGGTAAATTCACTGACGAATTTTGACAAAGAGCGCAACCGGCACAATCGCAAATATCCTGATCCGCAAAAGATCAATGAAAATCCCCAATGGTATGCTCTGGCAGAGTCGGCGGATTTTGTCCTGCGTCTGACGGAGGCGAAAATTATAGCGGAACAGGAACGGACGGCTCTCCTGTCCGCCTATGATGCCGCCTGCGCTGAAGTGAAAAATGTGGCGGCACAGGGACTGGCGGAAAACGACCCGCAAAACTGGCCGGCCTGCGTTGAATATTTGCGAATACTTGATGAATTGAGCCAAAAATATCTGGAGGCTTTGCTCAAAGCCTGGGTAGAGGTGTTGAAATCCAGTTCCGCGGAGCTGGAAAAACTACTGATATATACCGGCGAGCGGATCAATACCAACCGTCTGGCCGGAGCGAGTGTGCTGACGGCGGCGGAACGGACACACAGAATACAATTCTGGCTTGGCTTGATCCAAAACGGCACGCTCGACAGCGAAGAAAATTACAGAGAATATTATAGAATATACCGGCGGGAGCAAGCGCAATATAGTGCCGGACTGCCTATGAGGCCGCGCCATGTAGTGCGGGACAATTTGCCGGCCAGAAGAGGGCGGATCATCAGGTATATCCGGCGCGATCTTTTGGCGCTGGGTTACGCGGCGCGGGAATTTCACCGGAAAATTACTGAAAGAGCGGAGTTGAAAATCATTGAGCCGAAATTTCCCAATCCGGCGGATCAAACGCCTGTTCTTTAACGCAAAACCCAAAGCACGATAAGGCCGAGAATAATGCGGTAAATTCCGAACGGCACAAAATTGTATTTGCGCAAATAACGCAGGAAAAATTGAATGACCAGCAGGGCTGTCCAAAAGGCAAAATAAAACGCCGCGATCAGCATGATCCATTCCGCTGTGGTGAAAGACAAAGCGGTGTCATACAGGGTCAACGCCGCCGCGCCCAGCATAGTCGGCACGGCCAGAAAAAACGAAAACTCCACCGCGGCGGTCCGGCTCAAACCCAGCAACAAGCCGCCAATGATCGTTACCGCCGAGCGCGACGTGCCCGGCACCATGGCCAGACATTGAAAAAAACCGAGCGCCAGAGCGGTCAACCAGCCGATGTCGGACATCACGCCGGTTTTGGCCGGCCGTTTGCGCAACGCGAATTCCAGCACTATCATCAGCACGCCGTAAAAGATCAAAGCCGCGGCCACAATGCGCGGTTCGAAAAGAGTTTTTATTTCCGCTCTATATAAGAAACCTAAAACCGCCGCCGGCAAAAAAGCGACCAGGATTTTGAGCCAGATCGGCAGGACTTTGCTGTAAAATTCTTTGCGAAAAGG
>JAIRZV010000137.1 GCA_031267055.1 Candidatus Margulisiibacteriota bacterium | reverse complement strand
TAGTCCAAATACCCGGAATGATCGGCGCGTCAATGCCGGCCGCGCGCGCCAGTTTTACATAATCATAATAATATTGATTGTCAAAAAATAATTGCGTGAAAACAACTTCCGCTCCGGCCACAATTTTTTCTTTTAAATATTTGAGGTCGGTCTGCAAATTTTCGGCTTCAGGATGCTTTTCAGGAAAACCGGCCGCGGCGACAGACAGCGCGGTATTTTTTTTGACAAAACGGATCAAGTCTGCCGCGTGTTTAAATGTGTCGCTTTCTGGCTGATAGTCGGGATTGTTTTGTGGCCAATCACCGCGCAGAGCCAAAATATTTGCAATGCCCCAGCCGGAGACATTTTGCAAAAAAGCCAGAATGGATTTTTCGCTCGAGCCGATGCAGGTCAGATGTGTCATCAATTCGAGATTTAATTCGCGGCGGATTTTTTCTAGCAACAACAAGCTGCGTCCCTGTGTCGTGCCGCCCGCGCCGTAAGTGAGTGAGATCAAGCTGGGGTTAAGCTGTTTTAATTTTTTTAACTCCGCCAGCAAAGACACGAGGCCGTCGTCAGTCTTGGGCGGAGAAATCTCCAGAGAAATTACCGGCGAGGACTGCTGATAGATTTCGGTTAGGCGCATAAAAATCTCCGTCCGGTCATAACACGATGCCCACCGGACAATGATCCGAGCCTTGCACATCGGCCAGGATAAACGCGTCTTTTAATCTGCTGGCGAGTTTAGCCGTGGTGAAAAAATAATCGATTCTCCAGCCGGTGTTCCTTTCGCGCGAATGGGTTTTGTAATCCCACCAGGTGTACAGCTCCGGCTCGTGGTGAAATTTCCGCAGCGTGTCCACAAAACCGTTGGCCAGCAGCTGGTCGATCCAAACGCGTTCGATCGGCAGAAAACCGGAAGTGTCGGAATTTTCTTGGGGGTGCGCTAGGTCAATTTCCTTGTGTGCGGTGTTTACGTCGCCACAAATAATTATTTCTTGTCCGGCCTTTTGCAGTTTTTGGCAGTACGTCAGAGTCGCCGCGTAAAAATCCATTTTGTAATTCAGACGTTCCTGATCTTTTTTGCCGTTAGGAAAATAAATATTCAGCAAAGTGAATTCTGGATATTCAGCGATGACTGCGCGGCCTTCGCGGTCAAAACGCGGCAGATCAAAACCATGCCGCACCTGCCGCGGCTGGATTTTAGTGTAAAGCGCCGTGCCGCTGTAGCCTTTTTTTTCGGCGGACGACCAGTAGGCTGTGTAACCGGGCACGTTCAATAATTCTTCGCTCAGCTGCGCCGGCTCAGCTTTGGTTTCCTGCAGGCCAAGAATATCCGGCTGCTCTTTTTGCAGCCAGGCCAAGAAACCTTTTTTTTGCGCGGCGCGAATACCATTAACATTCCAGGAGATCAGACGCATTTATTTGCTCCGCAGAAGAAAATAAATTTGCTCGGCGGTGTCTTCCAGGGTTGGGGCGTCCATATTCTGCGAATTGGCAGTCACGACAGAAATTTTGTGCGGGGAAGTATATTCGCCGTCGAGACCGTGCAGGACGATATTGTTGGCGCCGCTGTAAATTTCCAGCAGCTCGTCGAGTTCAGGCGCTCCGCCGTGAACCAAAGTTTCGATGAGCAGCACGCCGTTGTATTCCGCGAAATTGTACTCCACCAGATTGTTGAGATCGTCGATGACAAACGAATAATATGCGCCGGCACGCGTGTGCAATTGCTGGAGAAAACTGACAGTGTAGGCGGATTTTTTGGTCAGCACCAATATGCGCCGACTGGTCAACTCATTGGTCAGCTCGGTCAGCGGCATGGTGTCGCTGCTGTTCAGACAGCCGCCGCAGAGTATTAGCGCGGCCAATAAAACCAAAAATAGTTTACGCATGGGATAGATTGTACTAAAAATTTCCGTCCTAGCCAATTTTGGCTAGCGCTTCGGCCAGTGTCCGCGGCGCGATTAGTTCTAGAGAATATTTTCTTTGCAGATTTTTGAGATTGCTTTGCGGAATAACCGCTGTGATAAACCCAAGTTTTTCCGCTTCGTGGAGACGTTTCTCGATATTGCTGACGGAGCGCAATTCACCGCCGAGGCCGATCTCGCCAAAAGCGCAGATTTTCCGGCCAAAAATCGTCTCACGAAAACTCGACGCGACAGCCAGCGCAATGGCCAGATCAGCGCCGGTGTCGTTGACTTTCACGCCGCCGACCACATTCAAGAAAATATCCTGTGTGCTCAATTCCAGACCGCACTTTTTTTCCAGCACGGCCAGAATAATCGCGGCGCGATTATAATCCAGTCCGGTGATTGTGCGGCGTGGCATGGACAGCGCCGAGCGTGCGGCCAACGCCTGTATCTCCACCAAAAAAGACCGGCTGCCTTCCAGACAGGCCGTGACCATCGTACCCGGTATGTCCAGATTGCTCTGAATAAAAAGCTCCGAGGCGTTGGGTACCTCGACGAGACCTTCGGCGCGCATGTCAAAAATGCCGATCTCATTGGTCGAGCCAAAACGATTTTTAATGCTGCGCACGAGACGGAAATTTTGCGAGCGCTCGCCCTCGAAATAAAGCACGGTGTCGACCATGTGCTCCAGCACTTTGGGGCCGGCCAGCGCGCCTTCTTTGGTCACGTGCCCGATGAAAATCGCCGCAAAGTTATTGTCTTTCAAAAAACGGATCAGCCAGGCTGCGGACTCGCGTACTTGCCCCACCGAGCCGGGCGCGGCGGGAATATCTGGATGATAGATTGTCTGAATCGAATCAATAATCGTTAGCGCCGGATTATATTCCTGGATCGCTTTTTCGATTTCCAAAATATTGGTCGCGCACAATAACGCGATATTTTGGCCAGTGGTGTGCAGTCTTTCCGCGCGCAATTTGATTTGCTGCGGCGATTCTTCGCCGGAAATATAGAGAGTTTTCAAACCTTTGGCGGCCAGCGCGCCGGCAATTTGCAGGCTGATCGTTGACTTGCCGATGCCAGGTTCGCCACCGAGCAGAGTGATCGACCCGCCGCAAAATCCGCCGCCCAGCGTGCGGTCAAATTCCGTGATGCCGGTCGCCAAACGTGTTTCGCGGCCGGCGCTCACAGCGTCGAGCGCGATTATTTTGCCGGACTTGGTTTCTTTGACAAAAGTTTTGGTGACAGACGCGGTCTCTTCCGCAAAAGTATTAAAGCCGCCGCAGTTGGTACATTTGCCGAGCCAACCCAGTGACTCAAAACCGCAGGTCTGACAAACATATTTGACTTTGGTTTTGGCCATGCTTGGTAATATAGCATATGCCGAAAAAATTTCAGAGCGGCTGACAAAAAGCAGAATTACCGCAGTGGTATTAAATAGTTAAACCACTTTTATTATATAGATCACCGTGTAGTAGCTAGGCACTGTATCGACACTGAACGCTTGGTTGTCGCCGGTGTTATCTACTGAGCCGCTGACACTTCCGCCGGTGATGCTACCGTTGAGCGTATGTGTATGCGAGCCGCTGTCATCGATAGATACACCGAAATTGTGGGAATGTATTCCTTCTCCTGCAGTCGTGTTGCCGGAGAGGCTATGTGTATGTCCACCACCACCACTAATTGAAATTCCTGTTGTACTACTGACTACAGCAACGCTTGAGGTATCTCGATGTCCGCCGCCAGCGCCCGGATAGTATTCAGCTCCGGCAGAATCATAATCTACATTTAAATTATGTGTATGTCCGGGATCATAAACATCAGTAGCGAGATGACCGTGTGCTCCTTCTCCTGCAGTCGTGTTACCGGAAAAGCCATGTGTATGTCCGCCTTCACCAGCGGTTGTTGTGCCGCCGCCTGAATGTGAATGTTTTCCTCCATCGCTGGCTATCGAGAGGCCGCTCGTGAGCCCCTCTACAGGCAAACTTGTTACCCCGTGGTTGTGCGACGGTAAATTAGTTGTTTGTAAAATCACGTCTCGGCTATCCGCGCCACCACCGGTGGTAAAATCAGAACTTGATCCGCCGCGCAGAAATCTCTTCGTCAGATCCGGCACATTATTCGGATCGGCTTGATGATTGGCAGTGTCACAAATTTTCCAGATAGTTTTAAATTTCGCACTGGTCGCGCTCCACGCCACGTTGCTGAAAGTCAAGATCGCGCCTTTCGGAAAAAAAGTCAGATCGTTAATGTCACTGGCCAGCAGTGGCTCCCCAGTTTTAATCACCATAATGTCCTCCCTCATAACTATTAGTTATATTTTATAATAATTATACATACTTATAGTACATTGTCAAGGCTTTTCTATTAAAATATAAGCTAACAATGAATTTGAAAAAAACCTTTATTCGCAATATGAAAATGCTTCGCGCCATGTCTGGACTTTCTCAATTGAAATTGGCTGAACTCTGCGATGTTTCCGGCAACTATATTGGCATAATCGAAAGCGGCAGGAGATTTCCTTCGGTGGAGATG
>JAIRZV010000129.1 GCA_031267055.1 Candidatus Margulisiibacteriota bacterium | reverse complement strand
GAAGAAGCCGCGCAGATCGGTCAGCTTGCGCTGGCGGATTTTACCAATGTTGAAGGCCTGACTCAGTATGATGGTTCGCTGCTCAAAGAATCCGTGGTGTCCGGCACTAGGAGCACCGGTACTCCGGGCACTGGTGCTTTTGGTACGGTCGAGCCGCAGTCGCTGGAAAAATCCAATGTGTTTTATACCGGCGAGACTATCGACGCCATCGAAGTACAGCGCGCGATGTCGGCGGTGTTGAGCGCGATCAAGATTGCCAGCGATCAGATCTCGCAAGTCATCAATAAATTACTAGGGTAATTTAATGGCCACAGTGCAGCTTAAAGATATTCGTCTAAAACAAGTTATCGGCAATTGGTATGAGTACAGACCCCGCGAGCATTACACCAATAATTTAGAGCTGGGCGAGTTGACTGTCGAGCAGGTCGATGAATTTTTGGAAATTCACCACAAATGGGCGGATTTTTTCGGCGGAGTTTTGAGCCAAAATCTCAAAATTTCCTGCGGCATTCAAGAGTCAGCGGCGCTGTGCCTGAAATACACCGATTTTTTAAATACTGTGCCGCCAGCGGTGACTTCGTTTGAAGTCACGACGGCGCAGGGCAGTTTTACTGTGCTGTTGGACAATACGCTCACTTACGCGTTGCTCGACCGTTTTTACGGCGGGCAGGGTTTGGCGGTTAAAAAATTAAATGACGCGCTGTCCGATCTGGAAAAGCCGGCGCTGGTTTTATTGAAGCAGGAAATACTCAAATCGTACAAAACTTATTTACTGGACGCTTTTTCCGGTGAAACGGCCGGCGAGATTTTTTCACCGAAACTCAAACCCGAAACCAAATTAAAAAAAGACGAAGAGATGGCGGTTTTCTCGCAGACTTTTTATTTGGCGGACAATAAACCCGCGGCGCTTTGGTTTGTCTACACAGTCAAAGATTTGGAAAAAATGCAGGCCGCCTACGCCGCCAAGAAAAACGCCAGGCCGAAAAAAATGACTGTGCAGCTGGCCTCCGGCGCGGTTTCCGGCACGCAGGTTCCCGTCAATATTAAGATCGGCGCGACGCGTGTTTCGGTCGGCGATATTTTGACTATGGCGCCGGGTGATATTTTGCAGCTCAATGAGAAAGTCACCGATTCCTTGGTCATGTCTGTGGCCGAGCAGGGAGAATTTTTCGTGAAGCTGGGTAAACGCGGCAGTCGTTATGCTGTAAAAGTTATTGACCACAAGCCCAAATTTTACAATCTGGCCGCGCCCAAAGTGTCTGCCGCGCCGCGCGTGACCGAACAACCGGTGGTTGCGCCATCCGCCGCCGCGCCGGAAGAAATTAAGCCCATTGCGTCTGTGCCGCCGGAGACACCTCCCGCACCTGAGCCGCCCGCTGCGCCTGAATCTGCCGCTGCTCCGGAGCCGCCCGCCGCGCAGATTGCCGAGCCGGAAATACAGGAACCAGCCGCGCCGTATGCGCCGCCGCTGGTTGACGAGCAGAGCGTAGCCTATACAGAAGAGGGCAAAGTTGACGAGAGCAAAATGGAAATGAAAGATCCGTTGCTCGAAGAATTAAATTTGCCGGAAGAAAACGCCAGCTCCGATGACGATTTTACCTGGGATATTGACGATTTAAAATAAAAAAAGCGATAATGTAAATATAAAACGAAGGGGAAATCTATGGCTGAAATAGTGGCGTTTGGTGAAAGCATCGGAGAACAGCAGCCGCTTGCTAACTCCAATAACAAAGAATACAACACTGTGGCGTTGGACGAGTTGCATCCGTCCGGCGGTGGCGCGAAATTCAGCCAGGAGCTTTTCGGCAACATTCCGGTGGACGTGACCGTGATGCTCGGCAAGACGCGCGTTGATTTGCAAAAACTACTGCAATTGTCCAAAGGCGACGTGATCGAGCTGGCCAAAAAAGCCGGCGAGACGGTGGAGATCATGGTCAATTCGCAACTCATCGCGCAGGGGGAAATCGTGGCTGTTGGTGAAAACTACGGAGTGAAAGTAACCAAAGTCATTAGCCGTTAAATGCTGCGAGTTTTAATTTTCCTGCTGGCGACGGCAACCGCTGCCGAAGAAGCGGCCGCGCCGCTGTATACTAGTTCTTCCGGTGTTTATCTGCGTTCTTTGCTCAAATCCCTGGCTCTTATTATTCTGTTGCTGATTTTTACTTATTATTGGTACAAATATTTACTGCCGCGCGTCAACGGCGGCCGTATCTCTCCGGAGGCTAATCTGGTTTTGAAAGAACGGCTGGTTATTGAGCCGGGCACCGCCGCCTATGTGCTGGAGATCAAAAGCGCGCACAAATTGCTGATCGTCAGTAATAAACAAACAGCTTGTTATGATCTGCCGGCCGGCAAATTGAAATACACGACGTTGCCCAAAAAAGATTTTGCCGCTTATTTGACGGACTTTGCCAAAAAGAAGAATGTGTTAAAATCAACAAAAATTACAGGCGCGGGGAAAAATCATGCTCAAAAATAAAATATTTTGGTTCGGGGTTGTGTTGTTGTCCGTATTGTCTGCCGCACCGGCGGTTTCGCCGCTGACTTTTGATCTCAATCAAGTGACCGGCACGGTGCAGTTCAGCCAGAATATCACACTGTTACTTTCGCTGGCGTTGATCTCCTTGCTGCCGTTTTTCTTGATGACCACGACTTCTTTTTTGCGTATTGTGATTGTGCTGGGTTTTGTGCGCTCGGCTATCGGCACACAGCAGACGCCGCCCTCGGCCGTCATTGTATCCGTGGCGCTTTTTTTGACTATGTACGTCATGACGCCGGTCTGGCAGGATATTAACAGCACTGCCATTCAGCCTTACAATAACGGCGTGATCTCCCAGCAAAAAGCTTTTGAAAACGGCCTCTTGCCGCTCAAAAATTTTATGCTGCGCCAGACACGGGAAAAAGACCTGGTGCTTTTTATCGAATTTTCCAAAATCCCGCCGGTCACGGATATCAAAGACGTGCCGGTTTATGTTTTGATTCCGGCTTTTATTCTTTCCGAATTGACCACCGCGTTCAAGATCGCTTTTGTGATTTTCGCGCCTTTTATCGTGGTGGATATGGTCGTGTCCAATGTTTTGCTTTCGCTCGGTATGTTTATGCTTTCGCCGGTGATGATTTCGCTACCGTTTAAGATATTGCTTTTTGTGCTGGCCGACGGCTGGTTTTTGATCACCCGCGGTCTGGTGCAGTCTTTTACTTGAAGCCATAAACGGAGCGCAAAATAAATGAACATAGACACGCTCAGCAGTTTAATGAATGACGGTATTATTCTCATTTTGACTTTGTCTTTGCCGTCTATCGGCCTCGGTCTGGTGATCGGCTTGATTATCGCGATCTTTCAGGCACTGACGCAAATCCAGGAGCAGTCCCTGACTTTCGTGCCCAAAATGATTATCGTGATGCTGATGCTGATGATCACCATTGCGTCCATGGCTTCGCAGCTGGTGGCTTTTTGCGAAAAACTCTGGGTAATGATCCCGACTTTGCGGTAATTTATGGCGCTCAATGTCCTGCAGCTAGAAATTTTCCTTTTGATCATCGCCCGCATAGCCGGTATTTTTGTGACCGTGCCAATCTTGAGCGACAATATTGTCTCGCGCAGTTTCAAAGCGGTTTTCATGGTGACGCTGGCTTTCCTGCTCTGGTTTGTCGTGCCTTTTCCTGAAACCCGCTTGCCTAATGACATGCTGCTTTTTATGCTGGCGGTCGGTCTGGAATTTTTGATCGGCTACATCCTTGGCTCGGTGGCGCGTATTGTTTTTACCGGCATTGAAGCGGCCGGTGATTTGATGGGCGCGCAAATGGGACTCTCGGTGGCCAGTATGCTCGACCCGACGACCGGCCGGCAAACCGTGGTAACGGCGCGTTTACTGCGCTGGGTGGTGATCATGATTTTTTTGATGATCGACGGTCTGCATTTTATCTTGACCGCGCTGTACAAAAGCTACGACGCGCTGCCGCTGCTGGGCGTCTGGAATTTTTCCAATGCCGCCAATGAAATCGCCGGCATGGTCGGCACGGTTTTCTCGATCGCGGTGCAGCTGGCCGCGCCGGTCATGCTGGTGATTTTTTTGCTGGACTTTGCTTTCGGCCTGATCTCGCGCGTCGCTCCGCAGGTCAATGTTTTCCAGCTCGGTTTTCAGATCAAGCC
>JAIRZV010000088.1 GCA_031267055.1 Candidatus Margulisiibacteriota bacterium | reverse complement strand
CCGGCGGCCAGAGCATTGACCGCGCGCGCCTTGGCCGGCTCGCTCTCGCAAAGGTCGACATTCGTCAACGCGGCACAGTTATAGATAAAATCCGGCGCGGCCGCGCGCAAATAATTTTGCACCGCCTCAAATTGCAGCAAATCCTGCTCCGGCAAATCGAGCGGCAGCACAGTGTGTCCGAGCGCGGTCAGACGCCGCGCCAGAACGCTGGCCAGCATACCTTTGACGCCAGTCACCGCGATTTTCATCGTAGTATCTCCTGAAAATAAGCGGCGATTTTTTGCGCGCCGGGACGGCCGATCGCCCGCGGCAGTTCTTCGTGCATTTTCCGGCGCGCCTCGCTGTCCAGCAAAATTTTTTCCGCTGCCGCCGCAACTTGTTGTGGGGTCAAAACACCGATTAATTCCGGCGCGATTTTCCGGCCAGCCTTAATGTTTGGTATAGAAATAAAAGGCAAACGGCGCGCGGCTAATTTGATCAAAAGTTTTTTTAAGGGGCGGCCAAATACAGGCAATTCCGACAATAAACCCGTCAGGCCACTGAACGGCACCAGCTCCGGATAGTTAAAAGGCAGGAGTATCAAAAGCGGTATGCCCAGCGCGGCGTTGAGCGCGGTGTTTGTGCCGGTGATGGAGATGATCAGATCGTATTTTTCATTTTCTTTTTCGTAAGGCGCCGGAAAACGCTGCGGAAAATCCCGTTCGGCCGGACGGCGCAGCTCCGGCTTGATGCCCCAGCGAAAATTAAGCGCCGGATATTTTTCGGACAGCAACGCGGCCGCTTCGCTGAAAAAAGGCACCAGCGCGCGCAGATGTTTTAAGCGGCTGCCCGGATACAAACCGACGGTCATCAGGCCAGAAGCCAGCGTTGTGTTTTGATAAGCCAGTTTTTTCTCCAGCGCGGCGTCGACCATGAGATTGCCATCCGCGTCGCGCGAAAATAATTTTTTGAACCAGCGTTTGTGCGTGACCTTACCTTCGTCGTAGCCGTACAGCGCAAATTTATATTTTTTGGCCAGACGATAAGCATGCCAACTGTCACCGCCGCCGTAAAAAACAATTCCCGCGGCCGCCGGCTGATAATTGTCCGGCCAAGTCCGGCGAAAAATATATTTGCGATACTCGCGCACAGAGAAAACACGGTCAAAAAGTCCGCTGGCTTGAGCGGCCGCGGCTTCCGTGCCGGCGCTAAACTGGCAAGGCACGACATACAGAGTGTAAAGCGCTTGGGGATACTGACGGCGCAAAGCCTTGACCAGCGGGAAAATCAGACCGTTCAATTCCCCCGGGCCGTTGACCGTCAAAACAATTTCTTTCATTTAATTAAACATCCTGCCCAGCATTTTGATAATTTTGGCGCGGTCCGTGTTGATTTCAGTATACCATTGATCGTTCAAAAAAACAGGCAAAATATCCACGGCGGCCAATTTTTTGTCGTAAACAAAATAACGTGTGATGACACCTTCACGGGTGTCGCCCGACCAGGTTTGATCGAAAATCAAATTACCGAGGCCATACGAGATCGCCGTGCCGCCGCGAAAATCCGCCCTTTGCACCCAATGCGCCTGATCGCCAGCCACGATTTGCACATTTTGCGCGGCCAGCCATTCGCCCCAGGTCTGCTGAAATTTATTTGGTTGAGCGGTGTACTCGTCGCCCCAGTTGCACATGACGATGACGAGGTCCGCGGCGCGCGCTTTAGTGATGGCCTGCGCCAGACGTTCGCGCAAAAAAGACGCGACGTGATAGACGATTTCCGTGCCGCGCAAATCCGTGTCGCGGTAATAATTCGGGCCGACGGAATTCACCGCCAAAAAAGCCACGCGCAGTTCGCCAAGCTGCACAAAACACGGCTCGTAAGCGTCAGCTAATTCTTGCGCCACGCCGGTATATTGAATTTGCAGTTTGTCCAGCGCATCCAGCGTGTCACGTATGCCGATAGCGCCAGCGTCACCGATATGGTTGCCGGCCACAGAAACAAAATCAATCCCCGCCTGCCGTAAACTCTCGGCATAACGCGCCTGCCCGTAAAGTTTTAGGCGGTCTTTGGGCTTGCTGTAATTGTAAACCAGCGGCGACTTGAGATTGACAATAGACAAGTCGGCCGCGCGAAAAACCGGCGTTATCCCCTGCCACGGATAGTTGACATCACCGGTCATATCGATCACATTGCCTATGCCGCGCGACAGCACCACAGTCCCGCCGATCGTGATATTCTTGATCCGGCGCGCGTCAAAGCGCGGCTGCTTGTCCCAGCGCCAGACCGACAGACGCCAGGGATACTCGCGCGGATTTTCCCAAAAATACAGGCCGTCCAGACGCAAAGTGCGCCAGGAAATATCGGCGTAATGCCAGGGCACGAGCGCCAGCGCGTCCGGTTTGTCGCGCAAGAAACGCCGCAGTTCCGGTAAATCGTCCGCCACAATGACATCACCGGCCGCCACGCCGCTGCGCCGGATGCGTCCGCGCCAGTCTTTCAAAATGATCAGGGAAATTTCGCCGTCCGCGATTTTTTGCAATTCAGCGGCGCGCAAATCGTAAAACTCACTGCTCTGATCAGCCACACACAAAAGCGGCACACTGACCAGAAATAAACGCAAAAAAAGCCCGTAAAGCAAAACGGCCAGAACAGTCAGCGTTAAATACTTGCGCGGAATTTTCATTTCTTCCGGCGCGCGGCCTTTCTGGACCGGACACTGCGTTTGGTCTTTCGCGGTTTAGCTCGGCGTCTGATTTTTTTCGGCCTGGCTTTACGCTCCGCCTCTTGGGGCGGGTCCCACTGAATAGTTTTCGCCGCCGTCCGCCATTCTCTGTACCGGCAATACTGAATAGACAATTCAAACAATAAATAAAATGGCAAAGCGACGACCAGCTGGCTGATCACATCGGGCGGAGTGACGACCGCGCCAATGATCACCGACGCCAGGATCACCACGCGGCGCAGTTTGCCGATGTCCTGCAATTTTAAGATTTTCAGATTGTACAAAACGACCACCAGCAAAGGCACTTGAAAAATCAAAAAGAAAATCAGTAAATTGGTGATCACAAAGCCGGTCAGATAATTCAGGCTCCACATGCTATGCAATTGCAGCAAATGCGAAAAACCGTCGAAGTACGGGATAAAAATTTTGATCGCCAGAAACCAGCCAAAAATACTGCCAGCAACCCCCAGCACAAAACTAAGCGGCACATAAATCAGCAGACGCTGTTCATGATCGTACAAAGCCGGCCGCACATAACTTATAATGAAAAGCAAAACCAGCGGCAGACAAACGATCAGCATCAGCAGCAAAGTCAGTTGCATGATGTTCATCACGGCTTCCACTGGTGACAGCGTGGCCACAGTCACGGCGTAATTTGTGGACAAAAAATCCACGAACCATTGCAGTATATGGATAGAGCACCAAAAACCGAGACAAAAAAGCCCCAATAAAATTGAGATTATCAGCAGAAGCATAAATCCAATTTACTTGCCGGCTTTTTTTGCTTTTCTGGCTGATTTTTTGAGCTGCAGAGCTTCCTCCGCGTCATCTTTGGCTTCGTTGAATTCCGTGATAAAACGTCCCAGCGACTTGGCCAGTTTCGGCAGTTGTGATCCGCCAAAAAGCAAAATGATCACCACCGCGATTACTAATAATTCTGTTCCACCTATCATAAAAATCCCCCTCTCTCGTAGTATATTTCTCTTATTATAACACAATATCTTGCCAGAAGCACTACCCTGCTGTATAATTGTCCCCGTTAAATGGGTCCATAGCTCAGTTGGTTAGAGCAACCGGCTCATAACCGGTGGGTCCTTGGTTCAAGTCCAAGTGGACCCACT
>JAIRZV010000059.1 GCA_031267055.1 Candidatus Margulisiibacteriota bacterium | reverse complement strand
TTCGTGGTCAAAATTAACGATATGACCGTTCCTTTTGCGTATTTCTTTCACTGTATTTCCTGCCATTTTTCTCGCTCCTTTTCTAAACTACAAAATTTGGCTTAAAAATGCCAAAAAACACTAAATGTAGCGTAGTTTGCTCATGATAGCACACCATATATGCGGTGTCAAGTCCCTGTCAAAACAGTGTTTTTTTGCGATATTTAAAGAAAAAACTATACGGTTTTCGCCAGTTGCAGTGCATACTGATCGGTCATGCCGGCGATAAAATCCCCGACGGAAATTTCCACCGGATCATTGCGGTGAAAAGTCGAAGCGGAGAGCGCTTTTTCCGGCTGCTTGGTCAGATACGCGAATAATTTTTTTATCACGTTTTCCGCTTCTTGATTGTGCCGCAAAACTTCCGGGTGTTGATAAAATTTGGCGTACAAAAATTTACGCAACTCGGTGATTTTTCCCGCCAGAGCCGGACTAAAGCTGACCAATTCGGTCTCAGCCTGGTAAACATCCTGCAGAGTTTTCACGCTGTGCGCGGCCAGACGCCGCTCGGTCTCAAAAGCAATATCGTTGATCAGCAGGCCGATCAGCGCGCGGATATTTAGATCGACCAGAGAGCGGTCAGAAATTTGCGGATTTTCTTTTTTATTTTGGGCGCTAAGCTCCGCCCAGAGGCTGACCTGCTGTAAATCCTGCAAAGTCAATAAACCGGAAGCGATCGCATCATCGATGTCGTGGCTATTGTAGGCGGTCTCGTCGGCCAGATTGACCAGCTGTGCTTCCAGCGACGGCGCTTGCTCGCGCGGCGCGCCGCTGTCGTCATAAGGACTGCGGTGTTTGATCAGGCCGTCAAGCACTTCGTAAGATAAATTCAAGCCGTCAAACGCCGGATATTTTTTCTCGATGCTTTCCACGATTTTCCGGCTCTGACGATTGTGCTCAAAACCGCCGAAATCCCGCAGCAATTCGTTCAACGCGTGCTCGCCAGTGTGGCCAAAAGGCGTGTGGCCGAGATCATGCGCCAGCGCGATGGTTTCCGCGAGGTCTTCATTCAAACCCAACATGCGCGCCAAGTCGCGAGAGATCTGCGTCACCTCCAGCGAATGTGTGAGCCGCGTACGATAATGGTCGCCCGGCTGTGTGGTCACGAAAACCTGCGTCTTGTGCTTGAGCCGGCGGAAAGCGCGGCAATGGATCACGCGGTCGCGGTCGCGCTGAAACTCGGTGCGGTATTCCGGCGGCGGCTCGGCGTGAACCCGCCCGCGCGACTGACCGCTCCGCGCCGCGTATTCAGCCAAAAATCGCGCTTCTCTTTGCTCCAGTTCTTTTTTTGTCAGCATTATTGCGCGCTGCCCATCTCCCGTCCGGTGGTGGTGATCTTTTTCATGATCTGCAAAACTTTGGCGTTGGCGTCGTATTTCTTGGAAATGTCCGGCATGGCCACTAGCTCCTCGGACATGTCGACATTGGAGCTTTCAAAATAATACTGCCGGACGCGCGGAGTTTCCAAATTGATAAACGCGCCTTCGTTGTCCGGCGCTTCAAAAAAAGAGCCGTTCACCGTGCGTAGGGTAATGGACGGATCAATTTCCCCGACTGCCAGCCGGTCAAGCATTTCGCCATCCCGAAAAATCAAACCGGTTTCGGAAATCTGCAAATCGAGAGACTCATTCATGTTCAATTGAATAGTACTGCCGCCCGCGGACAGCACCGGATAACGGCCGGCCAGTGAGACCAGATCTCCTGCACTGTTCACGGTAAAACGACCGTCGCGCGTAAACAGATCGCCTTGCGGCGTGCGCACCGAAAAAAAGCCCGGGCCGTCGATCGCCACATGCAGAGGATCACCGCTAAAAGTCATCGCGCCAACCTTGAAAAAAAGCGCGGATTCTTCCGTAACCAAATTGCCGTCTTTGTCCAGACGCGTAACGATCTTGACCGCGCGGTAACCCGGCGTGTTCACATTGACGACATTGTTCATCAGCGCGCCGTATTGTTTTTCGTAAGTGTCCAGCGCGTCGGTCGTCGACTTATTGGCCGCGGTCAGCAGGCAGCTCACGGTGAAAACAGCAATTAAGATTTTAGGCGGCTTATTCATCATCCATTTCCTTGACGCGTTTGTACAGTCTTTCGCGTTTCGACGCCATTTGATCCAGACGGAAAATAAACGCCAAAACTTCGGCGATCAAAGTATACAACTCCGGCGGCACTTCTGTACTGACCTCCAGCTTGAGCAAAAGATCGGCCAAACCTTTGTCCTCATAAAAAGGGATTTTGTGGTCTTCGGCGATTTTCAAAATATCTTCGGCAAATTCGCCGCGGCCGGCCGCTAAAATCACCGGCGCCGCGTCATGCTCCACATCGTAGCGTATAGCGATCGCCGAACGCTCGCCGGCCGCTTTGTTTTCCAGCTCCAGCGTGGTTTTCTTGATTTTCTGGCGATGTCTCGCTTCTTTTTCTTCTATTTCCCGGCGGTTCGGCATCTCTATACCTCGGTCTGCACCCGCGTCAGATTATTGAAATCCAGCGTCGGGATCAAAAATTTTTTCACATCGAGATTGCGTTTGACCACGCGCACAGTTTTTGTTTTGTAATTGAAAGTCTCCATTTTTTTGCGCAACTCGTCAACATTGGCGTTGATGAGTTTGCGGATCTCCTCGCTGTTGGTGTTAAATTTAAAATCCAGATTGTCGTCCTCCACTTCCACTTCGGCGGAAATCTCGCCCAGCGTTTCGGATTCCGTTTTCAAAACCAATTTGGTACGCCGCGGATTGATCTTGCGGTATTTCGCTTTTTTGTCTTTTTCCAGCAACAGCTCGATAGTCTGCGGCGGATTGCCCATGCTGTTCGGGATCTGCCAGTAGGCAAATCTTTCGCTCTGCGCTTGATCTTCGCGGCCGTCCGGTCTGGACAGTATCGCTTGCACGATCAGATTTTGCGAAATATCTTTGGCCGCTTTGCCGAGCTGTCCCAGCGCGGACAGCAAACTATTGGCCGTGGGTGTTTTTTCCGGCATGGCGTCCGCCACCTGTTTGGACACGCCGCTGATCAGCGCCCGCACCGCGCGCATATTGGTCAGGACTTCCGCGTTATTGAAAAAGCCCGAGCCTTTTTGGATTTTGTCCTTAAAATCTTTGGGCAGCAGGCTCACAAAGCCGTCCAGCGACGCCAGCATCGCGGCCAGTTGGTTGGACAACTGCGGCGAGAGCAAACCGCCAGCTGAGGACAAAGCGCCGCGCGCCTGTGTGGAAGCCGCGAGCAGCTCCAGCAATTGTTTGCCCAGCTCGGGATTTTGCTCCAAAAAAGCCGCCAGACTTTGCGCGCCGGCCCTGGAATTCAAACCTTTGGTGATCATCAAAATCGCCGCTTGCTCGGTCGAAGCGGTTTTGGGCAGGCCGCCCAGCAAAGTTTCCAGTGTGTCAAAATTTTCCGCGCTCAACTCCAGCCCGTACATCAGCATTTTGGTCGCGCGCGAACGGTTTTCCTGACTGGGACGAATGCCCAGCTGCAACAATTGATTGACAATATCGCGCGGCGTCATGCGCCGGGCGATCGTCGGAAAAGGTTTTAGGGCTTGCTGTTGTTTGGCATCCTCGACCGCGGCGCTGTCCAGCGCTTTTTGTACGCGCTGTGAGCCTTTGATACCGCCAGTTTGCGCGATGTCGCCAGAGCGATTGACCTGCTGCTGGGTCAAAGCATTGTTCACATTTTTGTTATAGGCGCTGACTTCGGACATAACTCCCCCTATGGTATATCACTTAATTATACCATAATCGCCGCCTATATAGCGTATACGAAACATTTTTCGGCGCAATTATTCCGGTGCGGACAGAGCCGACATTCTTCCCAGATTTTTTGCGGCAGCAATTCTTTGACCGACGGCTTGAATTTATTTTTGGTGAAAAATTCCGGCGCGTAAGTCAGCGCAAAAACTTTGGGCACGCCCAGAGCTTTGGCTTCGGCCAAACAGCGTTTGATCAGCTTGGCGCCGAGGCCGCGTCCGGTGTGCTCCTCCGCCACCGCCAGAGATTTGATCTCCGAGAGCCGGTCGGTATACAGATGCAGCGCGGCACAGCCAATAACTTTTTTACCGGCTGTTTCCACCGCGACAAAAAAATCCCGCAGATTTTGAATGACCGCGTCCTCACTGCGCGGCAGCATTAGATTTTTTTTGGCGTAAAAATTGACCAGCGCCAAAATGCCGGCCGTGTCCTTGATCGTCGCTTTGCGCACCGTGATCTTGTCCATGAAAATATTTTAACATGAACGCTTGCGGAAATAGAAAAAACTTACACCACTTTGATTATATAGATCACCGTATAATACGCTGGCAATGTGGCGACACTGAACGGCGTGCCGCTGCCGGAGCTGTCTGTCGTGCCGCTGACACTGCCACCGCTAATACTGCCGCTGAGCGTATGTGAGTGCGTGCCGCCGCCCTCAGACGTACTGCCGCTGATCGTATGTGAATGTGAGCCGCCTTCAGGAATAGTCACATTGACATCATGGGAATGTGTCCCGCTATTATCACCAGTAGAGCCTGTAATGTCATGTGTGTGCGTGACGTCCATGGTAATAATAGTCCGATTTCCGCCATCACCATCCCAACTCTTCCCGCTCCAAGCTGCATGGGTAAATACGCCGGAGACTTTTTCGTTTCCCCTGCCATCATCAATTAAACCAAAAGTGCCTGTTAAAGTTTTGCTTGTATTACTGGTAGCACCGGAAATGTCGGAATGTTTATGTCCGCCGCTGCCACTGTTTGTTGTGCCGCTGCCTGTATGCGTATGCGCGCCACTACCCGCCGCCGCATTGCCGCTGACTGTATGCGAATGTCCGCCGCCGCCACTGGCTACCGAGAGGCCGCTCGCGGACAGCTCGCTTACAGGCAACTTTGTTACCCCATGGCTGTGCGCGGGGAGATTAGCGGCGGCTATGCTTATGGAGCGGCTATCCGCGCCGCCACCGGTAGTAAAATCAGAACTCGATCCGCCACGCAGAAATCTATTCGTCAGATCCGGCACGTTATTCGGGTCAGCATCATGATTGGCTTTGTTGCAGACTTTCCAGATGGTTTGGAAATTCTGGCTGGTCGCGCTCCACGCCGCAGAGCTGAAAGTCAATATCGCGCCTTTCGGGAAAAACGTTAAATCCGTGATGTCTGTCGCCACCAGACGCTCGCCGCTTTTGATCTCTGTATGTAATATTCTTGTCATAAACATACCCCCTTTTTTCAAACCATGGTTAATAAATTATAGCTTATACAACTATAGTTGTCAACCAGTAGAATCAAATTTTAAGGAGTTTATAATTATGAAAGACAATTTGCTGGCACAGCGTATCGGCGGCACAATCCGCACGCTTAGACAGGCGCAAAAGAAATCTCTGGAAGAAACTGCTTTTGAAGCGAATATCAGCTATTTTTATTTGTCCCAGATCGAGCACGGACAGCGCAATATGACAATTAAGACTCTTTACCAGATCGCCTCTGCGCTTGGTGTAAAACCGTTCTCGCTGCTGCCCGAAAGCCGTATCAGCAACGAGCCGCAAAAGAAAACCAATATCTTAAAAACTTTAAAGCAATTGACGGCGCAGATCAAAGAACTCTAGCCAGACAGTTAATTGTGCTAAAATTCCGATATGTCCCGCATCGAACTGCTCGACCAAAACCTCATCAATCAAATCGCCGCCGGAGAAGTCATCGAGCGGCCGGTGTCGGTAGTCAAGGAGCTGGTGGAAAACGCGCTTGACGCCGGAGCCACGCGCGTCACGATCGAGATCGCCGATGGCGGCAAACAACTCATCAAAGTCAGCGACAACGGCTGTGGCCTGGACGCCGAAGATCTGGCCAAATGCGTGGTGCGGCACGCCACCAGCAAGATCAAGACGCCGGAAGATTTATTCCGCATCACGACTATGGGTTTTCGCGGCGAAGCGCTGCCGTCCATCGCCTCGGTGTCTAATATGCAGATCATCTCCAAACCGCAGGACAGCGCACAGCCGCATGCCTGCTGTCTGCATTTACAGGGCAGCGCCGTTGACCGCGTCGAAAAAGTTTCCGCGCCGGAAGGCACGACCGTAATAGTGGAAGACCTTTTTGCCAGCGTGCCGGCCCGGCTGAAGTTTTTGAAAAGCGCGGAAACTGAGAAAAGCCATATCCGCGATTATCTGGGCAAGCTCATGCTGTCGCGCGCGGACGTGGCGTATACTTTTGTCAGCGACGGAGAAACCGCGCTGGCCACGCAGGGCGGCCAGACTATTGATCCAGACCTTGCTTTGCGCAACGCGATCGGCGCGGTGTACGGCTCGCGCGCGGCCAAAAGTCTGCGCAAAGTAAATCTGACCCTGCAGGATTTCGCGGTGAGCGGCTATGTGTCCGATCCGGCTGTGGTCACCGGCTCGCGCAGCGGACAGGCTTTTTTTGTGAACAACCGCTACATCGTCTCGCCTCTGCTGAACAAAGCCGTGGACGCGGCCGTGTCCGATCTGGTGTACGGCGGCAAATATCCTTACGCGGTCTTGTTTATCCAGATCGCCTATGAGCAGGTCGACGTCAATGTGCATCCCGCCAAACGCGAAGTGCGTTTCGCGGAAAGCAACAAAGTTTTTGAAACGGTGCGCGCGGCGGTGCGTCAGGCCTATCACTCGAGCTTAACAAACGACGCTAGCCGCGACGTTCGGCAAGAGCCTCAAGGACATGCAACGATCGATATGCTCAGTTTAGACTCGCAATTCGCCGCGCCGGAATTAAATCTGCGGTACGCTCCTCCACCGACAGTCAATGCCGTCAATATACCCGAATATAACGAGGCAGTTTTTCCGGTCAGCAACGCGCATCCTCTACGCATACTCGGCCAGGCCAATCGTTTGTTTATCATCGCGCTCGACGGCGAAGAC
>JAIRZV010000049.1 GCA_031267055.1 Candidatus Margulisiibacteriota bacterium | reverse complement strand
AAATAAGCCAGCGTCGCCGCGTTGGTCAAGTCATTAACAGCCGCCACTTCGATGTCCGGGTGATTTACGGCCATGCGTAAAAAATTCCGGCCAATTCGCCCAAAACCATTGATCGCCACACGGGTCATTTTATTTTTCAATGATTCTTTCACGTTCATAAATTTTCTCCTAAACTATTTATAAATTAACCGTATTTATGAGAATGTTTTTGGCTTTAATAAGCGGTTTTTTGATGTACATTCTCCTAATTTTTCTCATAATTTACTCCTAAAATAAATATATGCTCGCCAGATTTAGGAGAAACCTATGCCGGCAAAACCCACCTCGGTTTATGATCGCTCCCCTTGTTTACAATTTTTCCTGCACATTTCATTTTATAAATTAGATTACCAATCTTGGTTATGCGCTGTTTATCTGTAAGCAAATCAGATAGTTTATCCGAAAGCAATTCGTTTATAACTCTGCGGTTAACTTCTCCATGCTGCTTTATCGCAGATAAGATTAAATCCCTGTAATACTGTTCATTTAACGCTTTATGTTTAGTGTACTCTGCTGTTTGTCCGATAGTTTTGGCAATCTTAGCGCTAATAAAATAATTTGGTTTGCGACCTTCCAGTAATTTGTTTTTGCGCAAATCGGTAACAGCAAATTCTGAAATTGGTTGTTTTTTTTGCATTCTGTCCAACGCCAACACTTGTTCTAACGACAAGTCTCCTCGCTGGATAAGTAAATTTGAATATTTTTCGTCAATAACCTTGCCGTAAATATGAAGAATAACTTTCTGCTGCTCCGACAAGATATATTCCGGCAAAGGGAAATAACGTTCGCGTTGTGATTGACACATGCGATTAATGCCATACCCAACGGTATCGATCATGCCTAAGTTGGACATGGCTTTAGCCAACCATTCATTTCTATATTTAGCCGGCGTTTTCTTGCCAAGCAAATAATCTTCCGGCTTGCCATCAAAAAATGTGCCCAGGTTTTCAAAAACCAATTTGTCAGTTTGTTCTGTTACCACGATTTTACCGTGTAAAGAATAATCTTGATGGGCGATGCAATTATGTAAAGCCTCCAAAATCGTTTTAGGATCATACTTATCCACGGTAGTAGCCAGCAACTCATGAGATGGGAAAAATTGATGTTTAACGTTACGAATACGATTTTTGACCTGTTCTGTATTCAGTAGAAACGGAGGAGAAAAATGTTCGTAAGCTTTTTCTTCCGTATCCAATTTCCAGGTTATCTTTGCCACGGCTGGTGACAAATAATGAACTGACTCCGGTTTACCCAACAACAATAAGACGGCATGGGTTATTTTGCCATCAATAGCAAGCCCTGCTTTATCCAGAAAAGTTTTATCGTTCCAGCTATTCACAGGCAATTCAGGTTTTCTTTCTTTAAATTTTTCGCGCGCCAGTTTTAAAGCTGTTTCGTCTAGGTCTGCTAATGAGGCCCGCTCAATAATTTTTTTGCTCCAATCTTCCTGTGAGTTATAAATAATCCGCATTAACTCAGGATGTCCGCTGAGCTTGGTTTTATGACTACCAAAACGTACCCAGGCCTCTTGTTTAAATCTAGTTGGTTCACCCTTGGCTGATGGAATACGCAACAAAACAATTGGTTTTTGCTGACAAGGAAACTCAAAAATTTCAAAGTTAACTTTCGGGGTTAGCAGATTGCGTAACCACAGCTCCAAGGCTTGATTACCATTTCTAGCTTTAGAAAAAACGAATTTTGTGCCAAGAATATCATGCTTTTCATTTTCCACGCCCCATACCAAATAACCATAGGGCTGGTTGGCCAGTGTGGCGCCATTGCTCAATGCGCTGATGTATTCACCAATTTCTTCGTTTTTGGTTGCGCCATTTAACTTAAATTCCAGCCACTGTTGTTCTTGCGGTTGAGCAAGCAAATCGTTCAATAGCTCAATTAATTCTGTCTCTTCCATAAAATTTACCTTTTGTGAAATTTTAACCGCCCTTACAAACATTTGAAGCGCAGAATTCATAAATTTTTTGCGCGCTGGCAATGGCCGATGAAGCAATATCTTCATTAGGGGCTAATTCATTCGGGTATCTAGGAATAACAGCAAAAGACGTTAGGTTAGAACAAAAATTAAGAATACGCGAAAAATTTTCATCAATATCGGCACAGGATTGGCAAAGTTGTATTAGATTATGTATCTTGGGCGGATCTATTTTGTGAAATACTAAAAATCCTTTCAAGGCCTTTTCCGCGCATTGTTGACAAAGGTAACAAGCAATCTCGGTTTGCTGAGGGCGCATTTTTTCAACGCATTGTTGGGCAACCAGCAAATCGTTATAAGCGTGTTGAAGCCATTGTTTAACTAGGTCAATTTCTGTCATATAGAACAACACCTTCACTGGCTATTTTTCGCTCTATTGTGGGCAACTTACTTTTTTCTTCGAAACGGGTTTTATAGTCGGCCAATATATCTATTGGAATGGTCATTCTATTTCGAGCCAGATTTCTGTAAATAGCCTGCATAGCCAGTATCGGATTTTCCGTATTGTCGTCAAGCACCACAAAAAAATCGTAATCGCTGTCCGCTCGGGGAATCCCGTAGGCATAAGAACCGAAAAGAATAATTTTCTGACAGTTCACACTGGCCAGGATTTTGTCTTTGATATTTAAGATATCCGCGTTAACCATTTTATAATTCTAACATATTTGTGCTGCCTGTTAATATTGTGATTTTCTTGACTTTCCAGGTGTTCGTTGTACAATATTGTTAGTAGTGTCGTTAAAAGCGGAAAATCGGTCAACGGCGGCTGTGGATTTATTCACAGGCCTGATGGTGGTGTGACCGTCCACCAACGGCACACTATTTTTTCTTTTTCGTCGAGTTTAATTCTATCAGGGTCATCTAATATGTCTTGTATTTTATAATATTCAGAAATTGGCAATTCAGGGTGATGGTTTATAGCGTGGTCAATAAAATATCCCTTGCCAGAATATACTTTATTGTCAGTTAAATTCTTGTCTAAACGTTTCATATATTTTGGCTTAATGTATGCTATTGGTTCTAACTTGCTCCCAAATATTAAAAATATCTCTTGACGGGTTTTCCCTCTTGCTTTTGCTAAATTGTTTTCTGACAACCATTCTTTAATGCGTTGCTTCATAGATAGTAAGCATATTATCATTGTTTTTCAATTGTCGTATTGCTCAGCAATTCACCCCACCAGTCTGCCGCTTACGCGCCAGCCAGCCTCCCCTTGCCAAGGGGAGGCCTAATGCAAACGCAGTAGCCGTTGCGTCAGCCAAGCGCCTGCGGCGAGGACAGCCGGAATTAGCCTTGTGGTTTAGTGTTGGCCGATAGTATTGACCTGCTCGACAAAGCAGCGGCGGCGCAGATAATGCAGACTATTGCCAGGGGCTTGGGGGCTGGCTTGGGAAGCCCCCAAGAGGCGTTTTCTTTCGGTTATTTCTTTGTCGCCGGTGGACAAAGAAATAACCTCGCCGAAGGCATTAAGAAAAGTAAAAAAGAAAAAAGGACAACCCAAAAAACCACAAAATATCAATGAATCTTACCCTATCTCACGTGCAAGTTTCTTACCTTTATCGCCGATACTAGTAATGAAGTGGGATACGGAAAACGAAGATCCGCTCCAAGCCTAAACGAGGAATTAATAAAAGAGGAGGTGATTGTTATGGCTAGTCAGGAGGATATTTCAACTATTGCTTCAAATTTGAATGTTGGTAAGGTATCGCTGAGCCAGATTGCTAAAGATGCTTATGAAGCGATTGCTAATGTTACGGATATTCGTTCCAAGCTTATGAATGAAATTAAGAGTGTGGCTACCGGGAACGGTAGTAAGGAGATCAATATTGGTGTGCTAACGGGCAGAAATGGTGGCGAGAATGTGAGTATTGACATTTCCACCGGCGCGGGCGCTCTGGTGCTGGACGATGCTTTGCAAGAGTTGTCCACATTGGAACAGGCCGCGGCTCAGTTGGTAGCGGCAGAGAATAAAGCTCAAAAGCAAGTGCATTCGGTGACAGGTCAGGGATAATTTCGGCGACTTGAATAAGCTAAAACTTAAAGCCCCTCAAAAAGAGGGGCTTTTTGTTTAGCCCAGAAACAACCATTTAAACCATTGCTCTAACTACCAAAAAATATCGATTCATCCAACTTGAGGGACATGCAAGTTTTGGCCAAAAATCATCGATATTAGAGGTGTAAGAGGGAAGAAGGAGCAGTTGAAATGACAGCCATAAAACCTACAGAAGCTGTATCAGGAATAAAAGAATGGGTGTCAGAAGTTACTTTGGATAAATTTAAAAAATTGCAAAATCTAAGCGGAACTGTAGCGGGTGGAAATACTGAATTAATAAAAAATATACTTGACACGCGCAGCGGTGTTATACGCTAATGCGTAGATAAATTTAGGAAGTAATAAAAATAGGAGGTGATTGTTATGACAATTGAGGATGATGCTAAAAAGCTGAACGTTGGTAAGGTGTCGCTGAGCCAGATTGCTAAAGATGCTTATGAGGCAATTGCTAATGTTACAGATATTCGTTCCCAGCTTATGAATGAAATTAAGAAGGTGGCTTCTACTGGTGCTAGTAAGGAAATCGATATTGGCACGATAACTAGTAGAAGTGGCGATAGTGTGAAAATTGACATCTCCACCGGCGCAGGCGCTCTGGTGCTGGACGACGCTTTACAAGAGTTGTCCACATTGGAACAGGCCGCGGCTCAGCTCGTAGCAGCGGAGAACAAGGCACAAAAACAGGTCCACTCGGTGACGGGTCAGGGCTAATCGTTTAATAAAAAAACGGTTTTTTGGACAGGGGCGAGAAATCGCCCCTGTTTGTTTGTGGTATAATTTCAATGGTTATGGAAAAATTCAAAAACAAATACAAGATAGCGTCAGCGCGGGCAAAATGGTGGAATTATTCTGACAATGGTGTTTATTTTATAACGATTTGTACCCAAAACCATCGAAATTATTTTGGTCGGGTCAAACGCGACAAAATGTGTTTATCTGAAATCGGGCGGATCGCCTATGATTGTTGGACACAGATACCAGATCATTTTCCATTTGTAAAATTAGAAAAATTTGTGATTATGCCAAATCACGTGCATGGAATTATTGTTATTGATAAACCGGACGTTGTTGTAGAGACGTTGCATGCAACGTCTCTACGCAAATTGCCATTACGATCACAACGTCAACAAATGGCGGAAATTTCCCCGAAATCAAATTCTGTTTCGACGGTAATTCGTTCTTACAAATCTGTTGTGTCCAATCAGGCCAGAAAAATAAACAATACGTTCAGTTGGCAATCACGTTTTTATGATCGCATTGTCCGCAACAATCAGGAATACCGACGCATTGCGCGATACATAATTAACAATCCGTACAATTGGGCTAATGATAGGAATTTTCAGGATTGTTATTAATTACAGCCTATTCGTTTTGTCCGGAAAGCACGCGATCGTGCCGCAGGACAATGGCGTGAATTCCTTTGGTGTATTGCAAATGTACATATATTGTAGTACAATATTTACATGAATAATAGAACTTTAACAATTCGGGTTGCAGACGATTTGGTGGCGGCGGCGCAGGGTAGAGCGGACAGATTAGGCATTAGTTTAAGTTTAGTTTTGCGCAATGAATTGCACCGTTTTGCTAATGGCGGTGATGTGCTGATTAGCAGTTTTCAGCCTAACGCCAATTTACGACGGTCGATTCTTACGGCCGAAAAAGAGCATGCGGCCGGCGAATTGGAAACATTTGACTCGCCCAAAGCCGCGCTGGCGCACCTTAAAAGAATACGCCGATAGTCATGCGGGTTGAGTTCTCAAAAAACTTTGACAAAGAATACCAAAAGCTTCCTGCCAAAAAACAGGATAAGGTTGACGCGACCATAGAGATGTTTATGTCAGACTGCACAAATCGAACCTTGCGTAATCACGCTTTGAAAGGCGAATGGTTGGGGCATTATTCTATTAGCGCTGGCGGCGATTTGCGTTTGCATTTCAAATTGATTAATGATATTGCTTTATTTGTTACTGTTGGCACACACGCACAATTGTATTAACTGTAACAAGGCGGAGGAAGACAACAAATTCACTCGGTAACGGGTCAAGGTTAGTTTATTTCAGACTGACTTGCTAAAGACTCTGCTGAAAAGCAGGGTCTTTTTTTATCCGGAAGGCACACGACCGTGCCACAGGCCAATGGTACGGTTTTCAATGCGCGCGCGTCGAACTTCACAAGCGTAGCGACGTGAAGTGAGATCTACAAGCACGCAGAGTGTGCGCCGTAGAAAGTCCTCAGCCTGTGATGTCATTATCCTGTTCGTAGTAATACGAATAATCAACACCTTTCATAAACACCTCGCGGTCGTTTATCCTATCGGTCAACGCGGCTTGCAGCAAGGCTTTTATCGGTGCGCTGTCCGAAACGCTCTTTTCCATTGCGGCAAGATATTCTTTCTTACCAACCCTGCTCCAATCCACGCAGAGCTTTAAATTCTTTTTAAGTATCAGGTCAAGCCATATCCTCGTGCTCCTGCCGTTACCCTCCATGAACGGGTGGGCGATGTTCATCTCAACATACTTGTCTATTATTTCGTCGAGGTTGCTTTCGGGCATCCCCTCAATCTTTCGCAGCGATTCCGACAGGAATTGTGCCATCGCGAACTGAAAACCACCCTTTGCGGTGTTGAGTGTCCTGATTTGCCCGGCGAAGTCATAGAGGCCGCCGAACAGATAGGCGTGTATCTGCTGCAAACTCTTTACGGTGCCGACTTCTATCGTGTCAAGCAATGAACTGTCGAAAAGCGCGTAAGCCTTGCTTTTGCTCTTTCCGTCTATTGTATCGTCGCTGTATGTGAACCATTCAATGAAGCGGCTTGCTTTGGCTGCGGGGAAGCTCTTGGCAAGCTCAATGATGCTATCATTGTCAAGCGCATTGGCCAGACGCTTCTTGCCGTCCGGTGCGGTAAACCTAAACTGGGTAGTGGCGCTACCCAGTTGGTTACCGCCGCATTTTAACTTGGCTTTGAGGTATTTCCAGTAGTTGCGATTTTTCTCGTAGTCGTTTTCGTCACGCAAAACACCAACAATATCAAGGACGGAAAACCACCACTTGGAGCTCTCATCATCCCAAACGGCTCTGACCTCCCGGTCATCGAAGAATCGGATTGATATTGTTCTGCTTTTTGATGTTAGCTTTAAGTTACCCCTTCTCATACTCATCCTGTATTTCCCCGATAATCTCTTCCAGCATATCCTCAAAAGTTACAATGCCGACGGTTTTTTTGTCGCGGTTTTGTACGACGGCGATGTGAATATGCTGAAAACGCATGTAGCGCATGACGTAAGCGCTTTTTTGGTCGATGTAGACGATATAGGGCGGCCGGATCAGGTCTTTGAATTCATTGATGCGCTGCTGCTCATAATTCAGCGTGTAGTGGATTTTTTGCAGCAAGTCTTTGAGATACAGCACGCCAATAATATTCCGGCGGCTGCCGCTGTACACAGGAATGCGCGACGGCAGGCGGTCTTTGATTTTGCGGAAAAGAGTTTCGATCGTGTCCGTCTCGCTGACCGAGATCACATTGTCGAGCGGCGTCATGACTTCGCCCACAAAAGAATCGCCGAAACGGATCACGTCGTGCAGCATATTTTTTTCTTCTTTTTCGATCACACCGGTTTCCTGGCCGGCATCGATGATCGAGAGCAACTCTTCTTCGGTCATCAGGCTGTTTTTACCGAGCGGCTGTCCGCCCAGCAAAGTTATCGCGAGATTGGAAAATTTATTCAAGCTAAAAACCAGCGGCTTGAAAAGATGCGCCAGAAAAACAATACTGCGGCTGAAAAGAAGCGCGAAATGCCGCGCTCTGGACAGGCCGATAGCCTTGGGCGTAACTTCACCGAAAACCAGCACGGTAAAAGTAACGCACACTGTGGTGAGGATAGTGATGTAAACTTCATTTTCGATGCCGAAATTACGCAGGATTTTCAAAGTGATCAGCGTGCCCAGCGCGGTCAGCGTGACATTGACGAGATTGTTGCCGATCAATATCGTGGCCAGCATAATACCCGGATTTTCTTTGAGAAATAATGCGGCTTTGGCGCCTTTGACCTTGCGCTTTTTGAGATAACCGGCCTGATGTTTGGGCAGCGAGGTCAGCGCAGTTTCCGAGCAGGAAAAAAAAGCCGAAGCGCAAAGCAGGATAACGCTGAAAATAATTTCCAAAAACATCAGCGAAAACACTCCCGGATTTTTGGGCCGAAAATCAGCAGACCGATCAAGACCGCGTTGAGAGCCGTAAGCAAAACCGCGCCAGCCGCGGCGTCTTTGGCCAGCTTGGCTTCCGGCCGCTGTTTTTTAGTGGCCAGATTGACATTGGCTTCCAGCGCGGTGTTGATCAGTTCGGCAAAAATTACCAGCGTAATCGTCAGGAGCAAAACCATCCATTCGCTGGCAGCGAGCTTAAAAACAAACCCCGCCGTGACCGCCAGCACCGCCGCCACAAAATGAATGCGCAAATTGGCCTCTTGTTTGAACGCTTGGTAAATCCCCTGAATAGCGCAGCCAACACTAAATAATAAACTGCGGTTTTTAGAGTCCACTAAATTCTCCCCATAATTAATATCTTATATTTTTTGTGTAAATACGCCAAGTAGCGCCGCTCGGCTTTTTGCATGAGGGCGGTTTCACGCGGCGTGCCGTGGTCATGCCCCTGCAGATGACAGATGCCGTGAATAAGCAAATAAAGCAGCTCATGGGACAGAGAGTTGTGGTATTTTTTGGCGCTGGCGGACGCGACCGCCGGACAGATAATAATATCTCCGCAATCAAAAGACAGTACATCGGTCGCTTTGTTTTGCCGGCGAAATTTCCGGTTTAAATTGCGGATAGTTTGTTTATCGCACAGCGTTACGGAAATTCCCGCCAGACCGCTTTTTTGCAAAAGATCGCTGACAATAACGCGGTCGATTTTTACCGGAACTAATTTATTTAAATAGTTCATGGTATTTTATTGCGGCTAGTCTTTGCTTTTGTCATTGTAAGCGATTCTATTGTGAAACATATTGCCGATAGTCTGTTGCAGAGAGACGCGGATTTTGTTGATCTCGCGGAAAGTCAGCGGGCTGTCGTCGAGCTGGCCATTGTCGATTTTGTCCTTGATGATGCGGCCGATCAGATTGTTGACGCGCGACGGCGTCGGTTTTTCCAGCGTGCGCACCGCGGCTTCGCAGGAGTCTGCCAGCATGATAATCGCGGCTTCTTTGGTGCGCGGCTTGGGTCCGTGATAACGAAAATCATCTTCGTTGACCGTGGTTTTTTCGCTCTCGTCGGCCTTTTCATTTGTTTCTTTAAATGTGTGCAAAAAATACGTCATGATACTATCGCCGTGATGCTGTTGCACAATATCGATAATTGGCCGCGGCAGTTTGTATTCTTTGGCCAGAGCCACGCCGTCCTTGATATGCGAAATAATGATAATCGCCGACATTTGCGGATTGAGCTGATTGTGCGGATTGTCAAAAGCATGCTGATTTTCCACGAAAAACAGCGGACGCTTGATCTTGCCGATGTCATGATAATACGCGCCGACCCGCGACAGCAGAGCGTTACCCTTGATGGCTTCTGTGGCGGCTTCGGCCAGATTGGCGACAGTCAGCGAATGGTGATAGGTGCCCGGCGCTTCCATGAGCAGCCTTTTGAGTAGCGGACTATTGGGGCTGGCCAACTCCAGCAATTTCGTCGGCGTGACAATATAAAAAATATCCTCGATGTACGGCAACAAACCGATAATAATCACTGTAGAAACCACAGCCGCGACCAGTATGGCCACGGAATTACTGTACAGAGTGTGCAGGTCGCTTTGCCCGAGCAGAAAAAACAAAGACATCGTAGCGATGCCGGCCAACGCGCTAAGCAAAGCTGAATAAGTCAACGAATTGCGTTCGAGGCGGCTGCTAGACAGATGGATCAAAAACAGGCCTTGAAACGTATAAATCACAAAGAAATAAAACCAATTTTCAGGATTTTGCAGAGCCAGCACAAAAGCCAGATACACAGTAAGATAGATCGCCACCGAGCGGTTGCCGTAGACCAGACCATAAATCGTCACGGCCGCGGTGATCGGCACATAAAACGGATTGAGCGGCAGGAGATAATTTGCGGCCAGCAAAACGCCGCAGGAGATCAGCGCCAGCAAAATAAAAATCCGCCGCGTAAAAACAATACTGCGCGCGTGCATGGTCAGTATTTTGTTGACGATCATAGTCAGCGCCGCGCCGTTGAGTATGGTCAGCGCCAGCGCGCTGGACCAATGCCAGTTCAGCGAGGACGGCCAGATGATGAGCGCCGAAGACACAGCAAACCAGAGCAGACCGATCAGATTTTCGAGCGTATCGGTTTCCCGCAAAAAAGTCCGCCAGTCTTTGTTTTTTTTGAACGCCATTTAATTGATCCTCTTTATTTTTGCGCCCAGCCGCGAAAGTTTTTCGGTCAGTTTTTCGTAGCCGCGCTCGATATGCTCGATGTCATATATTGTCGTCTCGCCCTGTGCCGCCAGTCCGGCCAGCCACAACGCCGCGCCCGCGCGCAGGTCGGTGGCCTTGACTTCCGCGCCGGAAAGTTTTGGCACACCCTTAATTATAGCAATCCTTTCTTCGGTGCGGATATTGGCGCCCATGCGCTGCAGCTCGCTGGTGTGCATGAAGCGGTTTTCAAAAATTGTCTCGCGGATAGTGCTCATGCCGTCGGCCAGCGCGAGATAAGCCATGATCTGCGCCTGCATATCCGTCGGAAAACCCGGGTGCGGATTGGTCACGATGTCCGCGCTCCGCCAAACGCTGCCGGGCGCCGCTTCGATAGAATTATTTTTGACTGTTAATTTTGCGCCAGCGATAGTCAGCGCGGAGAGCAGGGCGGAAATATCCGCCGGACGCACATTGTGCACGGCGATCCTGCCGCGCGTGATCAGTCCGGCCAGCAGCATGGTGCCGGCTTCGATGCGGTCGGGAATGATCTCATGCTCCACGCCGCTCAATTTGCTGACGCCGCGTATCGTAATAGTCGAAGTGCCCACGCCACTGATTTGCGCGCCGGCTTTATTGAGCAGCTCGGCCAGATCGACGATCTCCGGCTCTTGCGCGGCGTTGGTGATCGTGGTCGTGCCTTCGGCCAGCGTCGCGGCCATCATGATGTTTTCCGTCGCGCCCACGCTGGGGAAAGGAAAATCCACATACGCGCCTTTGAGTTTCGGACAGCGGATCTCGATAAAACCATGCTCCAATCTGACTTTTGCGCCCAGAGCCTGAAAACCTTTGAGGTGAATATCCACCGGCCGCGAACCGATCGCGCAGCCGCCAGGCATCGGCACACGCACCATACCGACTCGAGCCAAGATCGGCCCCGCGATAAAAAACGAGGCGCGCATTTTGGTGACGAGTTCGTACGGGATCAAATGCTTGAGTTGTTTTTTATTGTAAACGCGGATGTTGTGGCCATTTTGTTCGGCGACGATATTGATCGAGCGCAGCATGCGCACCATAGTGGTGATGTCGGTCAGCTCCGGCACATTGGTGATCAAGCTCTCACCGTCCAGCAGCACAGTCGCCGCCATGATCGGCAGCGCGGAATTTTTGGCACCGGAAATCTTGACCGCGCCGCACAGAGGCTGTTCGCCGATTATTTTGACTCTGGCCATAAAATCCTCTTTTTCAGCCGCAAGGCCACGATCAGCAACACCGCAATTATAACTAAAAACCACAGGTAAGAGTATATTCCGGAGGTGACGGAGAGCAGCACAGCGGCCAGATTGAGCACGGCCGAGGCGGAATACAGCAGCAGCGCCACTTCACGCTGGCTGTGTTTGTAATAATTCAGCAAAATATGATGCAGATGTCCGCTGTCCGGCAGAAAAATATTGACGCGGTTTTTGAGCCGGCGAACAATGGCCAGCGCTGTGTCGGCTAATGGTATCAGCAGTGAGAGCAGTGGTATACCCAGCGCGATGACCGTCGCGCTTTTGAGCACGCCGGTGATCGAACAAACCGCCAGCAAATAACCCAGCAGCAGCGAACCGGTGTCGCCCAAAAAAATCGAAGCCGGATGAAAATTGAAACGCAGAAAACCCGCCGTCGCGCCGCAGAGCGCGATCAGCAAAAAAACCACATACAGCTGATTGGTCAGCAGGGAAATAATAAAAAGCGCGAAAGCCGAGATCAGCGCGATGCCGCCGGCCAGTCCGTCCAGACCGTCGATCAGATTGATAATATTCATGACGACCAGTATCCAAAACACCGAAAGGATTTTGCTAAAAATGCCGAGTTCGATTATTTGCAGGGACAACGGGTGTTTAAGATAATTGATCTCGATGCCGCAAGACACTACTATGACCGCGATACAGATCTGGCCGAGGAGTTTGACCGACCACGGCAGTGCGTAAATGTCGTCGACAAAACCCAGCGCCACGGTCAGCAGACCGCCGCTCAGGATGACGATCAGGTCGCGGCTGAAAACTCCGTTGTAAAAAAAAACGCTCACACCCAGTCCAGCGAGCAGACCGAAAAAAATCGCCAGTCCGCCGAGTTTGGGGGTGTCCTGCACGTGGATTTTGCGCTGGCCGGGATGGTCGATCGCGTTGGAATAGACAGCCAGTTTTTTGACCGGCCAGACAGCGGCCAGAGCCGTGAGCAGCGCGACCAAAAAAGTGTCTAAATAGGCGAGAAAGATTTGAAAACTCCTTTTTCGGCGATCAATTTGCGCAGTTTTTCGATCACCTGCTTGTAAATGCGCGTGGTCTGCGATTCGGAAATGCCGATCGCCTCGCCGATTTCTTTGAAAGTTTTGTCGTGCTTGAAACGGCTGATGATGATGAATTTTTCTTTGCGGTCAAGTTTTTGCATGGCTTCGTTTAAAACCACGCCGGACTCGATTTTATTTTCAAAACTGTTGTCCTGCTCGACGGCCAGATAAATATTGGACGCGTCGGTCACCCAGTTGTAGAGCCGCGTCGGCGAAGCTTTGGTGATGTAGCGGATCTGATCGCGCATCGCTCCGCTGATCCGCGAGTAGGCCAGCGGCCAGACATCTTCATTGCGTTCGGGGTCCCAGACTTTGATCGTCTCAAAAAATTCGATGCGCGCGACATTGGCGATGTCATCGCCCTCGGTGTTTACCACATGCGTCGGCAGCGAGGAAAAATATTTGTTGATCAGATAATTGATTTTGTTGTTGTATTTTTTGAGTATCTGATCGGAATATTTTTCGGTCAAATGTTTTTTGATGTCTTTGTCAACAGTTTTTTTGACTTTTTTCCAGATTTCTTCCACCCGCGCCGCTTCTGTCATTTAACTCAATTCCTTTTCGATTTTTTTCAAATATTCATCGCCGCAGGCGGTCTCCGCGTCGGCCTCTTCCAGCAAAGCGCCAGCGTAGAAGCGGTAGGCCTCGCGCCATTTATCCCGAAAATAGGCTTTTTCTTTGGCGGAAAATTTTTTCAAAGCCTTGAAAATATCTTCGATCGTGGCGGCTTGCACGGCTGGCTGTGCCGATAAATCGACATCCCCCCAACCTGTTAAATATTTAAAACTTACCGGATTGTATCCTGACATATTCCCTCTTGGGATTTATTATACACTATTATTAGCGAATTTCCGATTTTGTTTGCCTGATCAGGCGTTCGGGACAAGTTCGCCGCGTTTGGCCAATTCTTTTTCGACAGCGTTGGCCAGCTGCGGTATTTGCGTGGCTAGCCGTTTAAGGTCAGCGGTTCCTATATCCGTCAGTCTGTTTTTCAAAACACGGAGCAAAGCTTCTTGCTGAAAAGACGTCAGGGAATTATATTGATTGGCCGCTTTGAGCAAATCCTGCGCCGGCAATTTTTGCAGAGTCGCGGTGAAGGCATCCCGTAAAATATCCTGCTCTTCGGCCGGCAGGTCTGGATAAAGCGCGCCCAGATCGGTCAAAGCTGTGGAGAGATAAGTGTCCGGATTGGACAGAGAGGTTTTTTTCTGCTCTGCGCGGAGAGCTTCCAGAGGGTCATTGGAGCGACGAGCAGCTTCGTTGGTCTGATAATCGTCCAGAGTGATAATGCCTTGGATGACCATTCTGGCAAAAGGCGTCAGCATACGGACGGCTTCGGTGTGGGCTTCCTGTTCGCTGATTTCCTGACGGACTTGAGCGCGGACGCTGGCGGCGTATTTTTCCGTGGCTATTCTTAATGCTTCTTTGCGGAGATAAGGCAGGAATATAGCGAGGTCTTTTTTGAGCCTCAGGGCTGTGCCGGAGTAAAAACTGCCGGGCAAAATGGTCTCGGCGGCCAGAGCCGCATTGGAGCTGGCCTCGGCGATATTTTCAGAGAAAGAAATATTTTGCTCAATAGTTTGCCGGATAGAGGCGATAAATTCCTGTTGCTTGGGTTTTTGCGCGTCCGCAGGCAGAGACGCGCTGTAGCGAACAGTCTGCGCCGGATAATCCTGATTTTTGGCCAGGATTTGAGCGCCACGGGCATTATTCGGATCCGCGAGATTTTTTAAAAACTCAATGTCTTCTTTGACGCTTTCAAGCACAGCTTCCGGCGCGAAACGCGCGGGAATATCCGCCGGCTGAGTGTTATTGTCCGCAAGACCGGCATTATTTTCCGCGATAATATTTTCCAGAGCCTGCAAAGCGCCGCGGATTTTTTCCGAGACGGAGCGCAGTATTTCGGCAAATTCTTTGTGCCCCTGCTCGGCCAGCTCGAGGATTTTCTGGTCCAGATTTTCCAGCGAGTCAACTTCACCCCGCAGTTTCGCGGCAAGGTCAATCTGCGAGGAGGAGAGCGGATCCGACACCCCCCCCACTAATAGCGTATCTTTATTTATAGATACGCTAGATGTAGGGTCTGAAATGCCAAGCGCCACACGTGAAGCGGAGTCGGTAGGGGCGGAAGCCAGAGTGTTCAGATTTGGCGGCAGTGATATACCGGCGGACTTGATAGAGGCGGCCAGCTGGCCTGCGGCGTCCAGATTGCCCAGTTTTACAAATATATTGGTCAGGTCTATGGCCAATTGGCCATACCGCTCCGGGTCTTCCTTGACCAATATGCCGACATCAGCGGCTAGAGCGTCCTGCTCATCTTTTGGCAATCTGGCGACATCGGCTTCCATTTCCGCGCTGGATTTATATTCGCCGCGAATTATTTTATTCAGTATGTTTATGTAGTCGTCGGATCTATTTTCCCGAATGGCTTGCAGGTTTAGCCGGACTACCGTGCTGGTCTCGGCCGCTTTGGTGAGAAAATCCAATATCTCCGTTTTTCTGGCCGGAGATGTTGACGGCTGGCGGTATTCAGCGCCGAGCAATTGTGCGCCTTTGGATTCAATAGCGGTTTTGATTAACTCCAAACCTAAATTAGTATTATTTGTGTTATTGAAATCCAGCGACCTCAATAATTCCGCTTTCCCGCTCGCGCCGAGCCGTCCGCTAAAACTGACGAGAGCGTTTGTCGTCGCAGTGTCTCCGGCAAGGACGGCGAGATTATGCAAAATATTTGGACTGCCAGCAATGACGGCTCTCGCTTCAGACGGCAGGTCTTTGATGAAGTTGACGAAAGTCTGATTATCCTTTGCGTTTGGCAAAGTGATAAGCGTTTCCAGACTGGGGTTTCGGACAAAAGCGGTCAGATTTTTGAGGTCATCAGTGCCGATGTCTTTAGCCGATTTTCCTAATAGAGCCTGCGAAAAAGTTTCCAGATTTTGTTTTTGCTCCGGTGTGAGCGCTGACGCGATGGTTTCAGCTGGCTGTGTGTCTGGCGCGGCTTTGGTAACCGCTTCGTGTAATTCTGTAGCAAATGATAGTATTTTTTGTTCGTTTTCAAGAATACCTGTGCGTCCGGTATTTTCCAAAAAGTCGTAAATCAAGTTTTCAATATCAGTTATTGTTTTATCGGTTAAATCGGTACAATTCTGCATAAAACCAATTTTCCAAGCGTCATCTTGATTGATGGTGTTTATATTTAAATTGAATGACGTTTGTCCGACTGTGTACAAACCCATAAATCCCCCCATATTGCAAACACATACCCATTTTTAACGGCTTTATACACACCAGAAAAAATAGGTAGGACAACCCGATATAACTATCGATACCTTTATGTAGGGTTATGTATTGATTTTTGCTGTGGGATTTTTGTAGAATGAAATAAATTATTAGGAGGCGTTTTATGGCTGATGTTGGCTTATTAAATACAAGAGTTTATGGTGGATATTTTGGCTTTGGGAATGGTGATATAAATCCAGATAACGACTATATTTTAAGCGCTCCAAGAGCCGAACGGGTAAATGTTTGGAGTAATATTGGCGGAAAAGATAGAACAGTAGATACCCCTCTAGAGCTGGCTTTGTTTTCGTATTATGCCGCGTCGAGAATTGACATCCGTCCTATAGAGGCAAAGGATATACTCCCTGCCAATGACCCGAAATTAGCAGACTTAAAACTTGGCGCAGCCACATATATGGACATGCAGGTGGCGAGATTTACAGGCAAAGACGCGGCTCCCTACGCGGCGGCGCTCAAATTCATTACAGACCGAGGCAATGTCAGCGAGGCGGATATTAAAGGATTTATGCGCGACGGCATACGCTCTGCGCTGACCGCCGAGATGAGCAAAGACCGCCGCGGTTTTGTCCCGATAGAGACTTACAACAATTGGAAGCAGAGAGGCTACGGGGATTTTGTTGGTACAGCGACAGATGTGCTGACGGCGTTTTTTGAAGATCCGACACAGAGAAATTACGAAGCGGTGCGCGGAATGGTAGCACGGCAGCTCAATTTGGTAGGGAATGGCGATATTTTAGCGTCGTATGCGAGCGCTGATGCGTTGATGAATGCTATTAATTATGTAAGTTTAGATTTGGGTAATAAACTTAACAGAGAAATTTCCCCGACAACCAGACCTGCTTTTGCCAGAGTTCCCAATGACCAGCGTCTGAATGTATTCTCTATCCCCTACGCGGTGGGCGGAGGGAGGTAGGGCGGCGGAGCGTTTTTCGTTGTTCTAGCGTGGTATAATTAATTATGAGGATTTATTTGGATATTTGCTGTTTTAATCGGCCGTATGATGACCAAGAACAGTTAAAGATTAAACTGGAAACAGAAGCAAAATTATTTATTCAGCAAGAAATATTGTCCGGTAAACACGAGCTAATTTGGTCTTATATACTTGAGTATGAAAACAACCGCAATCCCTATGAAGAAAAACGCAATGCAATAAAACTCTGGAAAGATGTTGCCAAAATACATTGTGAGGAAAACTCCGAGATAATAAAACAGGCGGAAAAACTGGAGAAACAGGGCTTAAAAACCAAAGACGCCTTGCATGTCGCCTGCGCAATAAATGCTCTGGCCAAGTATTTTATAACTACTGACAAACAATTATTAAGTGCTAAAATAAAAGATATAAGGATAATAAATCCTGTGGATTTTATTGATATATTGGAGGAATAATTATGTATACAGACGCGGTCTTGCGCAATAAAGGCTTGAATGTGCTAATCGATAATTTGGGCAAGGTGGAGGCGGAGCGTTTTATCTCGCTGATTAACCGCGACACATTTGACTATACAGAATGGCAAAAAGATTTATTCAATAATCTGTCGGTCAAAGAACTCAGCGCTCTGGCTATGCAGGAATACAAGGCTGATTAAAAAAGCCACTGGTCAGGGTGGAGAGGCAGGGGGCTGTGATATAATTATAGATAGCCAACTAACGCGGAGGAATGAAAAATGCCGGAAATAGTCAGAGTTAATAATGGACAGATAACGTTGCCTGCTGTTATCTGCCGGAAACTCGGTTTACGGGACGGAGACAGGGCGGTTTTTATCGAGGAAAATGGCCGGATTATTTTAGCTAACGCAGCAAAAACTGCTTTTGCGGAAATGCGGCAAGCCTTTGCCGGTGAAGCGGAACGGCTCGATTTAAAAAATGAGCAAGATATAGTTTCTTTGGTGGATGAAGTCAGAGAGGAAATATGGAAAACTAATTATGCGCATAGCGCTTGACACCAACATTCTGATTTCGGCATTTATTTTAGATTCAACTTATCTATTGGGACTGATAGATTTTCTGGAAAAGTACAGCTAACCCAAACAATTAATTTTCATACTTAGGCTGGAGAGGCAAGGGGCTGTGGTATAATTTATTAATGGATAGGTTAGAAACAATAACAATAGATAAAGTTATGAAATTAGTGGTTTCCGCTGTTGCGCCGGAAAAGATTTTGTTGTTTGGATCGCGCGCTAGGGGCGACCATACCAAAAATAGCGACATAGATATTTTAATCCTCAAGAAAAAATTAAAAAACGCGCGTAAATTGACCGCCAATCTTTACAAGTCATTCTTGGCGGAAAATATTTCTGTGCCTGTTGATTTGTTTGCAGTGGACTATGATAGATACGCTGAATTAAAAAATGAGAGCGGATATATTTATAAAACAATCGCGCAGGAAAGCCGGGTTTTGTATGGCTAATTACGACGTTTGGCTGGAGCGAGCCAAAGGAAATTTGGTTTTGGCAGGGGTTAAGACCCCAAAAGGCGTTTTTATGAAGACCTTTGTTTCCAAGCGCAGCAAGCAGTAGAAAAAGGTTTGAAAGCATTGCTTCTGTTTTATGGTGTTGATCCGGAATATACCCATAATCTTGTAGTGTTGTTGCAAGAATTGACCAAATATACAAGAGTTCCGGCAGCGATAAAGGAAGCTGTAATTTTAAATGATTATGCTGTGCAAACCAGGTATCCTGGTGAATATGTGCCGGTTAAGTACAGAGAATATAAAAAAGCCTTGCAGATTGCGAAAAATGTTTTTAAGTGGATTGAATATAAAATCATTACAGAAAGTGATCGGTAAAGTATTGGTTTGGTGGATAAGTTAATCGTTGACGCTTCCTCTGCAGTTGAATTACTGTTTGCCGCCGCTTAGGGTGGAGAGGCAAGGGGCTTTAGTGGTTTCCGCTGTTGCGCCGGAATTGCTTGAGTTTCAAAAAATTCCGAATTTCGGATATACTATGTTTATGCTGGCTTTAAAATATGACGCTGCCGGATTGCTCCCCGCCATCGTGCAGGATTATCAGGACAGCGCGGTTTTGATGCAGGCCTATATGAACGCCGAGGCTTTGCAAAAAACGCTGGACACTGGCGAGACCTGGTTTTACTCGCGCTCGCGGCAGACGCTCTGGCACAAAGGCGAGACGTCCGGTCATATTCAAAAAGTGAAAGAAATTTATGCGGATTGCGATCGGGATTGCCTGCTGCTCAAGGTGGAGCAGATCGGCAACATTGCCTGTCACACGGGACAGAGAAGCTGTTTTTACGAAAGGATAAAATAATGGAAATTCTGGAGAAAGTTTACAAAATCATTCAG
>JAIRZV010000012.1 GCA_031267055.1 Candidatus Margulisiibacteriota bacterium | reverse complement strand
CACACGGCGATCGTGCATTTTGAGCTGATCGACGAAAATTACGACGGCGTCGCGCAGTTTATGAATAATTATCTCGGTCAGGCTTTGTCCGGCAAATACACCTTTATCAACCGCGAGCAAGATTTGGGAATTACCGGACTGCGTAAGTCCAAACTTTCTTACAATCCGTACCGGCTGGTCAAAAAATACGCGGTGGAGTTTTGAGCGATCTGGCGCGCGCCGCGAACGCTTGACATAGTGTATCTAATAGGATACAATGTTGCTCTGCGGCGGCGATAAATCCACACAGGAAAAAGACATCAAGCTGGCGCGAAAAATGGCCAAGGAGTAAAGAAATGCTGAAAACCACTAAATGGAATTTTGCGGAATATCTTAAAAGTGAAAAAGATATAAACGTTTATTTAAAGACCGTTTTTGAAAACGGCGAACCATCCGATGTGGCAGCTGCTCTGGGCAACGTGGCTAGAGCCAGGCGGATGATGAGCAAGATTGCCAAAAAAATAGGCCATGGGCGCGAGAGCCTTTACAAATCTCTGTCCAAAAATACAAAACCTTATTTTGGCACTATCAACAATGTTGTCAATGCGCTTGGCTACAAATTGACCGTGATTCCGCAACGCGCCTGATTTACTGGCTGACCTGACCAAAGCTTGTTCATCGGCCGGCAAGGGTGCGAAGTAATTCCAAAATAACTTATGCTATAATATAAGAACTACTACTTTTTGGGGGTTCAGATGTTTTCAAGGTTTACAGAAAAAGCTATACAGATCATTATCGCCGCGCAGGAAGCGGCGCGGGAGTTTTCCAGCGAGTCACTCGGCACCGATCATTTGCTGCTGTCCCTGCTGGAGTCCGCCGACAAAAACGATATTATCAACAAAGTGTTAGCCAAAATAAACATCAACCGCGACGAACTGATCGACGATTTGGAAGAAATAATTTCCAGCAAAGCCAAGCCGGTCGTGCCGGACAATATTCCGTTTACGCCGCAGGTCAAACGCGCGCTCGGCTACGCTTGGGAAGAAGCGCGACAGTTGGGGCATTCTTCGGTCAGCGTGGAACATCTTTTCCTGGCCTTGTTGCGCGATCCGGACAGTACGGTGGCCAAAGTGCTGGGTGCGCGCAATGTCGCTTTGCTGGTCGCGAAAAACGCCATACTCAGTCTGCTGGGGCCGGAAGTCAAGCCCGGCGGCACGGAATACAAAAAACCAGCGGACACTCCACTGCTCAATGAGTTTGCGCGCGACCTGACCAATCTGGCGCTGAATAATAAACTCGATCCGGTGGTCGGCCGCGAGCGCGAGATCGAACGCATCGTGCAGATCTTGAGCCGCCGCACCAAAAATAATCCGGTACTGACTGGCGATGCTGGCGTGGGTAAAACCGCGATCGTCGAAGGCCTGGCGCAGCGCATCTTGAAAAAAGAAGTGCCGAAAAATTTGCTCAGCAAGCGTGTAGTGACTCTGGATCTGGGTTTGATCGTCGCCGGCACCAAATACCGTGGCGAGTTTGAAGACCGCATGAAAAAATTATTGGCTGAAGTCAAAAAAGCCGGCAATGTGATCATGTTTGTCGATGAACTGCACACGATGGTCGGCACCGGCTCTACCGAAGGCTCGCTCGATGTAGCCAATATGTTCAAACCAGCGATGGCGCGCGGCGAAGTGCAGATCATCGGCGCGACGACGCTCGATGAATACCGCAAATATATAGAAGACGATTCCGCATTGGAGCGGCGTTTTCAATCCGTGCTGGTCGATCCGCCGAGCAGCGAGGAGACCTTGAAAATTTTGCAGGGCATTATCGGTCGTTATGAGGAATATCACGAAGTGAAATTTTCGCCGGAGTCGCTGGAAGCGGCGGTGAGTCTTTCGGTGCGTTATATCACTGACCGGCAGCTGCCCGACAAAGCGATCGACCTGATCGATGAAGCGGCGGCGCGCGTGATACTCAAAGGCAAAAAAGCCGTGGTCAGCGCCGAAGATATTGCCGAGATCGTGGCGCTCTGGAAAGGCATTCCGGTCACGCAGGTCTCCAAGAACGAGGCCGAGCGTCTGCTGACTATGGAGACGGAATTAAAAAAACGCATCATCGGTCAGGACGAGGCGATTTCCGCGCTGGTCAAGGCGATCAAACGCGGCAAGGCCGGACTCAAAGACCCCAAACGGCCGATCGGTTCTTTTATTTTTCTGGGTGCATCGGGTATGGGCAAAACCGAGCTGGCCAAGGCGCTGGCGGAGTTCATGTTTGGCCAGCAGGAAAATATGGTGCGCATCGACATGTCTGAATACACGGAGAAACACACAGTGTCGCGGTTGGTCGGCGCGCCACCCGGCTATATCGGCCACGACGAGGGTGGTCAGTTGACCGAGCCGGTGCGCCGCCGTCCGTACTCCGTGGTGCTTTTTGACGAGATCGAAAAAGCCGCGACGGAAGTGCACAATATCCTCCTGCAGATCATGGACGACGGAGTTTTGACGGACAGCAACGGCCGCAAAGTGGATTTCAAAAACACTATTGTGATCATGACTTCCAATGTCGGCACACAGGCGCTGAAAAAAGACACGACTTTTGGCTTCATTGCCGGCGATGACCGCAGCAAAAGAAGTTATGAGAAGATCAAAGAAACTGTAATGAACGAATTGAAAAACGCTTTTCCACCGGAATTTTTAAACCGTCTGGACGACACTATAGTTTTTCGTATGCTGGACAAAGACGATCTGCAAAAGATCATCCGCATCATGCTGGCAGATCTGAACAAACGCCTGACCAATCACAATATGGCGCTGGAGCTTTCCGACGAGGCGGCGAGTTTTTTGGTGGAAAAAGGCTTCGTGGAAAACCAGGGCGCGCGTCCGCTGCGGCGTATCCTTCAGGATCGGGTGGAAAACGCGCTGGCCGACAAACTGCTTTCCCGCGAGATCGCGGAAAACAGCAAAGTGAGCATTGGCCTGCAGGACCAGGAATTGACTTTTACGGCGGAGAAAAAAACCGCCCGCCGCAAAAAGCTGGCAACAGCGTGATCAAGTAATTTTCCCCCGCGTATTGCGGAGTTTTAGAACATTTAGCAAAAAAGCCTGCTCCGGTAATTTTAGCTTGTCTACTTCTTTAAGGATATTAAATTTAAGCGAGCTGACTTTGGCCGTGAAGTTTGGCTGGGGCAGATCATTGAGAAAATACTCCGGCCGCACATTGAGTCCACTGGCGATCTTGAGCAAAGTTTCTAATCTGGGCGTTTTCTTGCCGGTAGCTATGTAATAAAAATTGGAATATTCCAACCCCATATTCAACGCGGCGGTCTCAGTTGTCAGACCTTGCTGCCGCATCAGGTCGCGGATTTTCGCGGCGATAGACTGGCGCAAAAAAGCGCTGAGGCCAGAGCTGTTTTCGAACATGAATATTTCTCCTTTGTAGATAATATGTTGTTTGGTCAAATGTATTTATTGACATTAGTCAAAAAGTAGTGTATACTTTGGTCAAGTACTTACGAATTTGAGCATTAGAGTAGGCAAGGGCGGGAATTTAACTTTCAGGTTGCGAGCCGGAAAGAGGTGTTGTTGTGGCGGAAAAATATCCAGGCATAAAAAGAGAGGCGAGTTTTAAAGTTGCCACTATAGAAGCCGCGCTGGACAATAAGGTTAGCTTAACTTGGGATCAGACTATAAATGGTACAAAGACTTTTACCACCTCGCCGGTAGTGCCAAAGAAAGATACAGCGGCAGGCAACAATCCGACAACTATAGCCACGGAAGCGCAGGTTTATAAAGGGGCTTATGATCCGCTGAGTGGTTTGCTTAGCTTGACAGGCAATGAAGAGATCGATGACACAAAAACTTTTACCACATCGCCGCCAGTGCCGAGCAAAGACAACACGATCATCGATACTCCAAGCATTTCAAGCGCTATTGCCACTGAAGCGCAGATATATAAGATGAGTGGAGATCTTTCCACAAAGCTGAATACACACATCAAAGACAACACAGATGATATTTACAATGCCAGGTGCTGGTAAGGATTAATAAATTTTACTAGAAGGGGTGGTGGCAATATGGGAGAAAAATATCCGGGAATAAGGGCAGGAAATAATATATACGCGGCGGATGTGGAAGCCGCGCTGGACACTAAGGTTAACTTAAATGGAAACGAGACTATAAATGGAACAAAGACTTTTACCACGTCACCTGTAGTGCCGGGCAAAAGTACAGCGGCAGGCAGCAGTAATTCCACAGTGATCGCCACCGAGGCGCAGATCGTTAGCACAGTTAACGCCGCGCTAAATACAAAGGTTAGTTTGACCGGCAATCAAACTATCGAGGGCACCAAAACTTTCAAAGTATCGCCTGTAGTGCCACCAAAAAGTACGGCGGCGGGCAATAATCCGACAGTCATAGCCACAGAAACACAGGTGCTTAATGTGAGCAATACGATTTCCGCCGCTCTGGATGCGCACCGCACAACCGTAACTAATACAATAGGTTCGATACAAGTATGGTCCTAGTAGTATGGCGTAAAAACAAAACGATTCAGGAAGGGGAAAATTAATATGCCGACAGAAGACACAAAGTATACAGCTGATACAGATTGCACTTCAAATTTTACTTGTACTAATGATCTTGCTCCTGACGTTGCTGTGTCTCCGGCGAAAAGTGCCGCTCCGGGTTGTCATTCTAACACGACGACAAGATCAAGCGACGCGACTGTTGTGGTTGGTTCGCTTAAAAGAGCGTCCCAGATGACCAAACTTCACAATGACATAAAAGATGAAATTACCAGGCACAGATTCAATCCGTCGTATAGCGATCTGGAAGACACAGTGGCCGGAAAGCCTATAGATTTTTCTAAATCTATGGCCAGAATAAAAGAAAACCTACGGCGTTTAACTGGTTATACTTTGCCGGTCAACGCCGGCGATCTTATGCGTGCGAGTGATATACAGACGGCGTATCAAAGACTGAATACCGCACAGAATACTTGTATTTGTGTGGAGAGATGTACCTGTAATGCGCGAACTGCAGAGGTTGGCTGCGAATGTGATCCGCGCTGTAGTGGAGTTTCCGACAACACTTGTGAGTGTGTTACTGTTTGTGATTGCGAAACCAGAAACGCTTGTGAATGTGATGATCATTGCGGCCATAGGTCAGGAGCATATTGTATTGATGGTAAATGCGGTTGTGAATCACGCACTGGACCTGGATGGGGTACTACGTGTCCAGCCAGATGTACTTGTAATTCCAATAATGTTACTGAGTGTCAATCAAGATGCGACTGTGATACCCGGACCACTGTAGAGTGTAAGTGCAATGTACGTAATGTTTGTAGCGCATATGTTGTATAGCAAGCTAAAATGAGATATTCCCTGCATTTGACGAACAATTGCAATTTGCGTTGCGTGTATTGTTATGAAAACAAGGCGGCCGGTGGTCAGCATAAGAGTTTCGTCATGGACGAAATAGAGATCGACCAAAGAATGACAGATATTTTAAGCCGCGGTGATTGTGATGAACTGGAGTTGATCGGCGGAGAGATTTTTCTATATCCAGATAAGGTGCGTTATGTTTTTTCTAAATATGGCGATTGTTTGGGTTTTATTTTGACCACCAACGGCACGATCCGCAACGAAGCTATAAACAAAATACTGGGCAAATATAAACCAACAATTGGCGTTTCTCTGGATGACCCGCGGACAGTGGAGCGGCAGCGCGTCGGCATTGATTTTGAGCAAGTTTTAGCCAATGCCAAATATTGGCGCTCGATTACTCGAGTTGTAATTTGTGCCGTGATAACTCCGCAAAATATCCGCCGGATCAAGGAGACTTTTGATTTTTATGTTTTGGAACACGGCTTTAAAACCATTCATTTTGGCTGCGCGGAAGAATGGATGAATGCTTATTATTGGCAAGTGTATTTGCGGGAAGTAGAGCGGCTGATTATGTCCACTCCGCCGGATATCTTGCGGCAAGCGACAGTTTCTCCCTGGAAATATTACAGCGTAAACAGAAAAGAATATGTTTATGAAAACGGCGTGGAAAAAGTGGAGAGATTGGATCCTACTAAAATGGAGCTGTCAGCCTATCGGGAATCCCGTTATGCCGGTTATTGCCTCTATTGCCAGCGCATTGGCGTCACACCTGTTCCATTGATCCCTGACGGTGTGGAAGTGGTTAGTAAATAAAAAAGGAGAAACAATATGGAAGAAAACAACGAAATTAGTTTTCAATGTGACGAAACGGCAGAAACTATTTTGAATCAATTGGCACAAAATAAACTTTTTAGCCCGTTGTTGGCCTTTTTGAATAAAGAGGACAAAGTACTGCTGGCACAAAAACCCCGGGAACAAAAATTTCGCGTCGGCGAATTGAAAAAAATGCTGGCTTATGCTGAAACGCAAGACTTGTATTTGAGCAATGAAACAGAATTGAATTTATTGGCTGATGTGCTCAAAAACAGCGCGCAGATTACGCTCAAGCTTCCCAGTCTTATTAAAGTAACCAAGAAAAATTTAGAGAAATTATGGCGTGTCAGCAAATATTATTTTAGTTCCACCTATCTTTTTCATAAATTTTCCCCGGAAAAGATTTTAAAGAACAATGAATTTTTTCTGCCGTTTACGTATTTGACCACGTTGTTTGCCGCGCTCAAAGTTTTGCCGGATCAATGTGAGATATTAGTTGGCGTCGTGGAAAATTTGGATTTGTTGATCCAAACCAAAGCCATGCTGGCCTTGCGGTCGAAGATCAAAGAAAATCCCGCTATTCAGCCGAAGAGCGTGACTTTGATCATGTCGGAAGAATGTAACCTGCGCTGCGCTTATTGCTATGAGCCGCAGAAAACACGGGATAAAACCGTTTTGACTTTTGAATTGGCCAAACGGGTTTTGCGCAAATTTGACCGCGATGCCAAGATAGTGTTTTTTGGCGGCGAGCCGATGCTGCATATTGATTTGATGAAGCAAATTTGCGAGTGGGGCTGGGAATACCGGAATTTTGATTTTGAGCTGATCACCAACGGGCAGATTATAGACCGAGAATTCTTTCGAGATTATGCCAGATATTTTAATTATATTCAGCTCTCTTGTGATGGGCCTGAGCCGGCCAACGATATTAATCGCGGACACGGCTCTTTTAAGAAAGCTATGGAGTTTTACTCTGCTTTCTACAAAGAAACCGAAAGATATCCGACCTTGCATCCGGTGCTTTCAAAATATAGCGTACCCTACATGCTGGATACGGTAAAATGGTTTTATGAAATGGAAAAATCTTATGGCGCTATGGCCAGTCTGCGCTGGCTGCCTGGCGACGCTAATATTTGGGACGAAACGGATTTTCAGATATACGCCGAGCAGTTAAATTTGGTTAAAGACTGGTATTTAGCAAATGATATTCGAAAGACCAGTTTTTCGATCCGCGCTTTTGCGCAAGCGGAAAAAGATTTATTGGGTCTGGAGAACCGCGAGAGACATCCTTTGCGAGGCGATGATACTTTTTGTTCGGCCGGCCGCGGCTTGATGGCAGTCTTGCCGAATGGCAAAGTTGTGCCCTGTCACCATGAATACTGGTGCGCGCCGGAAGAGCGGATTTATAGAGAGATCGATATAGACGAAGATTTTACGGGCATCAATCACATGTCTGAATTGTGCATGAAAGACGTGCCGGAGTGCAACTCCTGTCCGCAATGGGGCTGCTGTGTCTGCCCGGGCAGTTTTTATTTTCACAATAAATCTTATACTACCCCAGATAAAAATTGGTGCCGCGCCGGCAAGCTGCTGATCGAGACGGCCAGGAGTTATGCGGAGGAATTGGCGCAAAAACTACATGACGAACAACACAAGGTTGATTATCTGGCGGCTGGCGTGGATTATTTGCTACAAAAAGAAACTAACAGCAAAATCGATTTGTCAAAACCCCGCTAATTCTCTATAATCCATAACCTAAACTTTACGCAGAGCGAGGTGCCTTATGCAAGAAATTACCGGCAAATACGAGGCGGCGGAGCTGAAAATCGCTTTGGTGGTCAGCCGTTTCAATGAATTGATTTCCCAAAAATTATTGGAAGGCGCGCTGGACTGTTTGGCGCGGCACAATTTCAATGAGAAAAACGGCGTGGTGGCCTGGGTGCCCGGCGCTTTGGAATTGTCGGTCGTGGCCAAACAATTGGCCGCTTCCGGTAAATACCACGCGGTGATCGTGCTCGGCGCGGTGATCCAGGGTGAGACGGCGCATTTTGACATCGTGGCCGCGGAGTCCGCCAAAGGCCTCACGCTGGCTTCTCTGGAGACCGGCGTGCCGGTGGTGAACGGTGTGCTGACCACGGCGACGACCGAGCAGGCTCTGGCGCGCGCCGGCGTGAAATCCGGCAACAAAGGTTTTGAAGCGGCGATGACAGCGATCGAAATGGCCGATCTGCTAAAACAATTGAAGTAGGGAATGTAAATGGCAAGCGTACAGCTAAAAGATTTGGTCAAATCCTATGACGGCAAAAATCTTATCGTAAAAAATATCAACCTTACGATCAAAGACGGCGAGTTTTTGGTGTTGGTCGGTCCGTCCGGCTGTGGCAAAACGACGTCGCTGCGCATGATCGCCGGTCTGGAAGAGATCACGTCCGGCGAGATTTTGATCGATGGCAAAGTGGTCAACGACGTGCCGCCCAAAGACCGCGATATTGCTATGGTATTCCAAAATTATGCGCTGTATCCGCACATGAGCGTCCGCGAGAATATGTCTTTTGGCTTGAAACTGCGCAAGATTTCGCCGGAGCTGATCAAAGAAAGAGTTGACGAGGCTTCGGAAATTTTGGGCTTGGGCGAATACCTTGACCGCAAACCGAAACAGCTTTCCGGCGGCCAGAGACAGCGCGTGGCTCTGGGGCGCGCGATCGTCCGCCACCCCAAAGTGTTTTTGATGGACGAGCCGCTGTCCAATCTTGACGCCAAACTGCGTGTGCAGACCCGCGGCGAGATCAAAAAACTGCACAATCGCCTCAATGCGACGATAGTTTATGTGACGCATGATCAGGTCGAGGCCATGACGCTGGGCGACCGCATCGCCGTGATGGACAGCGGCATTATTCAGCAATGCGCTCCGGCGATCACTGTCTACGATCAGCCGACCAATATTTTTGTCGGTGGTTTTATCGGCTCGCCGGCGATGAATTTTATCAAGGGGAGTATCATCAAAACCGGCCGCGTTTACGAGTTTGCGGCGGAAAATTTCAAACTGCAGCTGCCCAAAGGTCTGGCTAGTGAATACGACCAAATGTTAGACAAAGATTTAGCGCTGGGCATTCGCCCGACGGATATTTACGACAAGACCGCGCTGCCGTGGCTGCATCTGGAAAAAGAACAACCTGTGGCGGTCAAAGTGGATTTCAGCGAAAAGCTCGGCATGGAAAATTATGTTTATGTGCATACCGGCAGTCAGCAAATCACCGCGCGCGTGGACTCGCATATCGAGTGCAAAGAAAATCAGGATTTAGATCTGTATCTCAATCTCAAAAAAATGCACATCTTCGACGCGGCGACGCAGAAAGTGTTGATCTAGGCTATTTTCATTATATAGATGACAGTACAATAACTTGGTACCGTACTTATACTTATATTATCGTCCCCTCTTGTCCCTACCTCGTCTATGCTGCCTTCTGGCGTCATAGAAAATTTTATACCATTACTATTATCACCCTTATTAAGATACCACGTTCCACCAGCTTCTGGAGAAAAAACACCATTCAAATTGCTTTCAAATGTTTTAGCATTGCCTATAGGTAGGTAGCCAGTTGCTTCTGTGCCTGTAAATGTATGGTTGTGTTTTAGTAATGGCACCGATACAGTCTGCGTGTCCGCGCCGCCGGTAGCTATATCACCAGACAGAAAACCACGCAGGAATTTATGCCGCAGATCAGGTGTTATACCAGTGCCGTCGCAGACCTGCCACTTGGCTCTAAATGCAGCGTCGGCACTACTATAATAACTCATGCTTTCCATAGCCAGTATCGTCCCTTTCGGCAAAACGAGATTAATAATAGTCGCTAATTCAGTGCTTACCAAGGCCGCTACTGCTCCGGTCGTTGGATACTTGGCCGTATCATTTTTGTTAGCGGCATCAATTGACGTGACTTTATTGCTCGCGTCTTCTTTTCCGCTAAGGCCAAGCGTGGAAATTGAGGCCGCCAACGCGGTCGCCACTGCTTTTTCTGTGGGTATTTTGTTGTCACTGGCGCTAGCCGTGCTGGTTTCCATAATTGTGGCGGCTCTGGTCAGTGTGTCAAATGTTCCCGCCGTGCCGGAATAAGCCACAATATTTTTGGCTATACCGGCGCCGATCTTATCCTGCTTGCCATTCAAACTGGTGGTTATCCCACTCAAACCAGTACTTATCGTAGTACTCAACGTGTCGAGATTTTTCCCGACCAGTTTTGAGGTCGGATAATAACTATCGCTGGAGCTGCTGGTTAAAGTTCCTGCGGCGTCCATTGAATCCACTTGTTTGTTGGCGACTTTTTCTTTGGTATTCAGCGCGGCATTCACACCAGCCGCCGAAAGTTGTTCGCCTTTCAAAATATAATACGGATCCCCTGCAAAACTGTCTGTGTAATTACCAGCCATAAAAATACCCCTTAAATTTTTTGTATAGTTTATCCTAACTATATTTTAGGATAGCTTACGGCTAATGTCAAGTAAAGTCGGCAATTAAACTTAAATTGTTGGAGGCAGGAATGGATGAAGAATTCACTAATGAACAGCTAAAAGAATTACTTAGCCGTAAATTAGCTATGTTACGTAAACGAAGTGGCCAGACTATTGAAGCCACGGCGGACAGTCTCGATATGGATTTTAGCGAATACTATAGAATGTTACGCGGCAAAAATATGCCACAATTGCGCACCTTGCTGCGTTTCAGCCGGAGATATGGCGTGACGCTGGACTGGTGGTTTGACGGGGTCGAGATGATACCGCCGGCAGCGGCGCGCCATGTGTTACGTCTGCAAAGTAAAAATCTGGAAGGACAAATCGTTTCTCTACTGCGGCGGTTAGACGCGCGTTTTCAGGAAGTGTTGCTGGACACGGCTAAATCTTTGGTGAAAAAAACTGCAAAAGCTTAAACCTTTGTAATAATTATTTTGGTACTCACTACTTTGACAGACTAAATACTATGTCTATAGTGGTTTCTCAACGTTTCGCCTGCGGCGAAACACCCCACCAGTCTGCCGCTTACGCGAGCAGACAGCCTCCCCTTAATTAAGGGGAGGCAACCAGTAGAGGCGTTGCATGCAATGCCTCTACTGGTGGTGGGGTGTCGAGCGAGAGCGAGACATAAGGACTACGCTAGATTATATTTGACAATTTAACGTAATTACATTATAATTACATAAAAGAGGTGTGATTATGCTTATCCCTGTGGTGCAAATCGGCAATTCCCGCGGTATCCGTCTGCCAAAAAATATTCTCCGTGAGTTGAGCATCGAGGATGAGGTGCAAATGGAAGTCCACGACGACGAATTGGTGCTCAAGGGTGTGGAGAAAAAGCCGCGGCAGGGCTGGGACGCGGCCTTTGCCAAAGCGCCTGAAACCAAAACCACCGCGCTGCTACTGCCGGAATATCTTGATGATCAGTCTTTTGAGTGGGTCTGGTGATGGAGCAATACACGATTTGTTTGGTCAATCTCGATCCGGCTATCGGGCGCGAGATCAGAAAAACCCGCCCCTGCGTGATTATTTCGCCGGACGAAATGAATCGGAACATTGCCACGGTGATCATCGCGCCGATGACCACCAAAGCTCACACTTTCCCGACGCGCGTGCCATTGACTTTTCGCAGCAAGAACGGCTGGATCGTTTTAGACCAGATCAGGACTGTGGACAAACGCCGGATCGTGCGCAAGCTCGGCCGTTTAAATTCCAACAAAATACTGGAAGTGAAAAATATTCTTAGTGAAATGTTGGTCGAATAGCCATGCCGGAAATCGACCACAGCATAGACCTGACTACTTCTCTCAAGACCGACCAGCAAATGCAGGGCGATGTGCAGTCCGCGCAGTCTTTTTTCAAAATGGCGCAGGAGGCGTTTAGCGAAAAACGCTACCGTCTATCCATCGTGTATTTGCGCAAGATCATTCAGATCGACAATACTTACGCTTCGGCTTTCAAGATGCTGGCGAAAATTTTTCAGATCCGGCGTAATTACAAAAAAGCGGCGGAGATTTTGCGGCAGGGCGTGGAGATCAATTACCGCGACGCTGATCTGCACTATCAGCTGGGGTACACCTATTATTTGCAGGGCGACCGAGCGACGTTTGCCCGCGAGTGCACCAAGGCGCTGGTCGTCAATCCCAATTACGCCAAAGCTTATTACGCGCTGGCGTTGCTCAATTTTGAAAGCCGCAAATACGCCAAAGCCGCCGAAGAGCTGGCCAAATGCTTGAAGCTCAATGACAACGATATTGAGGCGCATTACCTGATGGCGCGTGTGCATATGCGCCGACGGGATTTCGCCGCGGCGGAGACCGAGCTGGAAAAAACTCTCTCGCTCAATCTGCGCTACGAGCCAGGACATTATTATCTGGCCGCGCTGCGCTACCGCAAAAACGATCTGGCTGACGCGCTGGAGCATTATTTCAAATGTGGCGAGCGCACGCTGCGCGTCAAGCAGCGCATTGAAAAATGTTTTGCGGGCATCTTGCGCCAAAATGAAGAAAAACTACGGCAGGATCCTCAGAATATTGACGCGCTGATGGAGATCGCTACGCTGTATTTTCGCAAAGCGGATTATCCGGCGGCCAAAGCTGCGCTGGAAAAAATCATTTCTATCGCGCCCAATTTTGTGCAGGCGCAGATTAATTACGGACTGATGTTGGTCTATGAAAATAAATTTTCCGCGGCGATCCAGCGCTACCGTGAGGTTTTAAAAAAATCGCCGGCCAATCGCGAAGCGCGCGTCAATCTGGACAAAGCTTTTGAGCTGGCCGAAAAATATTATCTGAAACATTTTGAATATGAAACTTCCAAGCATGATTTACTGGATCTCTACATGTTGCGGCCGGAATACGACAAGGCCGTGCTGCTCATGCTGGAAATGAACACGGATATTTACGCGCGGGATATTTTAAATCAGCTTTCTGCGGGCATTGCCTCATACAAGATTTACGAGGCCGCCGTTTTGTTTCTGCTCGGCGAGGACAGTCAGGCCGAATATGTGTTCAAGCATTTGGCGGAGGAAAACAAGGACAATCATATTATTTATTATTTTCTGGGGCTGCTGGGCAAAAAACAAAACCGCTTGACCGACGCTTATCGTTATTTTGAAAAATCCAAGACGCTCAAAAGTGATTACTGGTTTGTCGACCGCGAGCTGTTGGCCATACGCAGCGAGGCGATCGCGCGCATCGAGAAAAAACTGGAGTCCGAAGAAGTAGCCGAGGAACTTTGTTATGAATATTTGGATTTGCTGATCTTGACCCGCGCCTACAAAAAGGCGATTCGGCAAATCGCCGCCTGGGAAAACACCGATCTCGAGCCGAAAAAATTGCTGGAGCGCAAACGCCGCGCGCTGGATTTTTACGAGCGTGTGCTGGAGCTGGAGTTGGAGAGTGACGCGCCGGCCGAGCAGGTTTATCTTGATCTTGGCGAGATTTACGTTTTTAAAAAACGCTACAACGAGGCGTTTCTATTGTTCCAATCGGTGCTCGGACAATTTCCCAAATCGGAAAAGATCCGCAAATATTACAATTATCTCATCACGAAAAATATCGAAGTGTACGAGAGCATGAAAGGTTCGGGCGCGACTTCGGTGTATTACAATCTGGCGGTGATGTACGCATTGTCCGGCCGCAAAGCGGAGATGTTCAATATGCTGGAGCTGGCGGTCAACCGCGACAAAAAACTGGCGATCCAGGCGCGCTACGAAGAGGCTTTTGCCAAATACCGCGAGCTAGACAGATTTCGCCTCATCACGCTGATCGAGGGCGAGGATAAGAATATTTATCGGTTGCAGGATTAGAAAAACGTTAGGATAAAACCTTAACGTTATAACCTTTCAAAAATTCAGCAGTTTCATAACCTCAAAAAAGTCCTTTACAAAATATTTGCATTGGTCTTTATATTTTTCATTCTGCAAAATAAAAGTGTGTTCCGCGTGCTCGAACATCGGCAGATCAAAACGCGAGTCGCCAGCCACGGCGATTTCCGCTTTGGACAGCCGCAG
>JAIRZV010000155.1 GCA_031267055.1 Candidatus Margulisiibacteriota bacterium | reverse complement strand
TTTCCACTGTTAAGTCTACGCGAAAAAGATACGCGGGTTAAGCCAAACTTTTCCGCAACTGCACCAACCTTTAATCCTCTAGCACCAAACAGTGCCTTAATTCGTTGTGTTGTATTCATAGATTCTTTTGTATCTCTTTTTAGTGCATCTGTCAATGATTTTATTTCTATTGTAAAAAATAATAATAAAAAAGACTTGACAATTGATACATTTAATGCTACACTTGTATCATAAATTAGTACGAAAGGAGCAAAAACATGAGCGAATACAAATGGAGTTGCTGACGGCTCGCGAACTAAAAAATAAATTGGGGGTGATGGTTATGAAAGCTATGAATGTTATGAAAGTTATGGAGCTATTTTGGAAAAGGAAAATGAAAGCCGCCGCAAAAAAAGTGGCGATCAGTGTGTTGGTGATTTTAAGTTTGGCGGCCGCAATGGGTGAGCGGCCAAAGAGACCGGAAAGACTGGACAAACTCGATACGGATTATGTGTATCTGTTAGGCGCGGGCGAGCCGATGTTCAGAATATACAGCCCGGCGCGCCGGACGCAAAAACTAATTGCGCCGACGATTGAAATAATTGATTAGGTAGAGCCGTTGCACGCAGCGTCTCACGAAAAAAAGGAGCTGGTAGCTATGAATAAAAAAATGTTTGTGCTTGGAATGGTTCTCGCATCTGTTTTGCGCGCCGCGCCGGAGCTGGCCGCCGGAATATCCGGCGTGTACGACGACCCTATGGGTTACAAAAAATACGTGACAGTATCAGACAGTACTATCCACATCACGCATGTAGTGGCCGGCGCGTCGCTGCACCAGACGGAAATAGTCCGCCGCGCCGAGACCGATAAATACGGCGCCCTGGTCATCTGCACGGATAAATCCATATACAAAATATACGCGCACGGCGACAGCGCGTATATGCTGTACATCAACGACATAGACGGCACGCCACGCGCGGCGCTCATCCTGCGCAAGGAGCAGCTATGAAAAACTTTTTCCGGGCTTTACGCGAGGCGATCTACATTGTGGGTATTTGGCTGCTTATTTTGGGCGTTATGTATGTGATCGGTTTTACTTATGCATTTTTTCACGGGACTGTTTTGAGTTTATAAATTTTTAAAGGAGGAAAATTATGAAAATACAAACTTACGAAGGATACAACACAAGGCGGTATAACATGCCCTGGGCGGCAAAAGTAAAACTTGCTAATGGCAGGTTGGATTTTGATTTCCGCGCCGGAAATTTTGTCGGGGAGTGGAATATCAAACATGCCGGCAGGGGCGACCTGCACATTGATGCGGCGGAGGGTGATGCTATCTGCTGGGGTATCAAGGATACCCGTGGTCACAAAGAGCCTGCATATGCAATTATAAAAAACGGGAAACTGGAACCGAAAGAAAAAACAGAGATATACGATTATCTCTCTGTCAATACTAAAAATCCTGCCAACGAAAAAGCGCAGGAGGCAATCGAAAAAATTAAAGGGGGTGACTACAAAAGCGCAATAGAAATACTCGGCAATCTTGTACAGTAAAAAATAACTAATAAAAAAACGGAGGCGTATTATGAACACTGAAAACAAAAAAACAGTCAGGGAGTACTGGCGCTCGTATTCCCGTGATCGGAATATTATGGGCTGGCTAGTGGTCAACACGGACGGGGACCTGGAAACCTTTTACGAACCCGAAGGGAGCAATGAGATACGGCTTGGCAGCGGCAGTAAATTACTACATGGTTTCGGAGATTTTTATCGCAAATATGGCGAAAATATGCCGAGGATCACGCTGCGTGACTTTATCTCTGAATACATCACGCAAGAGGTTAGGTAGTTATGTTATTTAAGCGGCCTTTAAAATATTATGCGGAAAATCTATTTCTAATCGATGGTTACTGGCATCAGAAACGAAAACATAGAGGATCGGATATTATTAATAAATCAATACAAATCAAGTATGGATTGGTGAAAAATTACATAATCCCATTCTGGGGAAACATTCCACCATCACATATATCGATTAAAAATGTAAATGAACAATTATACAAATTGCGTGTATCAGGGTCGCTAAAAAACAGAATATTATCCTGCCTATCGGACATTTATACACATCTAATTGAGGAAGATGTACTAAAAGAAAATCCGATAAGAAATATAGTGAGATTTTCCAATGCCGTTACGAATAAGCGTGGCGCGCTATCGTTAGAGGAATTGGCAAGGTTATTCCGGCCAAATCACGACGAATTAATAAAAATCTGGCACTCTCAAACATACGCCACGGCGTTTTTAGTTTTGAGGGATACCAGCCTACGCCCTGGTGAGTTGCGGGCTTTGCAATGGGGTGACTGGCACCCAGACACCAGATTTTTCCCAATCACTAAGGCCATCGAATCCGAAACACGGGACAAAATCAAGGGTACAAAAACTGGCTCGATTAAACCGGCGATAGTCTCGGAATTCACGGCTGGCGAAATTGAACACTTGCGCTCCGTTACAAAAAAGACGGTGCCAGAGGATTTTATTTTCGTTAGCCGCTTCGGGTATCCTCCGAGTGACAGCACCCTTAGTTTGCACTTCCGGATCGGCGTAAGACGTGTAGGCCTTAACCGGCCAGAAATAACCCCGTACTGGCTACGGCACACTTTTAACACCCTTGCGTTGCTGTATTTGGATGAGGCCGATGTGCGTAAATTAATGGGGCATACATCGAAAATGACGCGGCATTACAGGCACCCAGACATATTTTTGCTTCAGAAAGAGGCGGAAAAAATCGCTCCAAAAATTAATAAACTCCATGCGCTCATTAACTGCCAAAAAGACCAATTGAGCCGGTAATAGAATAACTTTTAGGTAATAAATATGCCAGGCCTGCTTTAGAATACGGGTATCAAATAAGGCAGGTGCTTCAGTTTGTGAGATACACAATGACCTTTGAAATAGAAATACCCGAAACGGCCTCAATACACGAGGCCGAAAATATTGCGTTTGAGAAAATGCAGGCCACGGGCCGTGACCTATTGCTGAAATTTATCTGTGAGAAAAGCAAGACGCTTCGTCCGGCCGGACTGCGGCTAAAGGACACGGCGCGGCGCTATCTTGAGACACGCTTCGGTGTGATCCATTTCGAGCGGCAAAAATTTCACGATCCCAAAAAGCGCCGGAGTATATCCCCGCTACTGGCCGCGCTCGGCCTGTCGCCGCGGCAGGCATCCACGGACGGTCTGACACGCGCCGGCATAGAGCTGGCCGTGGAAAAATCCTACGGCTATGCCGCCCAGAAATTAACCGCGCTGACCGGCGTGTTGCGCGGCAAAACAACGATCTGGCAAGACGTGCAGAAACTCGGGCAGGCCGTGGCCGAGCGGGAGGACGCCGAGATAGACAACCTGTTTTCCGGCGGCGAAATCAAGCCGGAGCCGGTAGAAAAGCCGGACACAGTGGCCATAGAGATAGACGAGACTATGATCCATGCGCGCGATTCTACAAAAAGCGAAAAACACATGCCCAGAATAGCCATGGTTTACACGGCCAAAAAACGCCGCGGCAAAAAATATGCTCTGCACAACAAGCGGCTTGTGGCTAGGATAGAGCATCCGAGCGACTTTGGCCGGCGCTTATTCTGGACCACATCCAAATACTACCAGCACCAGCAGGCCAATACTGTGGTTATCCGCTCCGACGGCGCGAACTGGATACGCAATATCCGCGAGGAGCATTATTCGTCCGCGCTCTGGCAAACAGACCCGTGGCACGTGATAGACAAAATTAAGATGCTTAAACTGCCGGACCGGCTGGAGCAGCGCCTGATAGACCACACCATGCACGGCAAACCGCAACTTTTGAGCAAAAATCTCTGGCAATTATGCACGATTGCCAAAAGCACGGACATACAAAAGCTGGCGCAATATGTGGACCGCAACAAGGACGGACTTTACCCGTTGCCGCAGCTGGCCGATCCAAAATTAACGCGCGCCGAAAGGTCGATGTTCGTCCGCGGCTCCGGCGCCATGGAGCGGAATGTAGGCCTGCTAGTTACGGACCGCATGAAAAACCAGCGCATGATCTGGAGCCTGCGCGGCGCGAACAACTTGCTGGCGCTCCGTTGTTTAAAATATAGCGGCAAAAAAGCGTGGCAAAAAATCTGGCAGCAATAGAGAACAAGAAAACGGCCAAAAAGATACAAGGAATATGCTGAAACCCGCGCAAATACTGGCGTTTCCGCATGGATATTGTATCTCTCATTGGAACTTTTTTAACTGATTTTATACAAAACAAAGATTCTGGTTGACTTTTATTTTAAAAAGATTATACTAAGCAAAGTTAATCTTGGATATGTGCCACCCATTCACGAACGCTACCTTTGGCAAACTCACGTCGGCTTAATTTGTTGTTTTTTGCATTAAACCGGTCTGGTTCATCGTATTTGTGAAATAAAGAATTTAAATTTATGCTCATATTTTCCTCTAGCAAATTACTTTATGATATGTTACCCAGATTTAACAAAAATATACTTGGCCTTTATTGAGAAGTTTTGTTATATAATTTCTTAAAACTAAGAGGATGTTTTTAATGCCAGAAAAAAAACTAGAAAAAACCAGCCAAGCTGATCCCGTTCGTCTTATTGGCCGAGAGACTCAAACCGAGGACACCCTGTCCGAGTCGATCCGTCCGCGCACGCTGGACGAATATATCGGCCAGGAAACCCTGAAAAATAATCTGCGCGTTTATATCAAAGCCGCTTCCGCGCGCGATGAACCGCTGGAACATTTGATCTTTTACGGGCCGCCGGGTTTGGGCAAAACGACGCTGGCCAATGTCATCGCCAATGAAATGGGCGTGGCGATCAAAGTTACTTCCGGTCCGGCGGTTGAGCGGCCTGGCGATCTGGCTGCGCTGCTCACCAATTTGCAGGAAGGCGATGTTTTTTTTATCGACGAAATTCACCGCCTCAATCATGCGGTCGAGGAAGTGCTTTACGCGGCTATGGAGGATTTTGAGCTGGACATCATGATCGGCAAAGGCCCTTCGGCGCGCTCGCTGCGTCTGACTTTGCCGAAATTTACCTTGATCGGCGCGACGACAAGAGTCGGCCTGCTTTCCGCGCCACTGCGCGACCGTTTTGGTATTCTCAATAAACTGGAATTTTACACCGATGCGGAGTTGAGCCGGATTATTCAACGTTCCGCGCGACTGCTGGGCATGGCGGTAGATACGGACAGCGCTCTGGCTATAGCCCGCCGCAGCCGCGCCACGCCGCGCATTGCCAACCGCCTCATCCGGCGGATCCGCGATTGGGCGCAGGTCAAAAATCAGGGCGTGATCACACCGGCGGTGGTGGATGAGGCTTTGCAGGCTCTGGCGATAGACCGGCTCGGTCTCGACCCTGTTGACCGCAAAATCCTGACCGCGATTATCGAAAAATTCAACGGCGGACCGGTGGGTCTGGATACGCTGGCGGCCATGACCAATGAAGACGCGTTGACGCTGGAAGACGTTTACGAGCCGTATTTGCTACAACTGGGGTTTATCGATAGGACACCGCGTGGTAGAATTTGCACATCCGCCGCTTATGCGCATTTGGGCAAAACACCGCCCAGTGGCTTTGGTGCACCGGGAAGCTTATTTCAGGGTATAAATGTTTGAGAACATTTGCGAGAGTGAAAATTTATGAACTGGCTGAAATTATTGCAGGATCTAGCGGACGAGACGGACAAAATCGCCCTGCGTTATTTCGGACAAGTTGATCTGCAGGTCGAATACAAAAAAGATAATAGCCCGGTGACCGCGGCGGACAAGGCGATCGAGGAATATATCCGCGCGGCGGCCAAAAAACGCGAGCCGGCTCTGGGGTTTTACGGCGAGGAGTTTGGCCAGGAAGAAGCGGAGTTGCGCCTTTTCATCGATCCACTGGACGGGACGCGCAGTTTTGTGCGGGGCATTCCTTTTTTTGCGACCTTGCTGGCCTTGGCAGAAAACGGAAAACTTCTCGCCGGTTTGGTTTCCGCGCCGGCTTTGGGTTTACGCTGGCAGGCGGCGCTGGGACAGGGCGCTTTTCTGCGCGACCACAATACCGGACAGGAAAAACAATTGCAGGTTTCCCAAATTTCTGAGCTTAAAAAAGCGCAGGCTTTTCACGGCAGTCTGTCCGGCGTGGAGGTCAGCGCAAAATCCGCCGCTAAAATCCTGAATATCATTCAAAAGACCGAACGTCAGCGCGGCTACGGCGATTTTTACCAGCACATGCTAGTGGCGCAGGGCAGCGGTGAAATGGCTTTTGATCCGGCCTTGAAAGCCTGGGATCTGGCCGGGCCAAAAATTATTGTGGAAGAAGCAGGTGGCAAAGTCACTGCATTTTCCGGCGAGGAAAATAATTTATTGGCCGGCACGGCAGTGTCAACTAATGGAATTTTGCACGCGGAGATTTTGGAATTACTGCGCTAGGAACGCTGGCAGTTTTTGCGCCAGTTCCAGACCGGCCTGATAACCGGCCTGATAGAGATTGTCCAGCTTTTCCCAATTGCGCTCGAGCCGTCCGACTTTGAGATTTTCCGGCGGATACACGACCAAACATTTGCCCTCGACTGCCAATTGGTCAACTCTGGCCAGCTCGCGGTTGTACACGGCGGAACGCTGGCTCAACGCTTCGGCCAGCTGTGGATTGTTGGGCAGTACGGCTTTGAGCAAGCGCAGGAGCCGTGGATTTTCTTTTTTTAAGTAGCCTTGAGGACGGGTACGGACGACGACGCTTTTGGCGTGGCCATGCCGCAGCGAATACTCGATCGGTATAGAATCCGCGATGCCACCGTCGAGACACAACTGCCCGTTCAACTCGACCGGCTTGCTGACAAAAGGCATGCTGGCTGAGGCGCGGATCGCCGGTGTCATGTTGGCTTTGTCCTGCAAATACACAGCCTGGCCGGTCGCGCAGTCCGTAGCTACCGCGACAAAACGTACCGGACTTTGCTCAAAAGCCGGAAAATCAAAAGGAATCAATTTTTGCGGGATTTCCTCGTAAACAAATTTGGCGGAAAAAAGATTGCCCTCGCGCAAGAGATTGCGCAGGCTGAAATAGCGCGGATCGCGCCCGTAACGTTTGAGTATTTCGCGGTTGCGGCCGCGCTGTCTGCTGACATAGGACACACCCATGCAAGCCCCGGCGGACACGCCGATGATAAATTCAAAAATCAAATTTTTTTCGTCCAGCGCGTCGAGCACTCCGGCGGTGAATATACCGCGCAACGCGCCACCTTCGAGGACGAGATTAGCTTGCACCAATTCGGACATAAGAAATATATTATATAAAATGACAAAAATTTTTACAAATTTAGCCTTAAAGTTTATAATCGTCTTATGCACAGTCAGGATATCCGCGCGCAATTTCTGAAATTCTTCGAGAGCAAAGGGCATACTTTTGTGCCGAGCGCGCCGGTGCTGCCGGTAGGCGATGCGACTTTGCTTTTTACCAACGCCGGTATGAATCAATTTAAGGATATTTTTTTGGGGAACGGCAGCCGTCCGTACACGCGTGCGGTCAACAGCCAGAAATGCATTCGCGTTTCCGGCAAGCACAACGATCTCGAGGAAGTCGGCAAAGACACTTATCATCACACTTTTTTTGAGATGCTCGGCAATTGGTCTTTCGGCGATTATTATAAAATGGAGGCAATACAGTGGGCCTGGGAATTGTTGACCGAAGTTTGGCAGCTGCCCAAAGCTAAACTCTACGCCACAGTGCACACCGCCGACAAGGAAGCCGCGGATATTTGGCGGACAAAAACGGATATTGATCATGATCATATTAGTCCTTTTGAAAAAGAAAATTTTTGGGAAATGGGTGAGACCGGACCCTGCGGTCCCTGCTCGGAAATACACATCGATCTAGGTGCGGACCGCTGCGACAAAAGAGACGAACCCGGCCATGTTTGCGGCGTGAATAGCGGCTGCGCGCGTTTTATCGAGCTGTGGAATTTGGTTTTCATGCAATACGAGCGCGGCGCGGACGGCAAATTGAAAGACCTGCCGAAAAAACATGTCGACACCGGCATGGGTTTTGAGCGCATCTGCGCGGTTTTGCAAAATGTTTCTTCCAATTATGACACGGATATTTTTATTCCGTTGATTAAAGAAGCGGAAAAAATTTCTGGCGCGCCGTATCAGTCGGATTTGAGCGGTATGCCGCATCGCGTGATCACCGATCATTTGCGCATGCTGTCTTTTGCGATTGCCGATGGTATTTTGCCGGCCAATGACGGCCGCGGTTATGTTTTGCGCCGCGTTTTGCGCCGCGCCGCGCGTTACGGCCGCAAGCTGGGTTTGCGTGAGCCGTTCCTTTGCCGCATGGTCGGCGTGCTGGCGGAAACTATGGGTGCTGTTTTTCCGGAAATCAAAGACAAGCGCGAATATGTGGAAAAGATTTTGCAGGCTGAGGAGCAAGCTTTCAATAAAACTCTCGACCGTGGGCTGGAGTTGTTTGCGGAGATAACAGCGCAAAATCAGAAGTCCGGTCGGAAAATTATTTCCGGCACGGAGGTTTTTAAACTTTATGACACTTACGGTTTTCCAGTTGACCTGACGGCAATGTTGGCCGCGGAGCAGGGACTGGCTGTTGACCTAGCCGGTTTTGACGCAGAGATGCAGAAACAACGCGACAAAGCCCGCGCCGCCGGATTGGGCGCCAAAGGCGGAGTTGGCGGAGAGATCGTGCTGGAGGCCGGCGACGAGGCCGCCAAGCA
>JAIRZV010000120.1 GCA_031267055.1 Candidatus Margulisiibacteriota bacterium | reverse complement strand
ACAGTTTTGTATTTCAATAATTTGTAATCCTGAAAAATCACGCCGATGCGCTGGCGCAAAACCGGAATCTGCCAGCGGCGCAGATTGGGCACCGAGAGATCGTCGACCAAAACATCGCCACGTGTCGGCAGCTCGGCGCGGTAAATTGTTTTGAATAATGTAGACTTACCGGCGCCGTTGGGCCCGATCAAAAAAACAAACTCGCTTTTGCCAATTTGCAAATTGACATTGTTGAGCACCGCGTTGTTGCTGTAAAGTTTGTAGAGTTTCTCCGTGCGGATCATGCCAATATCAGCTTGACTTCGCGGGCAATATCTTCGGCGGTCAAGCCGTGATATTTCAGCAATTCGTCCGGCGAGCCGGATTGGCAGGGTTTGCTAACGCCCAGAATCTTTATTTTGCAGGGATAATCCGCCGAGACACTCTCCGCCACTGCCGAGCCTAAACCGCCGATCACGCTATGTTCCTCACAGGTCAGGATTTTGCCGAATTTTTTGGCCGTGTCTGTCAGCAGTTTTTTGTCTATCGGCCAGACCGAAGCCATATTTATCAAGCGTACCGAAATCCCGTCTCTGGCCAGCAGGTCGCAAGCCTTGTCCGCTTCATAAACCATAATGCCGCAAGCCACGATCGCCGCGTCCGTGCCTTCGCGGATGATCGAGCCTTTGCCCAAACGAAAATCGCATTTGCCGGGCGCATAAAAAGCCGGAGTTGCCGAACGGCTCAAGCGCACATAAAAAGGCCCGTCGCTCGCGGCCACTTGCCGGATAACCATTTTGGTCTCCTCGGCGTCGGCCGGCACGATCACGCGCAGATTGTAACAAGAGCGCATGAGCGCAATATCCTCGACAGCCTGATGCGTCGCACCGTCTTCGCCAACCGTCACGCCGGCATGACTGGCCACGATTTTGACATTGAGCCGCGGATAGCCGACTGTATTGCGGATCTGTTCCCAGCAACGCCCCGTCGCAAACATGGCAAAACTACTGGCAAAAGCGATCTTGCCGGAAACCGCCAGTCCGGCGGCCAGGCCGATCATATTTTGTTCGGCAATGCCTGCGTTAAAAAACCGATCGGGAAATTCTTTAGCAAACCAGCCGGTGCGCGTCGAACCGGAAAGATCAGCGTCCAGCACCACAATGTCGGGATTTTCCCGCCCCAGTTCGACCAAAACTTTTCCATAGGCGTCTCTCGTTGCGGCTTTTTCGACCATTAAAGCTGCGCTCCTTCCCGGACTTTTTCGATAGCATAAGAAACTTCCGCGTCAGTTAATTCTGGATACACCGGTATAGAGAAAATCTTTTGGGCTACACTTTCCGCGACCGGAAAAGAACCAGCCGGCAAATTCAAATCCGCAAACGCTACCTGCAAATTGAGCAGTATCGGATAATGCACGGCCGTACCGACGCCATTATCCTTGAGATATTTTTGCATGGCCTCGCGCTTGTCCGCCAGCAAAGCGTATTGATGATAAATATGATTGCTGTAATTTTTCACCAGCGGAATTTGGAGGCCAGCCACGCCTTGAAAAGCTGCATTATAAATTTTGGCGATCTCCTGACGGCGTTTTGTCCACGCGGTCAATTTCTGCAATTTGAGACGCAGAATACAGCACTGTATCTCATCGAGACGCATATTGTAGCCGATAGTTTCGTGTTTATAAGTTTCACGCATGCCGTGCGCGCGCAAGATGCGTACTTTATCGGCAATTTCGGGGTCATTGGTCGTGACCGCGCCGCCTTCGCCGCAGCCGCCCAGATTTTTGGTCGGGTAAAAACTGTAACATTCCGCTGTCAAAAGACCACCGAGCGGCCGGCCTTTGTATTCGACGCCGATAGATTGGCAGGCGTCGCCGATGATCAACAAATTATGTTTTTGGGCAATGGTTTCGAGCGCGTCAATGTCCGCCGCCTGGCCGAAAAGATGCACGGGCAAGATCGCTTTGGTTTTCGGCGTAATTTTTTTCTCGATCTGGTCGACGTCGATGCAATAAGATTCCGGCTCGATGTCCACAAAAATCGGCGTCGCGCCCAGATAACGTATCGCTTCGGCCGTCGCGATAAAAGTAAACGGTGTCGTGATGACCTCATCGCCTGCCTGTATGCCAGCCGCGCGCAAAGCGACAAAAAGCGCGTCCGTGCCGGACTTGACCGGCACTGCGTATTTGGCGCCGACGTATTCCGCCAGTTCAGTTTCAAAGGCTTTGTTGTGCTGTCCGAGTATGTACGCGCCGCTGCGCAAGATTTCTAAAACCTGTTTTTCTGCTTCTGTTTGTATTTGCGCGAACTGGGCTTTGACGTTGACCAGTGGAATGTTTTGCACTCTAACTCCTTTAGGCAAAAGTTTTTATAGTATAAGACAGGGGGAGATTTTTAACAACGTTTAGCAAAAGCTATCGATCAGACATAATAGGCCATTACTAATGACATATATAGGCCATTAGTAATGGCATACTTATGCTTATTTTGATATTGAGCATCGTAAAGATGTTTATAAATAATCTAGCTTTTACTACCCCCAGTAATCTCCGCTAGTAGCGCATCTATATACTTTTGCTCCAGACCGGGATACAGTTCATTTATTTTTTTAATAAGCGAATCATGATTTTCTCCAGACATAACATACCACCCCTTAAGTTGTTCTATCATTTTTTCATACTGAACAATATTCTCTTTCATTGTCTTTATTTGTTGTCCACTAGGAGTCAAAAGAGCATATGTGATAGTTGCTACGATTCCACCTACAATAGAACTTGTTAAGATACTCGACCCCACAAACAATATATTAACTATTTGTACCGAACCCAACAAGATAACACTAGGGGCAGATATTAACGATACCTGTTTTATTCTGGCAAACCGTAGCTCTTTTTCATATTTGTTGGTATCAATCACGTATCTGATATCATTTACGTCAAGGCTTGGCTGAATTGCATTGGTATTACGCGTTGCAGAAACAGTTTCGGCCACCTTAACGCCGATCGGTGGTACAGCCGATGTTGTATTTGCTCTGACGTTTTCAACTGCTGAGTGTATATTTTTTGTGTACATTTTTAACTCCTTTATAATTTTGTTTAAGCCACATAGTAAGGATTTTTATTTTTTACCTCCTTACCGTTCAAATTAGTCTCTCAATTCAAACGAGAACACCAGCTTGCCATTGCTGCCAAGGATAACCTGACTACTGAAAAATATCTCTGATTTGCCAGATATGTCGAATTCCAGTTCATCGCCAGCCGATAAAACATGATAATACTCACCTGCTGGAGCATTTTGTTTGTTTGCTATAAAGCCATTAGTATCAATATTCCAGCCGGCAGGGGCTACTGTGGTATTCTTTATGGAATTATTAATCAGCTCTTCTAGGGCAAAGCCTATATTATGATCTCCCGAGAAATTTCCCGATTTTTCCAAGCAGGTAAGTACCAGCTTTGTATGTCCATCGGTCTTTATGACATTATTGAAAAAAAACGCATCCACAACATAATCGTCCGGTATTTCATGTGTTTGAATAGTTAATGTGTCATTCTGTATTGAATAATCGATCAAATCTATAGTGTTACCCCAATAACCACCTATAAAGTTCTTGCTTAGATCAACCGGTGTGCCTGCTATTTCCGTTCCCTGATGGACTTGAGCTACCGGTGTTTCCTGAGGCACAGGAGTTTCTACTGCCGACTGGACATTCTGTTGTTTCTGCGGAGTACATGCTACGGGAGATACCAACGCAAAAGGCAAGGCTGCTGCGGAAGCTATATCTTTCCATCCGTCAAATTTACCATTTCCTAGTGTGCCAAACCAAGGTTCTTTTTCCTCGGTTTTTTGCGCCGTATCTTTATTGTAGTAAGGATTTCTATCCTCGGTTACTCTTGATGATCTTCCACTAACTTCTCCGTCTGGTACTCTAAAAGAATTTGTTATTTCCATAAACTGCTCCTTAATGCTCACCCGCTATCTGCGGTTTGTTGCGAAAAAAACTAAATTCAAAAACCTAAATTCAGACACAAAAAATCCTTGTAAGGTGTTTACCCATAGGCATCACCTCCAGTTAAAAATGCAATATTAAAGGAAACTTTATTATTTATTTCGGGGGGGGGGGGGGGGGGTAACTTTTAAGAAATAATTATTTG
>JAIRZV010000116.1 GCA_031267055.1 Candidatus Margulisiibacteriota bacterium | reverse complement strand
TGGGAGTATTATTTTTGACCGGTTGCAATGGCCGCTTGGTCGTTAAGAACGCGGATGTTAACGACATTATTCCGCTGTTCAAGGAATTTGTGGCTTTGTACGGCTACAATCTGACCTACGCCAATGACCGGACAGGCGCTTACCGCGTGGAAATGGGACAGGTTTATATACCGGCGCAGACCGAGACTGTCCGCCAGCGCGCCAATATCGCCACGGAAAATCTTTACACGCAGCCGCAGTTAAATGCCTATGAAGAGAGCCGCTGGAAAACCGTCTCGGCCATAGACCGTTATGTGCTGGTGGCTGTCATGGCGCGCATAGTCGCCAAGGACGGCGATGTGATCATTCAATTGGACTCCACAGAAAGTGTCGGCCCGACTTCCAGTCAGGTCAATTTGTTGCGTAAATATTTCCGCGACCTCGGCTATCAAGCGGAATTCGAGTGATGAAAGCTCCGGCGCGCGCGGCACGGAAATCGGTCAAGATACATACGCTGCGCTCTCACGAGGATGAACAATTTGTCGCCGATCAGGTCATTGCCGGATATATTGTGCTGGTCGATTTTAAATATATCGATGAAGCGATCAAGCAGCGGGTCAAGGCTTTTTTGGATGGCACGATGTGCGGCCTCGATGGCAAAATGATCGCGTTGCGTGACGATTTGCTGTTGCTTTTGCCGAACGGCGTGCTGGAAGAAGAGAATATGGGGGAATACAAACTTGCGTAAAATTGTCTGGGGTTTTTTGTTGCTGGCGCAATTGTGGGCGGTGGAATACAGCTTGCCGGCGCCACAGCGCGTGGAAATACCGGCTGCCGGCCTGACCATTATCGGCACGTATTATCCGGCGCTGGTGACGAGCAACAGCGCGGTGATCTTGATCCACGGTCTGGGACGCAATCGCGGCGATTGGAATGATCTGGCCAAATATTTGCAAAAAGAAGGCATTACGGCGCTGTCCGTAGATCTGCGTGGACATGGCGAGTCTATTGACGACGCTGGATTGAGCTGGCGCGCTTTTACCGCGGAAAATTACGCGGCTTTGCTGGCCGATCTCAATGCGGTTTTAAGTTTTGCCGGTCGCAATCTCAATGTCAAACCCGGGCAGACCGGTTTGATCGGGCAGGGGCTTGGCGCCAATCTGGCTCTGCAATTGGCTGAACGCAATCCGCAGGTGGCCGGCGTGGTTTTGCTTTCGCCGGCGCTGGATTACAAAGGCGTGAAATTGGCCGCGGATAAATATCAAAAATCCATTTATGTTATTTGCAGTCAATTTGAAAAATTGTCGGTCGAGGCCGACGAATATTTAAAAAGAAATTTCAAGGGCAAACTTAAATCCGATGTTTACGATTACGGCGGCACGATTATTTCGATTTTTCGCCAAAAATTCACTTTGCCGAGCAATATTTCCGTGTGGTTTAAACAGCTTTTTGCTAATTGACACCTCGACTCCGCTCGGTGTCCGTACTGTCCGACAGAGAATGATTCCGTTAAAAATTTCTGCAAAACCCTCTTAAATATTATATAATTTTAAACTATGCGTCGAGCTTATTTATGGAGCGGAATTTTGTTCTTGGGGCTGCTTTCAGCTTGTCAAGCCGCTGAGGTTTTGGCGGCGGACAATGATTTGCCGCGCCCGCCGGTGTCCGCGCCCAATCCTTTTAGTCCCAACGCGGACGGCGTGGACGACACGACTACTATTATTTATCAGCTAGCGCGCGCCGAGGATATCAATATCTATATTTATGACATCAACGGCAATGTGGTTTGGCGGCGGTCTATTCCCGACGGACAGGAAGGCGCGCGCGTTGGCCTCAATCGCGTGATTTGGGACGGCCGGGCTTCTTTGCGTGGCGATGGTGTTTTGCCCAATGGGGTTTATATTTGCCGGATTTTGGCCGGCGCCAGTAAAAAATCGCTGGGACGCGCGAAAATTTTGCTCCTGAAGTAGATCAAAATGAAAAAAACATTTTTGACAATATTATTATTTTTGTCCGCGGCCTGCGGCGATACGCTTGGCTCGCCGGATATTTCGGCCTGGCCGGCCTCGGCGCGGCATATCGGTCTGGGTGGCTTGAGCACAGTTATTGTCGCTGACCCGGCCGCGGCGGTGCACAATCCGGCCGCTCTCGCGCCGCTGAAACATTTTAAATTTTTTTCGCTCTCGGCGCGGACTTTGCAGGAAGTCGATTATCTCAATTACGGTCTGGCTTTTCCTTTGCCGGGCAATTCAGCGCTGGGTATTTCATATCTGTCGCGCGGCCTCAACGATATTCCGCTGACTGACGCGGCTTTTGCCGCCGCTCCCGATCTGGACGCCGTATTGCCCAACACTTCTTACCGCGAAAATGTTTATTTGCTGACTTACGCGCGGGCGCAGGAGCTTTGGCGCCGTCCCTGGCATTGGGGGATCAGCGCCAAAGTTTTGCAGAAAACTGTCGCGGACTATGATGACGGCAGCGGAAACGCGCTGAATTTTGATCTGGGTTTTTATACCGAGCCACTGCGTGAATTGAGCCTCGGGCTGAAAATACAAAATGTATTGCAGGCCGGGCAGGGCAATATGCTTTGGCAGACCGGTGTTTCCGAGAGGCTGGATCAATATGTCACGCTGGGTCTGGCCAATAAAACTTTTTTGCGCAATGTTTTGCTCGGCCTCGAGGTCCAGAAAAATACGGCCGGCGACGCTTATCCGGGCACGCTGCATTTCGGCGCGGAATGGCAGCCGTTGCAGCCTCTGTTTTTGCGCGCCGGAGCGGGGCAGTATTTGCTCGCGCCCGATATTGAGGACGGCGGGTTTAATTCGCTTGGTTTGTATTATTCCGCTGGCGTGGGTATAAATCTTTTTGGCCTGCGCCTGGATTACGCGTATTGTCCGGACAAAGAAACTGCTGATTTGATCACGCATTATTTTTCCGTGTCGTATGTTGGCGACGAGCCGCTGGATAAAGATCGGCCGCCGACGCCGGAGGAACCGTCCAGTGAGAATAGACAAAGTTTGTCTATACCTGAAACCACTGCCGCCGCGGAAGTTTTGGCGCCGCGGATAATTTTAAAAAATCCCACAGCCAATTTGACCACTACGCAATCCCGTCTGCTGGTGTCCGGGACACTGCGCGGCGTCCCGGCCTACGTGCTCAACGGTGAGAAATATTCCGGTCAAAAAATAGAACAGCAGATCGAGCTGAGCATTGGTTTGAACGAACTTACTGTGGGCTTGCCGGAACAGCCGCAATTACACAAATTTAAAATTTTGCGTTTGAGTAGTTTTGACGATATTTCTACCGAGCCGCAGCGGGACAACATTGTCGCGGTGGCCACGCTGGGTTTGATGTCCGCTGATTACCCGCGGCGTTTCAATCC
>JAIRZV010000052.1 GCA_031267055.1 Candidatus Margulisiibacteriota bacterium | reverse complement strand
GGACACCTCGACGCCATCGTGACCGCGCCTTTGAATAAAGAAGCTTTGCATTTGGCCGGCTATCGTTATGACGGCCAGACGGAGATTTTGGCCAAACTGACCGGAACAAAAAAATACGGTATGTTTTTTTATACGCCGGATTTGTGCGTGATGCTGACGACCATACACAAAAGCCTGCGTCAGGTGCCGAAACTGCTGACCAAGAGAAAATTACGAGACACGCTGGAGCTCGGCATTGAGACAATACACCTGCTCGGCGTGCCGCGGCCGCGCGTCGCTGTTTGCGGGCTGAATCCCCACGCCGGCGAGAATGGAATTTTTGGCCGCGAAGAGCAAAAAATTATTGCGCCGGTGGTCAGGGAATTTCAAGCGCGCAAAATAAATATGCAGGGACCACTGCCGGCTGACACGCTTTTTGTACAGCGGCGCAAATACGATTTAGTGATCGCGCAGTATCATGATCAGGGTTTGATACCGCTCAAAATGCTGGCTTTTGACCGCGCGGTCAATATTACCGCCGGTTTGCCGATCATTCGCGCTTCGGTCGATCACGGCACGGCTTACGATATTGTTGGCCGCGGCGTGGCCGACACTGGCTCGCTGGCCGCGGCAATCAGATTGGCCAGACTTATGGTCAAAAATCGTGGCCGCTAAATTACCGCGGGCCAAAAAACGTTTCGGCCAAAATTTTTTGGTCGCGGAAAATATTTTGCCGGAAATAATTTCCGCCGCGGAAGTTTCCCCTGAAGACACGGTTTTGGAGATCGGCATGGGTACAGGCATCCTGACCGAAGCGCTTGCCGCGCGTGCCGGGCAGGTGATCTCCGTCGAGATAGACCGCGAGTTGTATGCGGAATACGTGCCGCGTGTGGCGATTTATCCCAATGTCCACGTGATTTGCGGCGATTTTTTGCAGGAAGCGGAAAATATTTTTCGTGGCGCGCGCGGCCGGCTCAAAGTTATCGCGAATATTCCCTACTATATCACGACGCCGATACTGGAGAAATTGCTGGAGTATCGCGCGCGGCTCTCCGTAATAGTTCTCATGGTGCAAAAAGAAGTCGCGGAGCGGATCTGCTCCGAGCCGCGCAATAGCGCTTACGGGTCGCTGACGGTTTTTTTGCGTTATTATGCTGACGCGCGGCTGATCTGCATTGTGTCGCCGGAATGTTTTCGTCCCCGGCCGCAAGTGGACAGCGCCTTGATCCGGCTGGACGTGCGTCCGGAGTTGAAATATCAGCCGCTTTCCGAAAAAAGATTTTTTAATATTGTGCGCGGCGCTTTTTGGGGACGGCGCAAGACCTTGCGCAATACTTTGAAACAATCGCCGTACACGCATTACACGGCGGCCATGCTGGAAAAACTCGAGCGCGAAACCGGCTTGGATCTCAACCGCCGCGGCGAAACTTTGAGCATCGAAGAATTTGTCCGTCTGGCCGATGTGGATTTTGCGTCCTAGATTGTTGTAACGCGGGATGGTTATTCTGTCGTGCATAAGTATTTTTGTATCGTCCTGTCTATTGTGGCGCAGACAGCCTCAAAATTTTTGTCAATTTCGCTGTTGGTAAAACGGATAACTTTTAAACCATAACTGTTAAGAATTTTGGTGCGTTCTTTATCTTTGCTAATTTCACTTTCTCGAAAATGCTGCCCACCGTCAATTTCAATAACTAAATTTGCTTGCCGGCAATAAAAATCTACGACAAAACGGTCAATGACTTTTTGATGTAAAATTCTAATTTTGTAATTATGCAAAAAATCATACCAAAGATGCCGTTCTTGCGGCGTCATGTTCTTGCGCAGAGTTTTGGCGATGGGTGTCAGTTTTTTATTGTGTTTGCGGTGTAACACTTGGCTATTATATCCCGATGCCGCTTTGCGGCAATCCCTCTCCGCCCAAATTCAATCCCCCTCCGCCTAGCGGCGGTATCCCAAGGGGGACGACAGATGTCCTGCATTCTCTTTGTCGGAGAGAGTTAGCGTGCATAGAGAGTGTTCACTTGCATGTGACTGGCGCGCCGTTATCCATTTAACAAGTGGGAGTCCTATTACTTTATACAAAATACAAAGATAGTTGCCGTGACATGGTTGGCAGTCGTTATCTCTCTGTCAAAAGGCGACAGCCGTGTTACTCTGCGCCTCCCTTGTCAAAGGGAGGTGGCGCGTCTAGCGCCGGAGGGATTGAATTTGGGCGGAAGGGGATTGAGGGAAGAGCACTATACCAAAAAATCAGCCCCGTTTTTACACGGGGCTGAAATTTCCAAACAGTATTTTATTTACTGTCAGATTTTAGAACAGATACGTATAGAACAGAGCCGTAGTCGTCGAGTCGGTCGTATCAACGTTATAAACGTCTTTGTTGTTCTCGATACCTACGCCGATCGTGCCGACATTAGCAAAGCTCGGAGTCCACAGCAAAATGATACCCAGAGTGGTGTTGTCATTGCCCTGGATACGTTTGTCATCGTCGTCCAAAGTAGTATTGCTGCCCACTGCTCTTACATAATCGCCATCCTCGTTTTTCACAACGTTGCTGCCTTTGGCCCAGTTAATGTAACCCTGCGCTTGAAATTCGCTGTAAGTATAATCAGCGGCCAAACCAAAGCCGTGATAGGCTTGCAGATTTGATTCCACCGCGTCACCGACATCATTGCCTTTGGTGTCAAAAGCCTGATAATCAATCTTGCCGCCCCAGTTGTAAACATAAGTGCCGGCGACTTCCAGCGCGTCATTTACTTTGTAAATGTAGCCCAAAGCTGTCTCAGCAGGAATGAAGTCATTATTGCCATTACCGCCCTTGGCCTTGGCTTTGGCCTTGTTGCTACCAAGAGTGGCAGTTACATTGGAATCACCATAGACAAGTTTGCGCTCTAAACCGAGAGTCTGTCCGATCGCTACAGTCTGCTTGGCATCGATGGCCTTAACTACACCGAGACCCAGCGTCAGATAGGTATCGTACTTGGCAGACGATTCTGTAACCGTTTTAACGCCGGTAATAGCGTCCTTGACAGTACGTAGTGAGTTACTGGCCGGAGAGTTAATACCCAGATTTACGCCGCCGGTGAATCCGCCGATAGTCGAGAGATTGAAATCTCTGGCCACGGACAGATTGAGAGCGTAGCCTGTCGCGCTGTAAACATCTGTAACCTTATTTGTTTGCACACCGCCTACTAGATGCTTCGTGGTGGAATCTTTCTCTTCAAGAGCGCCTACGCCAGTGCTCAGGCCGACTGTGTACCAGTAATCTGCAAGAACATCTGTGTAAGAAAACCACAGACCGCTCAGACCGGTGTCGTCATACGCGAATTTATCCTGATCGGGTGTTGACTTCCAGCCGGAAGCATCCGCGGTTTTGCCCAGCAGATTAAACCCCGCGTCAACTCTCTTTTGATTTTTCCACACAGCCGGAGCCGCCGGGTTTTCACCCAGACCCAAGCCCGGCACGCCGTCCAGCACTGTGGCCAGACCGAAAGCCGCTAAAACTGTCATCGCGATTAAAACTTTCTTCATCACAAATACCTCCTGTATATTTTTTTGAAAACTTGAACATAACCGTGGATTTTGTGCGCGCATCACCACCTTTGCAATGTCGTTAGCCCTGACCAAGCTACGCTCTAACTATATTGGAGAGAAGTTAGCATCTTTCAGCATACCATGTCAATAGATTTTTAACTAAAAATACATGAAATCTTAACTAAAGGTCTTCTCGACGCGACCAAGTGCCGACAGACAATAACCCCCATGCATGCCCTTGAGTTTTTTTGACCCCATGCTATACTGCTTATTGTAAGTCCCGGAAACTCGTGATGGTTCTTGAAAGAGAGCTATCATAAGCATATTGTAAATGTGCCGGTTCCGGGCAGTTAAAAATGATATAAGCGAGGGAAACCTCGCTTATTTTTTAGGCTGGAGTCAAATGCACATATATCTTGACGAGAGCGGAGACTTAGGCTGGAAGTTTGACAAGCCATACCGCTACGGCGGATCCAGCAGATATTTATCGATTGCCTTAATATTTGTGCCAAGGCACCTAAAAAATAAGCCCAAAGATTTGATGCGAAAACTTTATAAAAAATATGCTTGGACGCATGAGAAAAAAGCTTCAGACTCTACGGACACACAAAGATTAGAATTTTGCGCAATGGTTCGTGAACTCCTAAAAAAATATCCTGAAATAAAAATATCCTGCATCACGGTCAAAAAAGAAAATGTTTATGAACATATTCGACAAGACAGCAATCTTCTTTATAATTATATGATTGGTTTAGTCTTGCCTGATTATATAGAGAAACAGGGTAAGGTGTTTTTTTCTCCTGACATACGTTCCGTCAAAATAAAAAGCGGAAATAGTTTGATAGATTATTTACGGGTGAAAATTTGGCTTGAACACGATCTCAAAACTAGCATTATTTATGCGCCTGATGAAAGCCATAAATCATACAGTATTCAGTTTGCCGACTGGATAGTAAATAACATCTGGTTAAACTTTGAAAACAATACCAACAAATATTTTGATTTAATATCCGCGCATATAAATTTAAGACGGTTGTTTTTCTAAAAAACAAACCCAAGCAATAGAAACAACCTTACTTTTGTGTTACACTCTCGCCATGATCGAAACGCAGGGGCTGGTCAAGGCTTATCACAAAAAAAAGGTCGTCAACGAGGTCAATATTCACGTTAATAAAGGCGAGGTTGTTGGCTTGCTCGGGCCCAACGGCGCCGGCAAGACCACGACTTTCTATATGATCGTCGGCCTCATCAAAGCTGACGCCGGCGCTGTCAATCTCAATGGCAATGATATTACACATGTGCCTATGCATGAGCGCGCCAAAATGGGCATCGGCTATTTGCCGCAAGAGCCGTCGATTTTTCGCAAGCTGACCGTCGAGGAAAATCTGCTGATACTCTGGGAAAATATGCCGGCTGTGCCGCCGGCCGAGTATCAGGAGCGCATGAACAAATTGTTCGAGGAAATGAAAATTTCGCATATACGCAAACAGCGCGGTTATGAGCTGTCCGGCGGCGAACGGCGGCGGGTGGAGATTTGCCGCGCGCTGGCCTGCTATCCGGATTTTATTTTGCTGGACGAGCCTTTTGCCGGCATAGACCCCATTGCCGTCAACGACATTCAGGAGATCATCGCTTATCTGGCCAAAACCAAAGGTTTGGGCATTCTCATCACCGACCACAATGTGCGCGAAACGCTGGGCATCACCGACCGCGCTTACATTATTCATCAGGGCAAAGTGCTGCTGGAAGGTGACGCGGCGTCCATTGCCGCCGACCAGACCGCGCGCAAGTTTTATCTGGGCGAAAATTTTAATTTGTAACGGGATTGTTGTGAAGAATTTTAAAATAAAATTAATTTACCTTTACACCTTTAGAGAAATTCTCCTGCCTTTTCTTTTCGGCGTGGGGGCGTTCTCCGTGATTTTTTCCGGCGGCTCGATTATTCCGGGTCTTATTTCCGAAGCGCAGTTGTACAATCTCGGTTTCGATCAGGTGCTGGCTTTGTTTTTGCTGCGTCTGCCGCGCGTGATTTCTCTGGCTTTTCCCATGGCCACTTTGCTGGCCGCGCTGCTGTGTTTCAGCCGCCTGTCCAGCGAGAGCGAGCTGACGGCTTTCCGCGCCGGCGGACTGTCACTGTACCGGCTCATTGCCGCGCCGCTGGTTTTCGGTTTTTTGGTCAGTCTGCTCACGGTTTTTTTTAATGAAACAGTCGTGCCGCAGGCGAGCTTCATCGAAGAAAACACGATCATCCAGCTCAAAGATATGTCCAAAAGCGCACCGCAGATCCAGACCAACGTCAATATTCCGATGTACGAAAATCACCGTCTCGTCAGGGTTATTCACGCCCGTGAAATGGAAGGCAGTGTCATGCATCAGGTCAATGTCATCGAGTATGACCAAAACGACAATGTGGCCCGCAGCACGCGCGCCGAAGAAGCCGAATTTGACGCGCTGACCGGCTGGACTTTTCGCCGCGGCACCATGCATCAATTTGCCGGCGACAACCGCGCCGCACTGCTCGTGGATTTCATCACGCAAAACATCAATATCAATGTGCGGCCGCGCGATATTTCCGGCCGCAGCAAAGACCCCGAGCAAATGAATATCGGCGAACTGTCCGCCTATATCCGCCAGCAGAGCGGCTTCGGCGCCAATGTTGCCAAACTGCGTGTGCAATGGCATCAAAAATTGGCCATTCCTTTTGCTTGTGTGATTTTTGTCTTGCTCGGCTCGCAAATGGGTATTCGGCCGCAGCGTTCCGGCGCCGGAGTTGGCTTGGGCATCAGTGTGCTGGTAATTTTTGTTTATTACGTCATGCTGTCGGTTTTCATGTGGTTCGGCCAGAGCGGTTTTTCGCCGCTTCTCGCGGCCTGGCTGCCGAATATCTTGATCGGCGGTTACGGCTTTTACGGCCTCTACAAAAAAGCCAGTATTTAAAATCGTTAAAATAGTAAACCACATGACAAAAAAAAAAAATAATGCTAGAATTTTAATCCTTTTCGGAGAACAGGAGCGCTTATGGCAGTTAAAAATAAAACGGAAGTCATTACGAAATTTCAAACCGGCGACAAAGACACCGGTTCGACGCCGGTACAGGTCGCTTTGTTGACTACATCTATCAATAATTTGGTCGAGCATCTCAAGATCAATAAAAATGATTTTCATTCCCGTCGCGGTTTGCTGCTCATGGTCGGCAAACGCCGCCGCCTGCTGCGTTATTTCAAGGCCAAAGATCTGGCTGGCTACAACGCCCTCATCACCAAGCTGGGGATCAAAGGGTAGGGCAAGGTTGTCGCAGAGTTGACAGCCAATTTTTTGGATTTAATGCCTTTCGGACAATGACCATATAAAAACCGCCCAAATACGCCAAAAATTAGCGAGAAATTTGACAAAATAAGTAAAAATAAGGTAAAATGACCTGCTTTTTTTCGAGATTTTATTTAAAGAAAGGACTGTAAAATGGGTGAGAGTGGCAAGAAAAGTCCGAAAAAAGAAGAAAAGATCAGCCGTCAAGCGGCGGAAACGATTTACGCGGAAATGGTGAGTTGCTCGCAGTCCGGCGTCAGTTCGATCAATGCCGGTCACGCGGACATCGATCATTCCGGTATCGGATTACTCAAAGCACAGAATGTCAATCAGACCAATTGCGGCAACGCGGTGGTCGTAGCCAAAAATCTCAAGACCGGCTCGGTGCGCGCGCTGATCGCGATCTCGGACAATATCGAAGGCGATGTGAAAACTGTGCTGGACAAACAGGGTGCGGCTGTTTTCGGCGTGGTGTTTGCCGCGGTGTTCATGCTTTTCCGGATTATCCGGCGCTTGTGTTTCAGATAAGTTTTCTTTTTAATTTTTTTATTTAGGAGTTTTATGGATAAAGATATCGTAACCTATTCGCGTTCGACGACGGTCAGTCTCTCGCGGATTTGTTCCAGTTTGTGCGACTACTGCGATTTTCCGGCGAACAACACGGATCAGGCGGCTTTTGAGCTGGCCGTGCCGTACTCGACTATCAAGCATTGCGCGCAGGCCAAAAAAGCCGGTGTCAAGGAAGTGATTTTCGTGGCTGGCGAGCGGCCGGATAATTTTTCCGCGGTGCGCGCGCGGCTCGATCTCTGGGGTTTCAATTCTTACATTGAATACGTGTACACAGTTTGCGAGCTGGCTTTTTTGGAGGGTCTGCTGCCCTCGCTGAATATCGGCTATATCGCCAAAGATGAAATGCTGCGCGATCCGGAAAGCAGCTGGAACGGTATTCGGCGGATCGTGGCGTCGATTTACATGATGCTGGACTGTGCCGACGAAAAGATTTTGGAAAAATATTCGCCGCGCAAAACTTTGCAGTCGCGCGTGGACACAATTTCTTACGCGGGTCTCGGCAAAGTGCCGGTGACCACCGGTATTTTGGTGGGACTGGGCGAGTCGGACCGCAGCCGCCGCGAAGCGCTGGAGATCATCAAAGCTCTGCACGCGGAATACGGCAATATTCAAAATGTTGTTTTGCAGAATTATCTGCCGATCAATAACAGCAAGCTGGAGATCAAAAATCAGATCAGCAAAACGGAAATGCTCAAAACTCTGGAGCTGGCGCAACGGATTTTGCCGAACGATATTCCGATCACTGTGCCTGGCACGAACAATGAAAATATTTTGGATTTTATCAAAGCAGGCGTACGGGACATCGGCTCTTACGATCTGGCGGAGGAAAAGAAAAGCGGCGCGGATCATGCTAAACAGTTGGGCGCGCTGGAAAAAATTTTGAAAAAACAAGGTTTGGGTTTGCAGCGACGCTTGCCGATTTTTTCCAAATATATTTTGGAAAATTGGTACTCGCGCAAGCTGGCGCAGATTTTAGACCGCTACAAAGCTTTGCTCAAAAATTCTGAAAATGTTGATCTCGGCGTGGATGTCGAAGGCGCTTTTGCGGAAGAATTTGATCTGCCGGTCCGGAACAGGTCGCGCCGCAAAACCGCGCGGAAAAAATCCGGTCGTCCGGCCAAAAGGCACGTGGTAAAAAAAGTTAAGCCCCAAAAGAGAAGACGTTAATTGGGGTTTTTGAGCTGCTTTTTGAGCAGACCAAGCAGGTAAAGTTTTTCCCCGCCGCGTATTTTAGTTTTCAACAATAAAGGATCTTTCTGCATAACACACCTCCTTTGCAAAAACTTCCAACATTTTTGCCAAGTTCTTTATAGGTATAACCGCAAGATTTATGCCAACTGCCAGAGTTTTTTTGAATGAGAAACTATTAGGACTGTAAACTTATCTGTGTAAACTGCCCTGCGATATGTTCAGGTTTTTTGCGCCGCAAAAGCTCTGCATCTGTGTATCCAGACCATAAGGCCAATACTAGGCCGCAAGAATAACTCTTACTATATTAGCTAAAGGCTTTTGAGCCGCTTTTCGCTACTGTTTGCTACAGATTTATGGTGTTATTCATAAACTACTTTCTTGAAATTTGAGCAGGGTGGCGTTTACACAGTTAAGTTTACACGCTCGAACTATTCGACCAGGACTGTTTGTTTGATGATTTTTTCGTTTTTGAGTTGAAAAAAGAGCGTGTAATTGCCGGTGGTCGGCGCCGGAATTTCAATAGTTTTGCGGACGGGCAGGGAGAGCACATTATCATCAGGGTCAAGCACGGCGATTTCTTGAATATTTTCCGGCTGCAAGTCGCTGACAATAATGCGTTTGCGGGACACGTTGATCTCCGGCTGAAAACTAGCGTCACTGACCGCGCGCGCCGCGGAGTTGCGCAGCAGTTGAAAATCAAAACCCAGGCCGAATAAAAATGAATTGTCTATTTCTACTTTGGTCGGGTTGAAAAGCAGCGCCAGATCGCAATGAAAATCGTTGTAACGCAATCC
>JAIRZV010000037.1 GCA_031267055.1 Candidatus Margulisiibacteriota bacterium | reverse complement strand
CTGCTGTATTCTTTGCAAGAGCTGACGGCCGCGCGCAAACGCAACGGCGAGCAAGTGCAGGTCTACGACGCGCCAAGCGCCCGGCAAAAAGATTACAAAATAGTTTTTTTGGCCGACTTGACCAGCAATAGTTTTCCGGCCAGAGCCGCCGAGTCCGTGCTGCTCAAAGATTATGAAAAAGCGGAGTTAGGCTACACCGAATTAAAATTAATCGGCGACAAAATTTTGAACGAGAATTTATTTTTTTACCAAATGCTCACGCGTGCGCAGGAAAAATTGTATTTGTCCTACGCCGACCGCGAAGCCAGCGGCGGCGCGCTCAAACCTTCGCATTTTCTGGCCGAGCTGCAGAATTTCACCGCGCAAAAATTCGGCCAAAAAATAACACGCGCGTATTACACGTACGCGCAGTTGCTCGGCGCAGCGGAGCCGCTGTGCCGCAGCGAGTACGAACGCTTGTATATTTACCGCGCTTACTGGGAAAAATGGCAAGCAGCGCGCGCGAATTTAAGTCTGACGGATATTCCAGAAAACCAGCGAGAAACGGATCTGCGTTTTTTGACAGAAGTCGTGCGGCGCAAAAACGATCCCAAAAATTTGCGGCAGGCCGCGGAGCACGCCGCTCAAGAGCTGCAAAAATTAAAAAAATTCTCCGCCAAAGGTCTGGAAACTTTTTCACGCTGCGCGTTCCGTTATTTCTGCGAACAGGTTTTAAATTTGCAAAGATATCAGCCAGCAAGTTTTTACGCCGCGGATTATCCGGCAATTCTGGGCACGATCCAGCATGAAACGCTGGCGGCATACTACGATCCCGCCAATCCGCGACAACCGTTGGCCGAAATTTACCAGCAGCTTTATCCGCCGCGAAAATTTCAGGAACAATTTCCCCATATGCCGCGCCGTCAGGCGGAATTGGAATACCAAAAAACTCTGGCTATTTTAAAAAATTTTGTCGAGCTGGACGAAACTCTGCAAAAAGAACGACGCGCGGTGGCTTTGCATTGTGAATACGAATTTCGGCAAGACCCGAAAACCGGCGAGGACCGGCGTTATCCAATTGATGGCAATTTTATTTCCGGAGTCATTGACCGCATCGATAAAATCGGCGAAAACTTTTTCCTGATCCTAGATTACAAAACCGGCGCGCTGCCGCAAATTTCCGCCAAAAGCCTTGACCAAAAAATTCTGCCGCAGGCCTGGCTTTACGCGCTGCTGTATCAGAGCGTGACCGGACTGCAGGCCGCCGGCGCGGAATATGTGCGGCTCAAAAACAACGAACGCCGGGGAATTTATCTCAAAGACCCGAATGTTTTTTCCAAAGGAGTTTCCACCGCGGAAATAGCCAATTTGTTTGAGAAAACTCAAAGTCTGATCCGCGAATATTTTACCGCTCTGCAAAGCGGAAATTTTTACCAAAATCACGACAAAACGTTTTGCCGTAAATGTCCGGCGGAAGAAGTCTGCCGCAAAAAACAAACCAAAATTAGATTTGGAGCGTGAAATGGCCGAGCTGACCACAAAACAAAAAGAAATTGCCGCACTGCGTGGTGAAAATATCAGCATCAACGCCAACGCCGGCGCCGGCAAAACATTTACGTTGATCGAGCGCATCACCGCTCTGCTCGCCGCCGGAACTCCGGCCGGCAGAATTTTGGCCGTGACTTTCACCGACAAAGCGGCGCAAGAGCTCAAAACCAAACTCATCGCGCAAGCCCGGGAAAAAGATCTGCCCTACTGGGAAATCGAAGGCGCCTATATAGGCACATTTCACAGCATCTGTGGCCGGATATTGCGCGAGAATTGTTTTCAGGCCGGACTGCCGCCGAATTTTGAAACGCTGTCCGAAATACCCGCCGAACTTTTGCTGGAGGAAACAATCGAAAATTGTCTGGAAGAAAAATTAGCGGCTGGCAGCGCGGCGCTGGATAAATTGTTGGAAGCTTATTCCCGTCAGGACTTGGTCGAATGTTGTATAAAGACCCTCGCCGCACTGCGCGCTTACGGACTGCCGGCGGACAAACTCTGCACAAAAACCGCGGCGCAAATCCAAGCTAAAATATTAGAAATCAATGACCGGCATTTGCAGCAAATTTACGCCAAAATCCAAAATCTCTGTCGCGCACTGTCCGGTCAGCCGAGCACGGAAAAATTCTCCGCAATGCGCGATACCACAGCTCAGCTGGGAACAAAAAAATATTCTCTGGAAAATCTGCGCGCTATCAGGGAAAATATCGATCTGCGCAGCGGCGGCAAAGACGCGGCCGGTGACAAAGCCACACTCAAAGCCATAAAGCAGCTTTGTGAAAATAATTATGATTTTATTTATTTTGCTGAAACTCAAGAAGCCATTTTTGCCGAGCTGACCGTCTGCTTGAGCGAATTGCTGGCGGAAATTCAAGCCGCTTACAATCACCGCAAAAATCAAAAAAACCAACTGGATTTTGACGATTTGCAGGAACGCGCACTGCGGCTGCTGGAAAACCATGCGGAATTAGCCAAACATTATCAAGACTTTTTCGCCGCCGCGCTGGTCGACGAATTTCAAGATACCAATGAAGCGCAGGACAAATTGATCGCGCTTTTGGCCGGTCCGCGCAAACTCTGTGTGGTCGGCGATTGGAAACAATCTATTTATCTTTTTCGTTACGCCGATCTGCGTCTGTTCCAAAAATACCGCGAGCGTTACGCCCAAGGCGCCGGACGAAATATGGATTTGCAGGAAAATTTCCGCAGCGCCAAAGAAATTATCGATTTTGCCAACGCGCTCTGTACGCCGTTATTTGCCGCCGACCCGGACACGCCGGATTACGAGCCGCTGATTTTCGGCAATACAGAGGAGTTAAAGAAACTTCAAGGCCGGGTAGAGATCGCCTTTGCGCCTGTGCCGGAAAAAACAGACGGCTCAATGTCTGACGAATACGGCGCCGCGGAAAAAGCGCGGCAAATCGAAGCCACATACATCGCGCGCAAAATTCAAGAGCTGCAAAAAGCCCGGCCGTTTTCCGATCAAAATAAATGCGCGCTGCTCTTGCCGTATTTTTCTCACATCAATATTTTTACCGACGCGCTCGACACCGCCGGACTAAAATACGCTCTGGAAAGCGGCGGCAATTATTACAACCGGGGTGAAGTCGTCGACACGCTGAATTTTTTGAGCGTGCTGAACAATCCGGCTGATGATTTTCGTCTGGCTGCCGCGCTGCGCTCGGAAATGGTCAATCTCAGCGATCAAGCGCTTTTTCTCCTGACGCGCGGCAAAAATAAAAAACAACCATTGTACGATTTGCTGAATCATTTTGACTTGAAAATTTTAGCCGGAGCTGACGCGGAAAAATTGAAAATTTTTTTAACGGATTACCGCGAATTACGCGGCTTGATCGGCAAGCTGCCCGTTTCTAAAATTTTGCAGTTGACGCTGGAAAAAACTTTTTTTATCAACAACGCTCTGTCGCACCGCGAAAACGCGGAAAGAAAATTGGCCAACCTGAATAAATTGCTGGACATTTCCAAAAGTTTCGATGACCGGAGCCTGCAATATTTCATTAATTATATTCAAAAATTGCAGGAAAAAGAGTCGCGCGAAGAAGAGGCTGATTTGTCGGACAACAGCAGTGTCCGGATCATGACTATTCATAAAGCCAAAGGTTTGGAATTTGAAAATGTTTTTGTGGCAGATTTATACCGGCACAAAACCGCGCTGCGTCTGGCTAAAATAATTTTTCACAAAGATTTGTACCGCGACAGCCAGACCCAGGCAGAACTCGGCATACCGCTGGCTTTGAGCAGCGCCGCTGATCGGGACGCGCCGGAAGCCGATAATATTTCTCTGGCCTACGCGCACGCCAAAAGAAAACAGGAACAGCTGGAGCTGGAAGAAAGCCGCCGTTTGTTTTATGTGGCGATCACCCGCGCCAAAGAAAAATTGTTTTTGACTTCCGCTTGCCGTCCCGAAAAAGACGACGAATTGACGGAGGAGTGTTTGCAAACTCGCAACATCGGCCTCTGGTTAAGATATTTTTGTGTCAAGCAACCGCAAATCCGGCATGGAGCCGCGGTCCTCGAGTCCATCGAGCCACAGCCTTTGTGCCAAACAGCGCAGACTATTCTCAAGCCGCCGGCGCTCAATTTTACAGAATCCGCGCAAACTGCGGAGCCGCGCTATAAATTAAATATTCTGCCGGCAACGCTCGCCGCTTATCTTTTAGCTGATAGCCGGAAATTTATTTTGGATTATTTTCACGGCTTCGTTATGGACGAACATTCAGCGTCGAAAAATAATTCTCTGGACATGCAGAAAATCGGCACGGCCGCGCACCGGATTATCGCCGCCGGTTCCGCCGTCCGGCCGGAATTGCCGGCTGATTTTACCGACGCGGAAAAAATCTATTTACAGCAATGTCTGGCCAATTACGCCCGATCCGCACTGCCGGACCTGCTGCAAAAAAACGAGCATTTCCACGAAGTCAGCCTCGATTGCTTATCTGAGGGCGTGCATTTTACCGGCGTCGCAGACTTGCTCGTCAAAACAAAAGACGGCTGGGAAATATACGATTTCAAAACTAGCCGGGCACACACGCCGGAAAACGAAACTCAATATAAAAATCAACTGTCCGTTTACGCCGCAATCCTCCAGCGGCTGCTGCCCGGGCAAAAGATCACTGGTTCGATTTTTTATCTATACGCTGACGCAAATCCCGTGCCGATGAGATTAAACGAAAATGTGCTGACGGATTGTCTGCAGGAAATACAGAAAATCAACGCCGCGGCGCGCGTTGCTGGCTGTCCCGGACCAGACTTTTTAGCATGTCAAAAATAACTTTGCGGGTGCGCACATTGAGTTTATTGTAATTATTTAACAACTCAAACTCCCCGGTTCTTTTATGCAACTTGACCGGCGGTTTGCTTTCCAGCTTATTGAACCACCAATCCATATTGAGGCCGTATTTTTTATTGATCCGTAGCAGCGTACGCAAATGCGGCAAACGTTCGCCGCGCAGCAGACGATAATATTCGCTGTAATCCATGCCCAGATCAAACGCGGTGGCTTCCACAGTCTGCCCGCTGTTCTGCCGGAGCAGAGCCAGTTTTTTGCTCAACAGCTCTTTCAGCTCATCATTAGTAATTTCTTGGTACATCAGACACATCCTCTTTTGGGCTGATTGACAAAGTTTAATTATTTGCTAAAATTCTTAATAGTACCAAAACACCAATCTGCTGATTGACCAATAAATAAAATAAGGGGGTATTCATATGACTATAGAAAGAGGCCAGCCGATGCTGGCGACAGACATTCTCAATCTGACTTTTTTTCCGAAAGGTGCGATCCTGACTTTTAGCTCTGCGGCGTGGAGCGCGACCAGCGCGGAATTCAAAACGATCTGGAAAATCTGCAACACCGCCAATCATGTCGCTGACGTGAACATACCAGACCTGACCAATAAATTCCTGCGCGGTGCAGATAGCTCCGGCGCAGAGGGCGGTGCGGACAGCCGAGATGTCGTACTGCAAACAGACAATCTGCCGTCGCACAACCACGAAGCGACGGGTTTGTCTTTGGACGGACTGTCTACGAGCGGCCTCTCGGTAAGCTACGACGGAGCACATGGGCATTCTGGCACAGGCGTAACAACTAGTGACAGCGGAGGACATACGCATAGTGTTTCAGGAACCACCAGTGATATAAGCGGAGACAATTATGGTGAATATTCTACTATTGGAGCTAATCGCGGCGCGATGCGTAGTGGCGAGAGCACTTGTTCTGGCAGAATAACGAAAGGCACAACAATCTATGACGGCTGTCCGGACACCGCAACTGCCCCTAGGGGATGTGGTCTCAGAATAAATTTTGCTCACACGCACACGTATTCGTGCGATACTGCTACAAATGGCGGGACACATTCCCACAACAATATCAATGTAACTATTCCCGAAGGCGGTTCACATTCGCATGCGATCAACGGCAGCATTACCGGCGGCACTATCAAAGGCTCGACGGCCAATACCGGAACGGGCGCTGTGTTCAGCGTCGACACTGTGCCAAAGTATTATCAGGTGATTTATATTATGAAAGTAGCGTAATCTGTGCGGCAAATATTTTACTCGAAGCGAACGTGACCTTTTGGTAAATACATTATTTTTTGCAATTGTTAAAGCTTAATAATGAGTGAAGTTTGTTTGTGTTAAAATTTGTTCAATGGAACAAACGGAACATTTAGCCAAACTCCTTAAAAATCTCCCTGCCAAACCCGGCGTGTATTTGCATCTCGATGCGCGAGGCAAAATACTCTATATCGGCAAAGCCAAAGACCTGAAAAAACGTGTCAGCTCGTATTTTCGTGGAGAAAAAGACGCCAAGACAGCCGCGCTGGCCGCCAAAATCGCGGAGTTCAGCACAATAGTCACGCAATCCGAGACCGAAGCGTTGCTGCTGGAAGACTCGCTGATCAAAAAACACAAGCCGCCGTACAATATCGATCTCAAAGACGACAAACGTTATCCGTATCTCAAATTGACCACGGAAAAATACGCGCGCTTGATCATCTCGCGCCAGAGATTTAATGACGGCGGCAAATATTTCGGCCCCTACGCCGGCTCGGTGCGCGACGCCCTGCGCGCGGTGCAGGGAATATTCGGCCTGCGCCGCTGCAAAACGCTTGGCAAAAAACCGTGTCTGTATTTTCAAATTGGCCAGTGCCTCGCGCCCTGCTTGGGCGGCAAAGAAGCGGAGTATCAAAAAGAAATTTCCGCGCTGACGGATTTTTTGCGTGGAGATTACGCCGCGCTCTCTGCGGATTTGCAGAAACAAATGGCCGCAGCCGCGCAGAATATGGATTATGAGACCGCCGCGCATTGCCGCGATAAATTGCAGGCTCTGGAAAAAGTCATGGTCACGCAGTCCGTGGTCGCGCCGGACAATATTTCCCGTGATGTTTGGGGTTTTGCCGCCGGCCAAAATATCTGGGCGGCGGTTTTGCTGCGTATTCAGCACGGGCGGATCACCGGTAGCCGGTCTTTCAGCGCCGGCGGCAAGCGCGCGCTGGCTTCGGATTCTTTTGAGCGTCTGCTCATGAATTTTTATTCTGACGAGACTATTCCCGCGGAAATTATTTTGCCAGCGGAATACGCCTGCGGAGCGTTCACGGCTTGGGCCGGCGCGCGGCAGGCCAGAGTCTGGCAGCCGCAAAGTGGTTTCCGTTTCGATTTTGTGCAAATGGGCGTTTACAACGCGCGCAAATATTTGCAGGAGCGCATCATGGCTCAACTCCGCGAGGCTTCGCCGGCGGACGGTCTGAAACGCCTGCAAGAAATTCTGGCGCTGGAAACTTTGCCGCGGCGCATTGAGTGCTATGACATTTCGCATATTCAGGGCAGCGAGACTGTGGCTTCACAGGCTGTGCTGCTCGACGGGGTTCCGGGCAAGAGCGAGTACCGCAAATATATTATCAATCAGGACAAGCCGGATGACTTTGCTTCTATGGAAGAAGTTTTGACGCGGCGCTGTATGCGGCTGGACGACAGCAATCGTCCGGATCTGGTGGTCATCGACGGCGGCAAGGGTCAGCTCGGCGTGGCTGTCCGCGTTTGGAAAAATTTTGATTTGACTATACCGCTTTGCGCGCTGGCCAAACGCGAGGAAGAAATTTTTGTGCCGCGCCGCGGCGAGCCGCTCGTCCTGCCGCGGCGTGACGCCGGCCTGCGTCTGCTCCAGACAATCCGCGACGAAGCGCATCGTTTTGCCGTATCTTTTCACCGCCTGCGACGCAAGAAAAGGACGCTGGCGGAATAACTGTCGAATTTCTATTTTTGTGGATTATATTCCATGAAAATATAGATTTTCGTGGATTACATTCCACAAATATTGATATTTCACTTATTGCAAATCCATGAAAATGGAATTATAATGTTAAATATGATAAAAAGAACCGTAGAGAAATCTATAAAAAACCGCCTAAATAAAGGAAAAATAATTATATTATTTGGCGCCAGGCAGGTTGGGAAAACTACTTTGACAAAGGATATTTTCCAAAAAAAGCCCAATACGCTTTGGCTAAGCGGTGACGAGCCTGATGTGCAGGCTATTTTTGAGAATATTTCTGCCGTACGGCTCAGACATATTTTTGGCAAAAATAGATATGTCGTGCTGGATGAAGCGCAACGCATCAAGGACATCGGCGTAAAATTAAAACTTATTGCGGATCAATTGCGCGGCGTGCAGTTAGTTGCCACGGGCAGTTCGTCTTTTGATCTGGCCAATCAGGTGAATGAACCGCTGACCGGACGTAAATGGGAATACAAAATGTATCCGCTCTCTTTTACGGAAATGACAGCGCATCATGGCCTGTTGGCGGAAAAAAGATTGCTGCCCCAGCGGCTGGTCTATGGCTATTATCCGGAGGTGGTCAACAATCCGGGCGGCGAAAAGGAAATCTTAAAGCTGCTGACCGACAGCTATCTGTACAAAGATATTTTGATGTGGGAACAGATCAAAAAACCGGAGAAATTGCTCAAATTGCTGCAGGCTTTGGCTTTTCAAGTCGGCGCGCAAGTGTCTTATTCCGAGCTGGGACAGCTTTGTGGCCTGGACACAAAAACCGTGGAAAAATACTTGGTTTTACTGGAACAATGTTTTGTGATATTCCGGCTCGGTTCGTTCAGCCGCAATCTGCGCAATGAATTAAAAAACAGCAAGAAAATTTATTTTTATGATAACGGCGTGCGCAACGCGGTCATCGCGGATTTTTCGCTGGCCGAGACCCGCCGCGATATTGGTGCGTTGTGGGAAAATTTTTTGATGTCCGAGCGCAAAAAGAAATTGGACTACGCCGGTTTGTGGCGCAACAGTTGGTTTTGGCGGACTATTGAGCAAAAAGAAATTGATTACATTGAAGAAGGCGATGGGCAAATAGAGGCCTTTGAATTTAAATGGAACCCCAAGGCTAGATATAAAAAGCCGAGACAATTTTTGGCCAATTATCCGCACAGCAAATTTCACCTGATCACACCGGAAAATATGGAAGAGTTTTTGTTGTAGTGGTTTAAAGATCAATGAGAATGAGAAGACGCGCTGGCCAAACGCGAGGAATAAATTTTTGTCCCGTGCAACAGCGAGCTGCTCATCCTGCCGCGGCGTGACATCAGTGGAGGAGTAATGAGAATTCAGTTTTCTGGAGTTTTTTTCTCTTTAGTTTTGAGCAAAGACATAAATGGTGAGACTAAATAACAAATACCGGCAATGCCGACAAAAAATAATTGTATTGGTAGAAACAAACTTGTGCCCAGCAGAGTGGTGCCAAAGAGAAGTTCTTTCCAGTTTTTTTGAATTATGCGCAGTAATTCATTTTCATTAAGATTTTGTCCTTTGGGTGTAATATTAAAAATTTTTTTCTTATCATAAAGCCCGTGAATAATTCCCCTCATTACAGCCAGGCCAATACCGCTGTAGGCTATTGTGGCAGGTATTACACGGGTAATGTTTTTAATAGCCAGTTTCCAGTTTTGGCGGGTAGCCCAGAAAATTGTGCGAAAAGCGATAGCGATAACTAACGGGATAATAAAAACTCGCCAGCTTTCTATTAGCGGTGTTAGTAGAGAAATATTATTTACTGGCAGCAAAGTGGCGATAACTACAGTGACGGCGGGAAGCATTACACTTGAATAAGCCATTGTTGCATAGAAAGAAAAACGCCAGACGATGTCAATTTTCTCGTTCCAGGGGACATGTTTGGCTTTTATAAGTGCTGGGATTAACTTTGATAGAGTTTCTATTCCGCCTTTAGCCCAGCGTTCTTGTTGTATTTTTAAGCGCTCCAGGTTTTCTGGCGTGCGGTCGATAACTTTGACGTATTCTAATCGTTTGCCTTTGTCAAAGTATTCTGATGCTGTGCGGATGGCCACGCCGGTGGCCCAGTCCTCGCCGACAAATTTTTCTTTCCAGCCGCCTACCGTATTCCAGGCATGACGGTTGTAAAATAAACCATAACCACCGGAAGTGGTAAAACCGTACTGCTCTATTCGAACGTTGCCTTGATTGTTGACCATATTCACCGCGGCCAGAGAGGAATTAAAAAAGTTTTCATTGGCATAATCATCAGACTCAAAAATAATAAAAGGCAAACGTAAATTTTGCTGAAACTCCGGGAGGCTGTCTTGTAAAATGCTGGCCGGGAATTCAATGTCCGCGTCTGTCAGAAAATATAAATCGCTTTGCGGAATATAATATTGACCATCATCCATTGGCTTGAGGCCAAGTCCGATGTTTAGGTTTCTGGCTTTGCCGCCGTCTTTGCCTTCACGATGAACAAACAATATATTATGTTCTTGGCAATACTGCGCCAATTGTTCATATTTTCCTGGCTCGCTGTTGTCTACTACCATAATAGTCAGTTTGTCTTGCGGGTAATCAAGATTGAGGGCGCTTTGAATAGACCTGCTGGTAATTAATTCAAATGGCTCGTTGCGGCAGGGTATTTGTACGGTGATATGTGGCAAGAAGTTTTCTGCCAAACGCGGTTTTACTGCTTCTGGTTTTTGTAAATAAGATATGCCGGTCAGCATATCTATAAACATTCGTGTAGCCCAGGTTGAATAATTTAATATGATAACTCCATATAACATGGAGCCAATTGTAAATAGGCCAAACTCGTTTTGAGTTAACATGTTGTTTAGACTGGGAAGCATGGTCAGAGATGCGCCGATGTCTACAATTAACTTAGATAGCAATGTAGCTGTCCAGACCTTTTTGCCAGATGTCCCTAAAAAAGTATGCTTAATTTTAGAAAAAACATTTTTGTTGCCATAAGTGTTAATGGTTTCTTGAATAGGATTTATTTCAAGTCTGGGTTTTAAGTCTAGTGTAGTGTACTGGTAAGATTTTTTAACGCTATCAGTTTCAGGTACGGCAAATGTGTTTGCGGGGGGGGGGGGGGTAGCTAATAAAATTAAAATGCATAAGTAGTTCCTCTAGATATATATGCCCAAATTAATGATTTTTATACATTTTAACGAAAATCAAAAACGGTTTAACGCTGGTGTAAAGCGTTGACTATTTTCCTAAATATACAAAACTCCCTGCTTGCCTTATACTATATGCTCTATGGTCAATGACGTTAAAGAGCTTGCCGAGATCGCCAAAAAAATCCGCCGTTTGATTATTGAAATGCTGGCCGAGGCCGGTTCGGGGCATCCGGGTGGTTCGCTCTCGGCGACAGATATTATCACCGCGTTGTATTTTGCCAAAATGCGCCACAATCCCCGCGATCCGCAATGGAAAGAGCGTGACAGATTTGTCCTGTCCAAAGGTCACGCGGCACCGGCGCTTTACGCGGCGTTGATGTTGTCCGGTTACCTTGACGAAAACACCAAACTCACCCTGCGCAAAATCGGCTCGCCGTTGCAAGGGCATCCCGACATGCGCAAAGTCGCCGGCGTGGAAATTTCCACCGGTTCGCTAGGGCAAGGCATTTCCGTGGCGGTCGGCATGGCTCTGGCCGCGAAAATGGACAAACTGAACAGCCGGATATACTGCCTCACCGGCGATGGCGAATGTCAGGAAGGCCAGGTCTGGGAAGCGGCTATGGCGGCGGCGCATTACAAATTGGACAATCTGACCGTGATCACCGACCGCAATCATCTGCAAATCGACGGCGACACGGAGCAGGTTATGGCTGTCGAGCCGCTGGCCGACAAATGGCGCGCGTTCGGTTTCGAAGTGCTGGAAATCGACGGCCACGACCTGCCCCAAATACTGGCTGCGCTGGATCGGGCGGACACGATTAAGGGCAAGCCGGTGTATATTCTGGCTAACACTGTCAAAGGCAAAGGCGTGTCTTTCATGGAAAACAAAGTCAACTATCACGGCGTCGCGCCGACCAAAGAAGAAGCGGTCAAAGCCTTGGCCGAATTGGCGTAATGAATACTAAACAGTTACCCCCGCACCTGTTCTTCGTATGCCTGAAAAGTATTCAGGCAAAGATTTATTACATGTAATAAAAGAAGAAGTTTCGAAAAATCTATTTTTTTGGCTGAATAAAAAAACAATAAAGTTGCTGTTGGTGTCTACTAAAAAATGGTTAAGTAGTTCTTTGTATCGGGGAACATACCGACTGAACAGGAAAACAGTAAAAAACCTGATAATTTCTTTAACCTCTTATCCGGCAAGAGTACCATATGTTCACCACACTATTAAAACTTTATTGAATCAAAATTTGAAACCCTCGCGGATAATCCTCTGGCTGAAGCCAGAGGATTATCCGCGAGGGGAAAACCAGCTTCCCAAAAAATTATTAAAACTGAAGAAAAAAGGGTTGTCCATTGAGTGGACCCGCGATATAAAATCTTTTACCAAGCTCATTCCAGCCTTGCAGAAATACCCAGACGATATAATTGTAACGGTCGATGATGATATATTTTATCCCGAAGATATGCTGGAGAGATTGTATCAAGCTCATCTAGTGTTTCCAGATATAATTTGGACTAGCGTTGCGCCAAGAATATCCTGCGCTAAAAATGGAAATCTCTTGTCTTGTGATCATCAGTGGAAGGAAGCCAGCGACGATAACAGACTACCATCCTATAATAATGGAGTTTTTGGCGTTAGTGGAGTGCTTTATCCACCGCGTGTACTGCACAAAGATGTTTGTCGTGAAGATTTGTTCCTAAAACTATGCCCGACACATGATGATCTGTGGTTTTGGGCAATGGCAGTTTTAAAAGGAACAAAAATAGCTTCGTTGGGTTATGATTATTATCATCTTGGTGAATTATATGTTCCAAACACGCAGGAAACAGGATTGTGGCATACTAATACAACTTCTAGATCCTATGCGCAGTTGAAAAACATTCTGAAATATTATCCGCAGATTTTACCAAAAATTAATACTACTATTTAAACGGAAAAAATCATAGAAATTTAATAAATAGTTCCAGGGCAAAGATCTGTAGCGATTTGGTCTTTTGGGTTTTCTGCATTATACTTATGGCATAATGGTTAACGTAGCGCAGATTGGCATTGGACGCTGGGGCAAAAATCTCTTGCGTAATCATTATCAGCTCGGTTCGTTGAAGCTGGCCTGCGATCTGGATCAAAATAATATTGATTCCGCTTTGCAACAATATCCAGATTTAAAAATTACCAAAAACATAGATGATGTTTTGAATAATCCTGACATCGGCGCGGTAGTCATTGCCACGCCGGCCTCAACGCATTTTGCGCTGGGCAGAAAAGTTTTGGAGGCCGGCAAACATGTTTATATAGAAAAACCGATAGTTCTCCAGCAGCATGATCTGCAGGACTTGATCGATTTGGCCGCGGCAAAAAACAAGGTTTTAATGGAAGGTCATTTGTTGCTCTATCACGGCGCGGTCAATCGCATGAGGCAGGCTGTGCAGGACGGTCTCATTGGCGAAGTGCAGCAGGTGTACTGCCGGCGCACAGGATTGGGCGCGATCCGTTTTGAGAGCAATGTGTTGTGGGATCTCGGCACGCACGATATTTCGGTGGTGTATTATTTGCTGGACGAGCATCCGGCGGTCATCTCCGCGCAGGCGGCGCAATTTTATCCGCAGAAAACCGCCGAGGTTGTGTTTACGGCGGTCAAATTTGCTTCCGGCAAAATAGCCCATATTCACAATAGCTGGCTTGATCCGCATAAAGACCGCAAAGCTATTGCCGTCGGCACGAGGGGTATGCTGATCATGGACGAGCTGGCCGCGGACGGCAAAGTGAAATTTATCAAAAAGCGCGTCGCGTATGACCCAACCAAGAAATTCGAACATGAGCGTTATGCTTATATAGATGAAGGCGCAGAAATTTTAGAATATCCTGAGAGCGAACCTTTGCGCGAGGAATGTCTGCATTTTCTGCAATGCTGCGAGACCGGCGCAATTCCCCGCAGTGGCGGCGCCAACAGCCTGCGCATCCTAAAAACCCTGCTGGCTGCCCAGCAGTCGCTGGAGCACAACGGCGAGCCGGTAAAATATCAGCAGTAAAATAGATTCTCGATTGGCTTAATGTTTGTGTGGGTTGCCTACAAAGTATGCCATTACTAATGGCCTATATATGTCATTAGTAATGGCATACTTGCTCGCTGAACAAGCTCGAAAAAAATGGGACAAGCGCAAATTGCTTACGATAGATACTTGTAGGTATGTTTTGCTGATCTGTGGGTATAATATTACTAGGAGTGAACATGTTTTTATTTGGTCAGAAATACAAAAGTTTATTTTCGGAATTTAATATTCCAGCGAATAATTATTGCTTACCGGGGGGGGGGGGGGGGGCGCGCGCCCCGCGCGCGGCGCGGGGGCGAGAGGTGCGGGCGGGGGGGGGGGGGGGG
>JAIRZV010000006.1 GCA_031267055.1 Candidatus Margulisiibacteriota bacterium | reverse complement strand
CAGTCACCAAAATTTTCATTTTCTTTAATTCGATCAAGACGGCTATTGATAATATCTTTTGCTCTAATATCCCTTAACCGCTTAAACCATTTATCATAAATTTCGGTAACCTCAATCCTGATCATTTGACTATTGTAAACTATAAATTACACAATGTCAACTGCCGGGAAATGTCAAAATCAACGTCGCTGCGTATGAAGTTCCGCACGGCGGAGGTATTTGGAGAAAACGCCAGGGTAGTTTAGCTCTTTAGGCTGCGTAATAAATCTTTGTCAAAAGTTTCCACCGGTAAACCAGTCACTTGATTATGGGCGTAAAGCAAGGTATCCACAAAATCCAGTTTTGTCTGTGAGTATTTATCAAGAGCTAAAACCACAATCTCGTTATTTTCGAAATAAATATTGTCTAGCGAGCTTAACTTGAGAAGAGTGTCCGTAATTCTTTGTCTGGTAAAATTATAACAACCATCTAAAACATAAATTGTTTCTGCAATTACTTGAGTTAGAAGCAATACATCATTATTAGCCAGGATTTCTTTAGCTTTTGGACTTAGAGCCGGGTGGTCTTGTAATAGATACCGTAAAACAATATTTGTATCAACGAGGAGCATATTTTTTTGCAGCCGCTATTCTCCAAGCGGTTTTTTCTTTTTCCCATAATGTTGGATTAGCGCCATCAGCCAAAGCGCCGTACAAGTTGTTTATTGGGTTGATTTTTTTGGCGCCAGAGGATGTTTTCTCCAGTAGAAAAACTTTAACATGTGTAAAAAACTCATTTTGATATTGTTGTGGCAGCTCTATTTTTCCGTCCTTAACCACCGCCTCAAATTCTGCTGTATGCATAAACACACCTCTCTGGACAATTCTAACATGGTCGTTTGGTTATGCAACATTGCTAGCTACGGTGTCCCGACGCGCTGGCGGGAAAGTGGTGGAATATTATGAGAGGATACTGGCTGGAGCTTTAGGCTGGTACACCCTTCTAAAAACGAAGTCTAACACCCAATCCTACATCGACGCTGTTAGATCCTCTGTCGGGACTATCTACATAAGCGCGACCATCAGAATTTCTTTCTGTGCCGGTAAGCTGGCTATAATTCCAGCCAAAATTGAGATAAGGGTTTATACCACTTATTTTGCCAGATTTTGGCCTAAAACGGAGACCGAGCTCTAGAGTATTCCCTAACATGAGACGCGCTCTTTCATAATCACCAACAGGGATTAACTCACTGGATGTCATAGCGTTAGGGTTAATTCCAGATGCAAAGGTTTCTTGAGTATAGCCAATCAAAAAACTGTCTTGGATATACCAACTATTCTTTTTTGCTTGGTCTAGCCAGAAGCTAACCGCAAGATCAAGTTCTCCGCCAACGGCCAAGCGTGATACATCAGTATCGCCTTGGATAATTTGCTTCTTCCCGTCCGGCCCATCGGATATACCCGTTTCTATATCCGGTTCACTATCTTGTTCTTGGGCTACAACATAGCAGTCATCGGCGTAAGCATAATATTTCGGCCCTGTTTGATGGGCTACAGCGTATTTATAAAGAGGATGCCCAGGGTCGATTTCTTCAGATGGCGCGGCCATTGGATCGTGACTTGGGTTGCTGGGGTCTGCCAGAGGATTTGGTTTATATGGCGGAGGATCGCTCGTAAACCAAGGTTCAAGAAAATTGCCATCTCTATCCTGTTGGTACCTCTCACTGTCATTGGGATTATTAATCTTTTTCCAAGCCACGGCAGGTATTGTCTGAATAATACCGTGTTTATCTGTATATTGTTCGGTTTGCGCAACAGAACCTTCTTTCCAGATTGGTGTGTTATCTGGATTGTATCTTAGTGCACCTTGGGTAATATTAAACTCTGCGCCGATGTCCACATTGTGTTTTGTGCCAGAGCTGGATTGGACGAAACCAGCTAGAGAAATAGTAAATCCACCCCAGTTAAACGTTGGAGCATAGCTGGCTCCAAGGGATGCGCCCCAATTAAACCAGTCTGTTTGTTCTTTAACTTGACGTTCCCATTCAAAATTGGCGCCGGCCCGGATATTAAAATCTCCAATGGTTGTGTCTGTCTTTAGACCAAGACCATAAGCGTGACCGATGCCCTGCTGACCGTCTCCCATACTTATATCAAACAGGTTTAGTCCAGCATAAGCATACGGAGTCAGAGTAGTATTGATTGCCGGAATATTGAAACCGTATTCAAAAAGCGCGTTGAGATTTGGTATTGTGGATTGCGGAGTTCCATCAAAGTTGTGATTAAAAATTTGATTAAAAGCCGGATCAAAATCAGGCAAGATAGACGGATTAAAAAGGCCTACTTTCAAATGGTTGTCAAGAAAACGAGTAGATAAATCCTGGATATTAAATACGGGGTTATCTACATTAGAGAGGTCAACACTAGCAGATATGCTGGTATTTGCGTTTCCCACATCAATCTCGACTTTGCCGCCAAAATTATCTTCATTAGGAATATTATCTCCTTCTCTATGTTGATATCCTGTGCTTGCGTCTATAACTCCTGTATAGCTTGATTTTTTAACATCATCAGTTTTAGCCAGCTTGGCTCCATCGCCGCTTCCCACGACCCTGTAATGTTCGCCGCCGATTACGTAAGTGCCGGTTTCTTCAGTGAGTGGATGCTCTTCTAATGACCCGGCTGTATCTGGAGAACCGTTTTTTTTGGTCAAAACTTTTATAGTGCCTCTGTCATCTACAACAACAGTTTTATATGTAATGCCATTATGGAGCACTCCCGTGTCTTTCGATTGTGTCCATCGTTCAAACAGATCTATGGTAGATACGTCAGTTTTGACTAAAACACCTTCGGCTGCATCTATAGTGTAACGCGTGCCGCTTATCTCTACGCTAGAGCCTGAAACAGGCAAAATAACCTGACCGTTGTCGTTGTCCATATAGATTTGTCCATTGATCGCTTTATACTTGGGATTATCGGGCGGAATGCCTGTGTCCGCAGCGTTTTTAAACTCATCTCTCGTAACAGTCAGCTGCAATTCGCCGTTTTGCACAACATATGGTTTGGCATTGATAAGGTAGGTCTTGGAATTGTCCGGCAAATATTGAGTAGTTAATCCATTATGAACTCTATATACATCATTGCCGATTGCTACATATGTGGAGCCTTCGTATAAGATGCCCTTTTCTAATATTTGAGTTGATATATCCCCAGTAAATACTTTAGCCAGCTTTTTATCTTCGTCTATAGCGTAGTACTCGCCGCCAATAATGTAATGAGTGCCATTTTTGGTTATCATACCTTCTGTGCCGTCGGCCTTTTTGCAATGTACTTGATTGTCGACTATTTTGTATTTGTCATTGCCAATAGTCTGGCTTTCTGCCTGAATAGAATCAAAAGACGGAGCGCTAGGCGTATTTTGAATAAAAGTAATAAGCTTAGGGATACCATATCCATACATCGTGAATGCATTTTTCTCATCGAGAGGTGTTTGTGAACCAAAAAGGCTTTTATCTTCTTCTGGCTTATTAGTAGAGCGTTGAGCTACTGGATACAATTCTATGGGTAAATCGTAACCATTTGTGCGAATAGTGCAGTTTAAAAATCTCATATTGCCTCCAGTTTTCCTCCCTGTTGTCTTATATATCGACACAAGGAGCGTTTTTCTTGCATGGGTTATCTATACCCACTTTTTCTGTTTCTATGCCTGTTAATATATCGTAGGTTAGAGCCAAAAGTTGCAGTTACGCGCAAGTTTACAGCGAAAAAAGTCGATATAATAGTAGGAGATGTTATGCCCGAAACAAATAAGGTATTGTTAGAGCCAAATAATGAACATGCCATAAATATAGAGGACAGCGCGTCTGCTTTTTTATCTAGTATAGATGAAAATCTTGATGATCCTTTTGGCAAAGACCTGACTTCTATTCAGTCCAAACCGCTGGCCGGGCCGAAATTGGCCGGACAAAAAAAGACCGGCCGGAAAAAAAATAAAGATATAGATCAAACTTTTTGGACAAAATTTACGGCCAGACTTTTTACCAGCAGGAAAAACAAGATTTCCGCCGCGCTGGACACGGCAAATATCAGCGGGCGCGGCAAAGACGGCCGAGATAAATTTGTACCGGCGGAGAAAAAAACTGATAGTGGATATATACGTAATTTTAAACAATACGATCCGCCGGAAGAGATCGCCCAAGAAAAAGATTCTTATTACACGGTCAAGCATACGGCCGACGGCGCGGTGGTGGATGGCGCTTACGGTTACTCCGCCAAAACTGACAGTTACAACAGCGTTACGGATTATATTGATCCGCTCAGCCCGCAAATCGCTGATTTTTTAAAGAGTATTCCTGAATTAAATGACACCGTTTTGTCTACGGAAGAAAAATTGGTCAAACTTTACAATTATATTGTGGAGAATTTTGCTTACGCCGCCGAATCAGCGGACAGCTGGAGCTCGGTCGGTGAGACTATAGCCAAGCATAGCGGCGACTGCGAAGACCTGGCGACGCTACTGGCTTCGGCGCTGATCGCTTTACTGAAACGCGAAGGCTTGAGTTACAAAGAGGCGCAAGATCGTGTTTTTGCTGTGGCCGGTAGCAGTCCGCAGTATGACGACCATGTTTTTGTAGAGTATACAGCTGACGATGGACAAAAATATATTTTTGATCCGGCTTTGCGTGGGCAAACTATCGCCGCGTTGACCGATTTGCCGCGGGCACGGGCGGATGATCCGAATTTTATAGTGTATTTTCGTTTTAATGACAATAAAGTTATCGGTGAAACTTTAGCCGATGTGGACAGTACTGTTACATTTTTTGCGTTCAATTCGTTGGCGGGTAGCAGGCCGGTTGCTTTAATTAACGCCAGCTCTCAGACGGTTACGTTACCAAACACTTTAACTCTTTCCGGTAGCACCTCTTATGATACAGACGGTCAGATTGTTTCTTATGCTTGGTCAGAGGTGACTAACAAAGGTGCGACGATTGTGAATACGACAAGAGCATCGACAGAAATAAGAAACTTGAATGTGGGTGTTTATATGTTCCGTTTGATTGTGACGGACAATGATGGCAACACCAATTACAGAGATATTAGTATTACTGTAGAAGCTGCAGTGGCACCACCTCCACCACCGCCTCCGCCGCCAAATCAAGCGCCAACTGTAGAAATTCAAAGTAGTGCGACATCCATAAATCTGCCGAACAATACGATTACCCTAAACAGTACCGGCTCAAGAGACGCAGACGGTCAGATCGTTTCTTATGCTTGGTCAGAGGTGACTAGCAAAGGCGCGACAATTGTAAATCCGACAGGAGCATCGACAGAAATAAGAAACTTGAATGTGGGGACTTATATATTCCGTTTAACAGTGACGGACGATAGAGGAGCCACTTCGTATAGAGACATCACTATAACGGTAAACCCTGAACCTGTGCCGCCGCCTCCGCCGCCAAATCAAGCGCCAACTGTAGAAATTCAAAGTAGTGCGACAACCATAAATTTACCGGACAATACGGTTACCTTAAACAGCACCGGCTCGAGAGATACAGACGGTCAGATCGTTTCTTATGCTTGGTCGGAGGTGACTAACAAAGGCGCGACGATTGTAAGTCCGACAGGAACATCAACAGAAATAAGAAACTTGAATGTGGGGACTTATATATTCCGTTTAACAGTGACGGACGATAGAGGAGCCACTTCGTATAGAGACATTACTATAACGGTAAACCCTGAACCTGTTCCACCGCCTCCGCCGCCCAATCAAGCGCCAACTGTAGAAATTCAAAGTAGTGCGACAACAATTTATCTGCCTGATGATACGATTACCTTGAATAGCACCGGCTCGAGGGACGCAGATGGACAGATCGTTTCTTACGCTTGGTCGGAGGTGACTAACAAAGGCGCGACGATTGTAAGTCCGACGGGAACATCAACAGAAATAAGAAACTTAAATGCGGGGACTTATGTATTCCGTTTGACCGTGACAGATGATAAAGGGGCAGTTAATTATAAGGATATTACGATTACTGTAGAAACAATTGTCCCGAACGTTTACCCGGTGGCAGAGATTAACGCTCCTGTTTCGATTCAACTTCCAAGAAATTCATTAATTCTAAATGGAGCAGCGTCTTATGACAGAGACGGTAGCATTGCTTCTTATGCCTGGTCAGAGGTAACTAACAAAGGTGCGACGATCGTAAATGCAACTGGCGTATCCACAGAAATTAAAGATTTACAAGCCGGCTTTTATATGTTCAGGTTGACGGTAACAGATGATAAAGGAGCGATTAGTTACAAAGACGTAATGGTAGAAGTCATTCCAGCTGGCAGGCCAACAGCTAACGCTGGCAACGATCAAACGATCAGACTGCCGGAAAATTGGATAACTTTGCATGGTTCCGGCCAAGACCCAGATGGCGAAATAGTTGCTTATTTCTGGGAACAATTAAACGGTCCAGCCGGGACTACAATAAATGGAGCCAACACCGCAAATCCACTAATTACTGGATTGAAAGAAGGGACTTATATTTTTCAACTTACCGTAACTGATAATGACGGCAAAACTCATAAAGATACAGTAACAATAACCGTGCTGGAAGCCCCACCGCCTTTGTTACATCCAGAATTATTGACCGATACACATCAAACTATTGATCCGAGTATTATAGGTATAATTATTAATCAAACTATAACTAATGATATTCTTGCTATGAGTGATGATAAAAACTTTTTCCTTGGTTTTGATGCTTACGCTATGTCTAATTTAGCCACAGACTACTTGTGTTTAACTGGGGATCAAATGGCGGAACTTAGTCGCCTACTTAATGAAGGGGATAAAGCCAAGATCAATAATTACCTTAATAAAACTGTACTACCTTATTTAACCACAGAAGAACAAAAATATGCGCAGCTTAGTTATTACAGTACAAAAGCTGACAAGAGGTATCATGATTTACAATTTGCCAAGCAGACTATTCAAAATGTTCTTTTACCTATGTCTATACAGGAATTTAAGCGTAGTAATTATGTTAGTAAAATACACACGGATTTCATCCAAGTCGACACCTACAAATTTAATCAACTCAGAGAGCGTATTTTACTCGGCGCCTACCTGCAAAAACTCCTGACGATGATCACGCAGGCCAAGGGCGACAGTCGCAACGCCATACAGGAAATCTTGACCCAGCAGAGCGGCTATCAAAAAATGAATATTGAGAAACTGAACGATAAACAGACCGCCTATCTGACCAATTACATCAATACACGCACAAAAGAAATAAACGAGTATGCCAAAAACTACAATGAAAAAGCCGAAGCGGAGTTAAAAGAAGCGCAGCGGCAGCAGCAGGAATACGCGCACACTAATTTGCTGGTGTCGCTGGTCATGGGCATTATTACGATATTGGCCGGTGTGATCGCCGCGATTTTCAGCGCCGGTGTGGCCGCGCCGCTGGTGATCAGCGCGTTCGCCACGGTGGTCGATGTTGTGCAGACTATCCGCAAGACTGACCAGGATATTGAGCTAAAAAAAGAACAGGAAAAGCTGGAGGAACAGCTCGCCATGCTGCGCACTTCTGAGAAAAGAATGGAAGATGATTATTTGCGCGGCAAGAAAACCGAGCTGGAGCGCTTGAGAAACGAGGCGCTGGCTTCCGGCAATCAAGAATACGCCAAAATGCTGGAGATGGAGATCGCGCAGCTGACCGCGGCTTTGGACGCTTCCGCTTTGGAACATCAGGATGGTTTCTTGGAGTTTGACAATGCGCAATATACGGAAAATTCTCTGCGCGTTAATATGCTGGCAATGCTGTTGCGTTTGCTGGCCTCTGTGCAAAAAGCTCAGCATGAAGGGCGCAATATTGTGGCGTCCGAGCTGTCACTGCCGGCGGCCACAGTGTCGAACTACGGTGGTGAGATCGTCAATAAAGATGTCATGGCTTTGCTGGAGACGGTCAGCAAAAAAGGCTCGCTAGAACTGCAGACCGTGCAGGCTTACAACAAAGCCGCGCTGACGCGGCAAGAAATAAAAGAAGCCAAAACCGGCTTGGCCGAGTATGTGATCGGTAAAGTATTTTTCACGCTGATCGATGTTGTTACTTTTGGCGCGGGCGGCGGCGTAGCGCAAAATGTTCTGCGGGGCTTGGGCGAGTCGGTTTACAATTTTACCGGCAAGGCCAAAAAAGCCGCCCGCGCTAAATACGATCCCAACCGCGCCGCGATTTTTGCCGCTGAGCCGCAGGCCACGCCGACCAGTTTTGCTGAAATGTACGCTGATGTTTTGAGCGGTTCAAGCCAGCTGATGCGCGATCTGACCGAAAACAAAAAGGCGCTGGATTATGAACGTTATTTGCAGGTCATAACAGACCTGCAGCGTTTGCAACGGCTGGAAAACATCGAGATCGCGCTCAATGCCGCCGCGAAAAACAGCCGCAATGTGATCCATCAGGAGCTGACCGACAAAAAAACACGAACGCAGGATACTTTAGCCAAAGTTGCCACACAGCAAAGTTTTTCACTGTTGCAAGATGTGGTGCAAAAACAAAAACAATTAACGGAAATTCAGATCCAGGCGATCAATCAAAAAGTAGATCAGCGTACGGAGCTGCTCAACGCGGGTTTCAATATACTTGCCTCGGTTTTTGCCGGCTGGCTGGGCGGGCTGAGCAGTGTCGCGTCTGACAACAACAATCTCGATGACGCTTTTATTTATGGTCTGACCAGATCTATTTGGGATCAAAATAAAAATAATATTTTTGATCTGGCGATCGGCGATTCTGATCTCAAGCTCCGCGCGGAAGATCAAGGCGCGTCCTACGGTGGCGCCCAAGGCGGCTTGTCCGATTTTGGTTCCGATGATCTCTGGCAGGAAGACGCGCGCGGCAATGTCACGGTGGATCAAACCGTGTTGCTGAAAAAATACGCCAAGCTGCAGCGCGCGCTGTTGCTGGATCAAGCTCTGATCACGTTGCAGTCGGCCAAACAAAAATCCCGCGATGTCGTACATATGGAGCTGGCCGAAAAAAGCGCCGCCGGTGTCGGTCTAGCCCAGACTCTGACGGACATCAATAGAGAAAGTCTTTTGACCAAATGGACTATTTTGGTGGACAAAGCTTACGCGCGCGCCGAGCAGCTGAGCAAGAAAAATACCAGAACGACAGATTTGCAAAGGGATTTTTTGACCACGCTGGTTTCCGCGTCGGTGTCTTCTTTGGGGTATGCCGGCGGCTGGAATAACGAGCAGGCTCTGGCGCTGGGCAGCTTGACCACACTGTCCATGAAAACGTTTTACACTTTGAGCAATATTTACGACACGACGCTGGACGCCGCCAATCGTCTGACTGCGGAAAACCTGACCGAGGGCGATCTGGCGGAAGAGCTGGGACTCAATAGATTGACCGCCGCGGAAAAAGAATTGCTTCTGCAGGCCATGGAGTACAAAAATGTTTCCGGCGAATATGGCTTTCAACTCGAAGACCGCGGCCGGCTGGAGTACATTCACGCGCTTCTGGATCAGTTGCAAAAAACCCAGGACTTGCTTTTGCAAATGAAAGCGGAGTTGGACAGCGGACGCGGCAATGTGCACTCGGTTCTCGAAACCGGCGCGGCCGAGCTGGAATCTATCTTGAAAGATTATCAAAATCTGCATAAACAATTTATTCAACAGCTGATGCAGAGTTTGAAAAAAGGCGCCGGCGAGATTGCCCAGCGCGAAAATAGCCGCCAGCAGCAGTTGCTTGATTTGCAATTGGAGGCTTTTGATTCCGCGTTGCAGGCTTTGCAGAGCATCACGCCGTTTTTGGACAGCAAAACTGAGCAACAGGTGTTGAGTAATCTCACGCAAAACTTGCAGCCATTGTCGTCGCTATACCGCGTCTTGACGCTGCACTTCCGGCGCGGTGAAAAAGGCGCGGCTGAGCCGATGGATTTGAGCGCGCTCAATCCCGCAGAGCGTTTGCGCGTGGAGAGTGCTTATGCCGGCGCCGATCTGGAGTTGACCGAGATCGCGCGTAATTCCGGTCTGTATGATCAAATGCTGAAAATGATCGACAGGACTGCACAGCAAATTGCTCAGATCGCCGCTAAAAAAATCACGGAAAAAACTTTGAGTGACAAACTGGATGCGCTTTTGAATGATAACCGTTTGGCCGCTTTGCGGGAAGAACTGTCTGCCAACACCGAAAAGCAACGCGAGATGTGCGAGCAAATCGAAGCGCTGCGCGCGGCTGTTCCGGCCGGACATGAGCTTTACGCTACGCATCTGCAGCCGGCTTGGGAATTGTATCAGGCGGGAGATTACTCCGGCGCTTTGGCTAAATTTACAGGATTGAACGAAGAACGGCTTGGCAGCGAAGTGCTTGCCGGGCGCGAGTGTGTACAGGAATTGCAGACATTGACCGCGCGCGCTGCGCAGCTAGAGCAAGAGCTGGCGCAGGCTGAGTATGCCGCGCAGACCCAAACCCAGACTTTGCGCGAGGCGCTGGATTATTTGCAGAAACACGGCGAGGAGTTTGCCGAGACACAAAAATTATTTGAGGAAACGGCGCGCAGTTTGGGCGAGCACAAAGACGAGATTCAAAATATATTTGCCGACGATAATTATTATCACTGGAATATTTATAGATTTATGCAGCTTGACGACACAGCCGCGCAGGAAGCTTTACAAAAAGTTAGTCCGGCTGCCGCGGAAAAATTAACTGCGCTGCGCCGCTCCGGACAGGATTATCAACTCGTCTGTCGCAGTGTTTCTGCTCTGGCGCCGCTTTTCCAAGACCGGCAGAGATACACCGAGTTGCTGACTGCTCTGGCGCAGTCCGCGCCGCAATATAGCGGCGAGGTGGCGCAATTGCACAGCGGTTTGGTTTCGGCGCAGGGTATGTATGCGCAGTTTGCCGGAATTGAACAACGTGGAGAAAAATATGTGTTGGGTTTGGATTTACCTATGGGTCCGCAACAAACTCAAGAAACTTTGGTCGCGCAAATAGCTCTGTTTGCAAAATTTGATTTGCCTGTGCCGAAAAATCTGGCTGAAATCGAAGAAATATATCAGGAAACACAGAATGTCAGGCAAAATTATCAACCCTATACGCCGGGCACGGATGTGGCTAAATTGTGGGAAGGCTTTTTTGTAGAGCGTTCACGCAGCCGCAAGGCGCAGGAAAAAGCGCAGGCCGGTCTTGACGCGGCGCGGACGGCTTGGGAGCAGGCGGATAAAGATTATGAAGTCATGTTCAATCTTTTTAACGCCAATCCGGAGCAGGAAGTGAATATTGCCGGACTGGCTATTTCACAGGAATTGAAACTTTACTTGAACGGTGTAACCGGCGGCGCGGGTATACCACTCACTTTGCGTCCCAGGATTTTAGAATATCTCGACCGCCGCCGCGACAATCGTGAGATTGAGCTGCTCAATAACGAAGCCGACACGGAATTTGCCGCAAATATTCTGGCTGCGGATTGGCAGGAAATAAAAAAATTGCAAGAAATCTATGACGAAGCTATGCAAAAATATCTGCAAAGCGGTGATGAGGCGGCGCTGGAAAATCTGAATGAAAAACGCGCGGAGCTTGAGCGCAAAGAACGCGCTTTCCGCCAAAAACGTGAAAGATTTTTAGTGCAGCAAAAAAGAGGCGTGATTAACTAAAGCAGTTTTCCGCCTTTCAGAAACGGAATTTTGGCGCGCAATTCTTCGCCGACTTTTTCGACTTGATGTTCTTTAGCCTTAGCGCGCATTTTTTCCATATTGGGTTTGCCGGCCTGACATTCTTTGACAAACTCGTCGGCAAATTCTCCGCTCTGAATGCGCTTCAAAACTTCTTTCATTCTGGCCTTGACCGAGGCGTCGATGATTTTCGGCCCGACAGTCAGGTCGCCGTATTCGGCCGTATTGGAAATAGAATAACGCATACCGGCCAGACCGTATTTGTAGACCAGATCGACGATCAATTTCATTTCATGCAAACATTCAAAATACGCCATGGTCGGCTGATAGCCAGCTTCGACAAGAGTTTCAAAACCGGCTGTGACCAGCGCGGACATGCCGCCGCACAACACCGCCTGTTCGCCAAAAAGATCAGTCTCGGTTTCTTCTTTGTACGTGGTCTCAAAAATCCCGGCGCGTGTGCCGCCGATCGCTTTGGCGTAGGCCATGGCGATGTTCCGCGCCTGACCGCTGTAGTCTTGTTGCACCGCAAACAAAGCCGGCACGCCTGCGCCTTCGGTATAGAGCTGGCGCACCATGTGGCCCGGACCTTTGGGCGCGACCATGATCACATCGATGTCTTTAGGCGGCACGATGTATTTGAAATGAATATTAAAGCCATGGGCAAAAGCCAAAATATTACCCGGCTGTAAATTTTTCTCAATGTCCTTCTTATATATATCCGCCGCAAATTCATCGGGGACGAGCATCATGATCAGATCGGCTTTTTTGGCCGCGTCAGCCGGAGCCAGCACTTCAAAACCAGCTTCTCTGGCCGCCGTTGCGTGCGCGCTGTCCGGCCGCAAACCGATGATGACCCGCAGGCCGCTGTCTTTCATATTGAGCGCGTGAGCGTGCCCTTGCGAGCCGTAACCGATCACCGCGATCGTTTTGTCTTTCAATACGCCGATATCGGCGTCCTTGTCGTAATATGTTTGCACCATGTTACTTCACTCCTTTTCTTAAAATTAAAAATCCGCCCCAGGATGCGAGGTCTATGACTAACGCTGTCCATATTAAACCAAAATC
>JAIRZV010000154.1 GCA_031267055.1 Candidatus Margulisiibacteriota bacterium | reverse complement strand
AAATAGAGCAAAAAATTCTGGCCTATTTAAAAGCTAAAAGTGAAAAGTCGTACTTTATAGTTACGGCTAATGCTGAGATGTGTTATCGCGCCGCCAAAAATCCTGAATTGCGCGCCGCGCTGAATTCCGCCGACCTTTGCGTGCCGGACTCTATAGGTGTGTGCTGGGCTTTGCGCCGGCAAGGCCTAGCCGCCGAATTATATCCGGGCGTCGAATTAGCCGCGTGGATTTTAAAGCAGGGTTTTAGCGTGTATGTGCTGGGCGCCAGGGCGGAGGTTTTGCAGAAGCTGAATTTTCCCAATATAGTCGGCAAACATCACGGTTTTTTCGATGCTGACGCGGAAAAATCAATACTGGCCGAGATACAGAGGCTGCAGCCGCAAGTCATTTTAGCCGCTTTGGGCGCCGAAAAACAGGAATTATGGCTATATCGCCACAAAAATAGCCTAAAAAGCCTTTTAATTGGCGTAGGCGGGGCGATCGACGTTATTTCGGGGTGCAAAACCCGCGCCCCCAAAATCTTCCGCAGAGCCGGTTTAGAATGGTTTTACCGCCTTATTCGCGAGCCGCAAAGATTGTTCCGTCAGCTCGATTTACTGCGTTTTTGTTTGGCGGTTTTACGAAAGAAATAAGCTGTGGAACGAATATCTTTACTGGCCGCGCGGTGAATATCTTTACCTGCGTGCGCCGTTGGCTCTCGCTTAACGTCACGGCACCCGCCGTTTGTTAAGCGAGCCCAAAAGCGCACTCCGGCAAAATATTCACCTTGCTAAAGAAATAAAGTATTAGGCGCGGCAAATATTTTGCCCGTAGCGAACGTAACCTTCAGTGCTATGCCGTGTTCGCGAGGGTAAAGATATTTGCCGCGCTAAAACAAAGATATTCGCTCAATTGTTTATCAGGTAATTTGCCGCGCTTGAAAAATATGCTACCTGTTTCAAAATAGCGCCTAAATAACCCATGCATCGAAAAAAACTCTTGCATTTTTTTTGTGAATTGTTTATAATCCAAACATTAAGAGGCCAATTATTCATACCCCCCATTGATAATTGGTCTCGAAAACAGCCCCATCTTAGGATGGGGCTTCTTTTTTATATCGGTAACGAATGATATACTCCCGCCATGCGTATTTCCAAACTATTGATGCCGACCTTGCGCGAAGATCCGGCAGACGCCGAAGTGATCAGCCACAAATTGCTGGTGCGCGCGGGGTTGATCCAAAAAACCGCGGCTGGCATTTATAATTATCTGCCTTTCGGCTACCGCGTGATCCGCAAAGTGGAAAACATTATCCGCGCGGAAATGAACCGCGCCGGCGCGCAGGAAGTTTTGTTGCCGGCTGTGGTGCCTGCCGAGCTGTGGCGCGAATCCGGTCGCTGGGACAAATACGGCAAAGAGCTGCTGCGTTTCAAAGACCGCAAAGAGGCGGAGTATTGTCTGGGGCCGACGCACGAGGAAGTCATCACGGCACTGGCCCGCGCTTTTGTGCATTCGTATAAGCAGCTACCGCTGAATCTGTATCAGATCCAGACTAAATTCCGCGACGAACTGCGTCCGCGTTTCGGCCTGATGCGCGGCCGCGAGTTTATTATGAAAGACGCTTATTCTTTTCACGCGACGCAGGAATCGCTCGACGCGGAATATCAAAATATGCGCGAGACGTATTGCCGGATTTTTGCGGCCTGTGGTTTGCAGTACAAAGTGGTGCAGGCGGACAGCGGCAATATCGGTGGTTCGGTTTCGCAGGAATTTATGGTGCTGGCGGAGAACGGCGAGGACGCGCTTTTGGCCTGTCCTCAATGCGCTTATTCCGCCAATGTTGAGGCCGCCCAGAGCCGCCCGGACACGCCAGTCGCGGCGCCGACTAAGGAAAAAATGCAAGAAGTTTCCACGCCGGATAAAAAAACGATCGAGGAAGTTTCCGCGTTTTTAAAAACATCGCCGGAAAATCTGCTCAAAACTTTGGTTTATTATTACAAAATTAATGAAAGAGAAAATTATGTTGTTGTTTTGTTGCGCGGCTGTGATCAGCTCAATGAGGTGAAGCTCAAAAATTATTTGCAGGCCGATCTGATCCTGCCGGCGGAAGATAGCGCGGTGCTTAAAATTACCGGCGTGGAACCGGGTTTTTGCGGTCCGGTCGGTTTGCAAAATGTCCGGATTGTCGCCGACGAATTGATCAAAACTACTTCCAGTGGCGTAACCGGCGCAAATAAAAAGGATACACATTTACTCAATGTCGTGCCTGGCCGCGATTTTGAGTTAAAAGAAACCGCCGATTTGCGTCTGGCGTGTTCCGGTGAAAAATGTCCGCATTGCGGCGTGCCGTTGCAAGCCATACGCGGCATTGAGGTCGGGCATATTTTTAAACTCGGCACGAAATATTCCGAGGCGATGCAGGCGGTGTATCTGGATCAAAATGGCACGGCCAAGCCTTTCATTATGGGTTGTTACGGTATCGGCGTCGGCCGCACAGCGGCCGCTGCGGTGGAGCAGCATTTTGACGCCAACGGCATTGTTTGGCCACCGGCTCTCGCGCCGTACCATTGTGTGGTGATACCGGCCAATGTGCAGGAACCGGCGCAACTGGCGGCCGCGGAGAAAATTTATCAGGAATTATTGGCCGCCGGCGTGGAAGTTTTGCTCGACGACCGCGAGGAACGCATCGGCGTAAAATTAAAAGACATGGAGTTGATCGGCATCAGCAGCCGCGTGGTAGTCGGCAAAGCGCTGGCCGAGGGTAAAGTGGAATTCCGTTTGCGCGCGGCTACGGACAATGAACTAATCCCGTTAGCTGACGCGGCCAAGATAATTTTAGCGAGACTGCGGGCATGAAAGTTTTTTGGCCGGCTACAATCTCGACGCCGAAGTCATCGCGGAATTAAAGAAAAATAATCCGCGTCAGGATGTCACGCCGGAAACTCTGTCCGCGGCCTATGCGCGTATTTCCCGCGATTCGCGGCCGATCAATGAGTTGCGGCAGGCGGCGCGCGCCGAAGTGGAAAAATCCCGTAAATCCAATCAGAAAATTATTTTTGGCCTCGGCCATAGTTCCGTAGCCGAGCACGCGGTTTTTAATTTTGACGTGATCGATGTGAGCCGCCGCGCCATGGAAGAGCTGGAGAAATTCCGCCTCTGCTCGTATACGGAAAAATCTCAACGCTACATCACGCTGGACAGCGCGTATATCACGCCGCCGGAAAT
>JAIRZV010000131.1 GCA_031267055.1 Candidatus Margulisiibacteriota bacterium | reverse complement strand
ATTTCTTTTATGAATGATCTGGCCAATCTTTGCGAGCTGGTTGGCGCCGATATTGATATGGTGCGGCAGGGGCTGGGCTCCGATCCGCGCGTGGGTAAAAGATTTTTGTTCCCGGGCATTGGCTACGGCGGCTCTTGTTTCCCAAAAGACGTCAAGGCGATTATTCGCACGGCGCAGGACAGCGGTTATACGCTGGAGCTTTTGCGAGCTGTGGAAAATGTCAACGAAAAACAAAAACAGGTTTTAGCCGCAAAAGTAAAAAAACATTTCGGTAGTCTGTCCGGCCGGAAATTTGCGGTATGGGGTCTGTCTTTTAAACCGCAAACCGACGACATGCGTGAAGCGCCGGCGAGCGTCATTATCGATGAGTTGCTAAAAAGCGGCGCGCAGGTCAGCGCGCATGATCCCGAAGCCCTGCGCGAGGCGGAAAAAATTTTCGGTGCGCGGATAGATTATCAGGCCGATAATTATGCCGCGCTGGACAAAGCCGACGCGTTACTGATCCTGACCGAGTGGAGCGAGTACCGCGAGCCGGATTTTGCCAAAATCAAAAGTCTGCTGAAAAGTCCGGTCATTTTTGACGGGCGGAATATCTACAACCCTGAGCAGATGAAAGAACAGGGTTTTCAGTATTATTCGATCGGGCGGAAATAGCTTATTCCTCACATGACAAGTTCAACCTTAACTTACCAAAATGTGGGTTCCTCTTTATTTTGTGGCAATATGGTGTTATAATTGCTAACGATGTGTGTTTGTACATATTTATGATATGTACATATAGCGACAAGTGTGTTATGATTAATTAATAAATTAAAGGAGGAAGTTATATGCGTTGTTTACGAAAAGAAACCAATTGTCCGGCGGAGATTACGATTTGTTTGATTGGGAATAAATGGAAGCTGCTGATCCTGCGCGAGCTGTCGTTCGGCACGAAGCGTTTCGGTGAGTTGCTGCGTAAGGTGGTCGGCATCAGTCAAAAAGTTCTGACACAGAGCCTGCGTTCTATGGAAGAAGACGGCCTGATCAGCCGCAAGGTTTACGCCGAAGTCCCGCCCAAGGTGGAGTATGCTATGACCGCTCTGGCTAGAGACTTGGGCAAGCTGCTGGATTTGATGGGCGACTGGGGGCTTAAATATAAAGCTCTGTATGCGAAAAAACCTAAAGCTGCCGTGCCAAGCAAAGACCAACCTGCCGCTGTGAACAAAGATTAACCGGATTGCTTTAAACTAGGCGACTTTTATAATGTAGATGACCGTGTAATACGACGGCAGTGTGGCGACGCTGAACGCAGTGCCTGATCCCGCGCTGGCTGTCGAGCCACTGATACTACCGCCGGTAATGCTGCCGCTGATCGTATGTGAATGCGAGCCGGCCGATGTCGCGCTTGAGGTTGATGAAAAATCATGCGTGTGTGTTCCGACAGTGGATATAGTGCCTGAGACAGTATGCGTATGCGCTCCGTCGTTATCTATTTCGATGCCTGTTTCTTCTTTAGTTGTGTTGGCACTACTTCCTCCTTGTAACTTTTCACTTTTACTGCCATCAGAACCACTTCTAAAACCTGTAGTATAAGAATGTGTATGTCCCGGATCACTAACGTCATGAGTGTGATCTCCGGCTGAAGCCGCAGAGCCATCAGATAATGTATGACCATGCGATCCGCCCTCCGACGTGCCGCCGCTGAGTGTATGTGTATGTCCTTCGTTCGTGGATATCGAGAGACCGCTCGTGGACAGCCCGCCCAAAGATAGTCCTGTCGCTCCATGATTGTGCGCGGGGAGATGTGTAGTAGTCAGGGTCACGCTCTGACTGTCCGCGCCACCGCCGGTGGTAAAATCAGAATTCGATCCGCCACGCAGAAATCTATTCGTCAGATCCGGCACATTATTCGGATCGGCATCATGATTGGTTTTGTCGCAAACTTTCCAGATAGTTTTGAAATTCTGGCTGGTCGCGCTCCACGCCGTAGAGCTAAAAATCAGTATCGCGCCTTTCGGGAAAAAAGTTAGATCGAGAATGTCAGTCGCGTACATTCTTTCGCCTGTTGCTATAGCCATAAAAATACCCCCCTTATTATGTTTATTATCATATCACAAAACATGATTGAAGTCAATAAGTAAATTATGATTTTACCCATTACATCACAGAGTAAATCATGATTAATTAATTTATAAAGGATTAACAAATGAGTTCCTCAGCATTAAATCAAGAATTAAAAATCTTGATCAGCAAAAAACTCCAGCAATTGCGAGAAAGAAACAAGCAAACTCTCGAAGAAGAAGCTTATTTTTTAGACTTGGACTATGCCCAATATTATAGAATACTTAAAGGAACTTCTTTACCCAGTCTCGAAACATTAATCAAAATTAATCAAGCTTATGGGTTGGATATGAATTGGTGGTTTAATGAAACAACCAAAATCCCGGAAAAAATGAAAGTGCATATTAAACAAAGAAAAGAAAATCTGGAAGTTCTATCGGGTTACAATAAGCTGGACGAGCGCGCCAGAGAATTTGTGCGCAAAATGCTGAAAACCCTGGTCTGAAAGATAATTCCGTTTTGTTATAATATGCTATGCGGATTATTCGACTCGACACAGTGGACTCCACCAACAAATACGCGCTGACGCATTTGGACACGCTGACCGACCGCGCGGTGATCGTCGCTGAAGAACAAACGGCCGGCCGCGGCAGATTAAATAGGGTCTGGCTGTCGCCGCGCGGCGAAAATATTTATTGCTCCATAGTTTTGAAAGAACAAAAAAGCAATCCACTGCTGACCGTGCTGGCGGCGCTGGCCGTCGCGCGGACTGTGCGCGGCCGTGGACTTGCCGCGCGGCTCAAATGGCCGAACGATGTGCTGGTCCATGAAAAAAAAATCTGCGGCGTGCTGGCCGAAAGCAATGCTAAAGGCTTGGTTGTCGGCATCGGCGTCAATATAAATATGACCGCGGAAAGTCTGGCCGCGCTGGACCGGCCGGCGACTTCACTGCGCGCCGAGACTGGCCGGATTCACGACAGGGGAAAATTTTTGCGCGAACTGCTGAAAAAGTTTTTTGCTTTTTACGAGCAGGCACGGCGCGCCGGATTTGCTAAATTGGCCGAAATATGGCAAAATGAATTGGATTTAACGGGAAAAAGGGTCAAAATTCAAACTGTACAGCAAGAATTTTACGGTACGGTAATTCAAATAGATAAAGAAGGAGCTTTGCTCGTGGCAACGGCGCAAGGTGTAGAAAAAGTTTTAGCGGGTGATGTGCATGTGGTTTAACGCGATGCAATTAACAATTATCGGCATGGGCGTGGTGTTTTTCTTTTTGGCCTTTTTGGTTTGGGCAGTCAATTTGTTGAGCGTAGTTACTTTGCGTTTCTTTCCCGAAAAACCGGACACGCCGGAACAGCCGGAGATCAACGA
>JAIRZV010000128.1 GCA_031267055.1 Candidatus Margulisiibacteriota bacterium | reverse complement strand
GCCGGCAGACCGAACACCACAGCGATATTGGTTTGCATATCCTGAATATACGGCGCGAGTTTTGGTTCCTGACAAATGATCACGCTGTCAAGATTAATTAGTTTGTAGCCGCGGCTGATAAGCAGCGCGTTGACGTTTTCCAGCAGTTCCAGACTGTTGATGCCCTGATAAGCCGGGTCCGTGTCAGGGAAATGCTCGCCGATCGAGCCCAGCGCCGCCGCGCCCAGCAGCGCGTCCATCACCGCGTGCAACAGCACGTCAGCGTCAGAGTGTCCGTCCAGCCCTCTGGCATAAGGAATATCCACACCGCCGATTATTAACTTGCGTCCGGCGGTGAGCTGATGCACATCGTAGCCGATACCAACTCTCATGAAATATATTATACTCTCTCTCATGAACAAAAAACAACGCGGCGCGCTTCTGCTGGCGGCTCTCTGTCTGGGCTGGTGGTTGCTGGACAGTTTTGTGTTCTGGAAAGAAATCGCCGAACAGCGTTACGCGCTGCACACTTTGACAGAAATCAGAGTTCTTTGCCGCAGTAGACAGCAGGGACGCCGGGCCATCAGCGCGGCTTTTGCCAGAATGAAAGAACTGGAAGAAAAATTTAATTATTTCGATCCCGACAGCGAATTATCTCAAATCAATCAAAAAGCTTTCCGGCAGGAAATGCCTATCAGCGACGACATGAACGCGATACTGGCTCTGGCGCTGGCTGGCAGCGAGATTTCCGGCGGTGCTTTTGACATCACGATCACGCCGATCTCGCGTCTGTACGGATTTGGCGCAGACCAAAAACAAAAGCCGGATCAGCGGAATATTCAAAAGCAGCTGCAGAGCGTCGGCTGGCAAAACGTGCGTCTCGACAATCAAAAACAAACCGTACGCCTGCTGCACAGCCGCACGCAGCTCGATCTGGGCGGCATCGCCAAAGGCTACGCGGTAGACCGGGCTGTCGAAACTCTGCGGCGGTACGGTATTCGCCACGCGCTGGTCAACTCCGGCGGCAATGTTTTCGCGCTGGGACAAAAGCGCGGCAAACCCTGGCGAATAGCGATACGCAATCCGCGCGCCGTGGAAGAAACTCTGCAGGTTTTTGAATTGAGCGACGAAGCCTGCGCGACTTCCGGTGATTATGAACAGTATTTCACGGCGGACGGACAGAGATACGCGCATATTTTCAATCCGCAAACCGGCCGGCCGGCCAATCTCGAGAATGAACTGGCCAGCGTCACGGTGATCGCGGACAGCGCAGCCCGGGCAGACCTGCTCTCCACGACCTGCTTTGTGCTGGGTGCGGAAAAATCCAGTATTTTTCCTGAAAAGAAATTTTTTTATAACTCTAACGCTGACTAATTTACGGCCAGCGCTTTTAATTGTTCTTCCACAATTTTAAATTTTTCGGCGTAGCCTTTTTCTTTTTCTCTTTCTTTTTCGATGACTTCCGGCGGCGCTTTTTCGATAAAACTTTTATTGGCCAGTTTATTTTTGATGCGGTTAATTTCGGCCTGATATTTATTTTTTTCTTTTTCCAAACGGGCAATCTCGGCCTGCAAATCGATGAGTTTGTCCAGCGGCACAAAAATCTCCGCACCGTTGATCACCGCGTGCGAAGCATTGCGCGGCTTGGTGGCCAATCTAGTCACCAGATCGATTTTCTCCACGCCGGAGAGCTGCTGAATATACGGCTTGGCCTCGGTTAAAGCTTCGGCCACAGCCGGCACACCGCAAAGAATAATCAAATCCGCTTTTTTCGCCGGTGCGACGTTCATTTCCGCGCGAATATTACGCACCGCGCGGATCAGCTCAATAACCACAGCTATTTTTTTCTCGCGTGCCGGATTGAGCAGAGCTTTGTCCGCCTGCGGCCAGCCCGCGTTGATTATTTTGCCAGCGTTGCCGAGTTTGGCCCAGATTTCTTCCGTGATAAAAGGCGTCACCGGATGCAGCAGACGCAAAATGCCGTTGAACACGGTCAAAAAAGTTTCTTTATGCAGACCCAGTTTGGACATCTCGATATACCAGTCGCAAAATTCATTCCAGACAAAATCATACAAACCCAACGCCATGTCACCGAAATAAAAATTGCGCAACGCAGAGTCGGTTTTCTGGATCACCTGTTGATAACGCGAAAGTATCCATTCGTCAGCTGGTGATTTTTCCGCGCTAAATTTATTGTCCGCCAATTTCAACAGCACAAAACGCGCGACATTCCAAATTTTATTCATGAAATTGCGGCTGGCCAAAACTTTCGGCGCCGCAAGCTTGAGGTCCTGTCCGCCGGCCGTCACCATCGCAGCCAGCGTAAAACGCAACGCGTCCGCACCGTGTTCTTTGATCAACTCCACCGGATCGACGGCGTTACCCGTGGATTTGCTCATTTTTTTGCCATGCTCGTCGCGGATCAAGCCGTGGATCACGACTTTGTGAAACGGCACAGCTTTTTGGAATTCCAAACCCATCGTGATCATGCGCGAAACCCAAAAAGTGATAATGTCGTAACCGGTCACCAGTAGCGCGGTCGGATAATATTTTTTTAAGTCGGCAGTGGTGTCCGGCCAGCCCAGCGTGGAAAAAGGCCAGAGCGCTGAGCTGAACCACGTGTCCAGCACGTCCGTATCCTGAGTTAATTTGTCCGAACCGCATTTGGGACAAGTCCGCGGATCGTCTTTGGCGCAAATGATTTCGCCGCACTCGCAGTACCACACCGGAATGCGGTGCCCCCACCAGATCTGGCGCGAGATGCACCATTCGCGGATATTTTCCATCCAGTCAAAGTAAACTTTGCTCCAGCGCTCGGGATAAAATTTTATGCGGCCGGAACGCACGGCTTCGACAGCCGGCGCGGCGAGTTTGGGCATATCCACAAACCATTGCGGTGAAAGATACGGCTCGATCACATCATGACAGCGATAGCAACGGCTGATCTTATTCTCATAATCCTGCACCGAATCCAACAGGCCTTTTTCCTCCAGATCGGTCAGCGCCAGCTCGCGGGCCTTGAAACGGTCCAGCCCTTTGTAACGCAGCGGCACATTTTCATTCAGCAAACCGGAAGTGTCCATGATCGTCAGCGTCGGCAATTTGTGGCGCTTGCCGACCTCGTAATCATTCACATCATGCGCCGGAGTGATCTTGACCACACCTGTGCCAAACTCGCGGTCGACGTACTCATCGGCGATAATCGGGATTTTTTTGTCGGTCAGCGGCAACAGCACTTCTTTGCCGATCAGGTCTTTGTAACGCTCATCTTCGGGGTGCACAGCCACAGCCGTGTCGCCGAATAAAGTTTCCGGCCGCGTCGTCGCCACCACCAAATATTTTTTGGGATTTTCAGCCAGCTGATAACGCAAATGCCAGAGTTTACCGGCGTTTTCCTCGTACTCCACTTCGACGTCGGACAGCGCCGTGTGACAGCGCGGACACCAGTTGATAATGCGTGGCCCTTTGAAAATCAGGCCTTTTTTGTACAGCTCGACAAAAACTGCGCGCACCGCGCGCGAGCAGCCTTCGTCCATCGTAAAACGCTCATGCGCCCAATCGCAGGAAGCGCCGAGCAAACGCAGCTGACTGGTGATCCGGCCGCCGTATTCTTCTTTCCAGCGCCAGACTTCCTCGACAAATTTTTCGCGACCCAGATCATGGCGTGTCCGGCCGTCCCCGGCCAATTTTTTCTCCACGACGTTTTGCGTGGCAATGCCGGCGTGATCGGTGCCGGGTACCCAGAGTACATTGTCTCCCAGCATGCGGCGCCAGCGCACCAAAATATCCGGCAAAGTGTTGTCGAGCGCGTGCCCCATATGCAAGGCGCCGGTAACATTGGGCGGCGGCATGACTATCGCGAACGGCTCTCCGGCGCCTTTTGGCGCAAAATCTCCGCTTTTTTCCCAATCTGCGTAAATCCGCGCTTCGATTTCCGAGGGATTATAGATTTTTTCCATTTCGGACATAAGGGCACAATAATAACATAAAACAGCAACTTCAAGCGTTCGAAGTTGCTTGGTGCGCGGAAGAGGACTTGCTTCGCAGGTCCTAATTCTTTTCTCTATACTTCCTGTTTATAGTAACCTCAAGCGTTTTAAATCACTTGGTGCGCGGAAGAGGACTCGAACCTCCAAGCCTTGCGGCACAAGATCCTTAGTCTTGCGCGTATACCAATTCCGCCATCCGCGCGGAGGTCAACTATATAATAAAGAAGCTTTTTTTAAAAGAGTTTTGACCAAAACACGCTATATATGGTGTATGCACACTACATATAGCGTTTACTCCACCTTGCCCTTACGTTTGGGCGTCCAGCTGGAATCCACATAAACGCCTTTTTTTTCTTTCTCCAAATTTTGAAAATCCGGCAGGTCGATATTGGACTGCGGCGCAAATTCGTGACGCAAACGCTCCAGACCGCGAACATTTTCAGTCAGACCCGCGATATGCTGATTGAGCGCCGCGCCCTGACGAGACTGGCGGATCTGCGTGTAAGCGTCGCTCATGCCTTTGAGCACCGCCGAACCCTGGCTGAAAATACTGGCGATCAGACCAAAACCTTTGAGATCAAATTCTTTCATGCCCTCGGCAATTTGCTTGACCGGCGAGGCCTGCTGAATTTCTTGAATATAAGCCACGCGTTCCGCCGGGGACATGCCGCCCGCCGCGGAGATCGGCGCTGTGCCGCCACCTCCACCGTAAGCTGGCGCGCTGCTTCTGCGTTTTTTCTGTTCACCCATACTGTCTCCTTAAATCCGTGTCTTGTTGCCGGCGTTGACATCCCGGCGCATTTTGCTCAAGATCTTTTTCTTGTAAGCCACGAGCTCGCCCGGGCTCATTCTGGAAGTGTCCGCTGAGATCACTGAATGTTTTTGCGCGGGCGCGGCGGATTGTCCCAGTACTGTGCCTTTTTGTTGTTTTTCCAGTTCTTCGCTCAAAAGATTGGCTGTCTGCGCGATCTCTGTCTGTTCGGTCATAAAAGTGTCTTTAGCCAGCAACTCGCCGGTCTCCGGAGAATTGAGCACAATAGCCTGGCGCAAAGCTTCCAGCCGTTTCCGCTCGGCCTCTTGCATTTGTGCCAATGCCAGCGCGCGTTTTTGTGTTTGCAGTTCCTCCGCATTGTCTTTCAACAAATCCTTCAATTCCGAAACACTGTTGAGTTTGCGCTCTCCGCCGGTGCGTTTGTGTTCCGGCATCAGCATAGTCAGCAAGTCCTCTTTTTTGTCATCGGCGTTGCCGTATTTCAGCAACTCGGCATAAATCGAGCCTTGCATTTTGGCCTCGCGCAAAAGCTTGTCCACATAGCGGCTGATCTGCAACGGATTATCCAGCCCGACAAAATATCTGAATTTCTTTTCATCGATCGTGCCGTCCAGATAACCGGTCAGCAAAAAATTCAGGAGAAAATCATAATACTGCTCCTGCGAACCACCTTTCAGCAAAAAATCGTAAAACTCGCCGGAGTCCATTTCGTAAAAAGGCTTGGGCGGCGGCTCACCGGGCACTTTGTTTAAGACTTCTCTCAACTGTACAAAACGCTGTACGCGCGCCAGAAATTTTTTAATAAAGCCTAGCATAACTTATTTCAACACCCGCTTAAAAATTTTCCGCACATTGCGTATCGTGTACTGATAATCAAATAAATCCAGCAGTTCTTTTTTAGAAATCCACTGCACAACTTCCGGATCGCCCGTGATATTGTCGCGGAAAGAGCCGTCCTCGTCCCGCGCCCGCAAAGCATTGCGCTGCACCAGTTTGTAAGCCTGCTCGCGCGTCAGGCCTTTGCCGACCAGAGCCAGCAAAACACGCTGGGAAAAAATTATTCCGCCGCAAGCGTCCATATTTTGGGCCATGCGCCGTGGATAAATCTCGACACCGGACAGAACTTTCTGCGCCAGCGAGAACATATAGTCCAGCAAGATACAGCCGTCGCCGAAAATAATCCGCTCCGCGCCGGAATGTGAAATATCACGCTCATGCCAGAGCGCCACATTTTCCAGAGCCGTGACCGCGTAGCCGCGCAAAACCCGTGCCAGACCGGTGATACGCTCGCAAATAATCGGATTGCGTTTGTGCGGCATCGCGGAGGAACCTTTCTGGCCTTTGCCAAAAGGTTCGGCGGCTTCGGCGGTGTCGGTCTTTTGCAACAGGCGGATTTCCACGGCGATTTTCTCCAGCGTCGCGCCGAGCACCGCCAGCGTGGTCATAAATTCCGCATGGCGGTCGCGTTGCACTACCTGCGTCGCCACAGAGCACGGCGTCAAATGCAGTTTTTTACAAACGTATTTCTCGACAAAGGGATCGATATTGGCATAAGTGCCAACCGCGCCGGATAATTTGCCGACGGAAATATTTTTCTTGGCCTGCGCCAAACGCTGTTTGTTGCGCCGCATTTCCTCATGCCAGAGCAGGAGTTTCAGGCCAAAAGTCGTCGGCTCGGCATGAATGCCGTGCGTGCGGCCGATCATAATCGTGTCCTGATATTTCAAGGCTTGCTTTTTCAAGACGGCCAGCAAAGCGTCCAGATCTTTTTCCAAAATTTCCGCCGACTGCTTGAGCAACAGACAAGCCGCCGTGTCACCGATGTCCGAAGAAGTCAGTCCCAAATGCACAAAACGCGAGGACGGACCGACATTTTCCGCCACATTGGTCAGGAAAGCGATGACATCGTGATTGGTTTCTTTTTCGATCTCATCAATACGCTTGACGCTAAACCGCGCTTTGGTCTTGATGATCTGCAGGTCTTTCCGGGGAATCAAACCTAGCTTTTGATTGGCTTCGCAAGCCGCCAGCTCAATGTCCAGCCATTTGCGAAATTTATTTTCCGGCTCCCAAACAGCCTGCATTACGGGTAAAGAATAACGGTCGAGCATTGAAAACCCCTTGTTTATTATAACATGCCGCTTCGGCAACGTCAGGCGGACGGCAAGTAATCCCGCAAAAGGTCCAGCATTTTTTCCGGTGTCAGGGCTTTGACCGAACTGTGCTTAAAATCATTCAGATTACGCGTGACAATATAATCAACTTTTCTAGTTTTGGCCGACGCTTCAATCACCGCGTCTTCATAATCTGATATTGGCGAAAACAACGCTTGGCGTAAAATTTCTGTACCGGCTTCGATAACTTCAAACATATCCAAAAAATCAGACAAAGTTTTTTTAATTTTATATTTGTCTTTCATTTGTTTAGTCAGAAAATAGGCCAATGTAGTTATCTCATGAGCGCAAACTATGCCCCGTACTTTTTTCTCATAGCAAAGTTTAAGAATCAAAGCCGCGCTTTCATGCCCGGAACGCTGAAAGACAAAATCCATGAGCACATTAATATCAATAATTATGTTTTTCATGGAACATTCTTCTTAGTTCTTTTTTGTCAGGCACGTTTTTTCCGGCAAAAATACCATATAATTCGGCCAACTTGGACGGCAAATCCAACTTGGTTTCAGATTTATTCTGTTGCTCCACAAAATAATTTTCCACTACTTTGGATATAGACTGCTGATTTTGCCGCGCGTATTCATGCGCAAAATCAATTACCGCCGCGTCCAAGCTCAAAGTTAATTTACGATTCATCTCAGCCTCCTATACGTATAGTATATAAAATTATACGTATAAGTCAAGGTTTTAAATCACTCACCTTTTAACAAACGCAGCGCCGCAGGTATTTGCGCCAAAATATCGCCGGCGATAAGCCCGTCCACCGAATAAACCTGCGCGGCCAAATTACCGGCCAGACCGTGCACATAGGGCGCGCACACCGCCGCGCGCAGGGCCGTCATACCGCGTGTGGACACCCACAATCCGGCGGTAATTCCCGCCAGCACATCACCGCTGCCGGCCGTAGCCATACCCGGATTGCCGTTAATATTTAAAAAATACTTTTTCTGATCCTGCGCGATATAAGTTTTGTCCGCATTTTTTAAGACAACCACGGTGTTATATTTTTGCGCCGCTTTACCGACCGCCAGAAAAGGATGTCTCCTGACCGCGGCGGAAGACCAGCGCAACATTTTACTCAGCTCGCCGGTATGCGGCGTGACTATCAAGCGCATTCTGGCGCGGCCGCGCTGTAAATCCGCCAATATCTTTAAAGCGTCGGCGTCCAGCACGACGCGCAGTCCCGGCCGGTAATTTTTGATATATTGAAACAGATCTTTGCTGAACGCTCTGGTCTGGCGACACAAAGACAGCCCCGGCCCGGCCAAAATACAGTCATAATCACCCAAGCGCGGCCGCAAAATTTTTAAAGCGTCGGCCGTCAATGCGCCATTGGCGTCAGGCAAAGGCAAGGTCATTATTTCCGGAGTCTGCACATCGATCAAGTCGGCTAATTCTCGCGGCGCCGCCAGCGTCACCATACCAGCGCCACTGCGCAAAGCCGCTCTGGCCGCCAGCAAAGCCGCGCCGGTCAGGCCGCGTGAGCCGGCGATCACCAATACCTGTCCGGCGGAGTATTTATGTGCGTGACGGGAGCGCGGCGGCAACAAGGCAGCGATGTCAGTCTGTCCCAAAATTATCTGCTTGACCTTTTTAACGCGCCGCATATAAGCACCCGCAATATTTCTGGCGGTAAAGCCCCAGCTCTTGAGATAACTGCTTACTGCGCGGGTATAAATCGCGAAAATCCAGATTTAAAAATTTTCTGCCACTGCGCCGCGCGGCTTCCTGACCGGCCAGAGTGATTTGCGCAAAATTTTTATGCGGTGAAATAGACAAAGTCGTGGCAAAACTATCGTATTCACCGGCCTGCGCCGCAGTGTAAGACAATCGGTAATTAAAACAAATCTGGCAACGCGCGCCGCCTTCCGGCTCGGCGGCCAAGTCTTTGGTCACAGTCAGCCATTCCTGCGGCGCATAAGGCGGCGCGAGCAACTCGAAAGCAAAACGTTCTTGCAATCTGGCAAATTGTGCCAAACGTTTTTGCTGCTCCGCTTCCGGTTGAATATTGGGGTTGAAAAACAAAAGGGTCAATTCATAATCCGGCGCCAATTTTTCCAGCACTGCCGAACTGCAAGGCGCGCAGCAAGCCTGCAGCAACAGTTTACCCTTCATCTTCTTCTTGTTGACGTAGAGCGCTGATCCGCATACGCACAAAATCCGCGTTTTTGTAGCGGGCTTCCAGGGCTTTTTGATAGTACTGGATCGCCTGCGCGCGCAAATTTAAATTGTCGCAGGCGCTGGCTAAATAATATTGATAGTCGGCGTTCTTGCTGTTGGCCTCGGCACGCGGCTCCAGCACGGACAGTATGCCCTGAAAATCGCGTCCCAGCAAAGCATTCTCCGCAAATTGTACATACGACTCCTCAGTGCGGTCACCCGCGGCGATCGCCTTACGCAAATTATCCGCCGCGCTGCTGTGGTTTTCCATTCCCGCATAGGCCTGCCCAAGATATTTGTAGGTGTCCGGCGTCGGCGAATACAAAACTCCCGCCCGTTGCAATCCGTCATTGATCAACGCTATGCCGGTCTGCCATTCTCTTTTCTTGACTTTCAGCTCGCCTTGTTTGAGAAACAGCTCCGCTTCCTGACAACCAGCGTCAAGCGCTTTCTGAAAATAGTTCTCCGCCTCGCCAAAATTATTTAAATTATAATAACCCCGGCCGACATAATAAGCGTAAGGATTGTTCGTCCGCGGATCGTCCTCATCAAGCACGGCCATAAAAAATTCCACAATTTCTTGATCGCGGTTTTGCTGTGTCAAAATAGAGATTATCTTTTGCGAAGTCGGGCTTCTCTCTTTGGGAAATTTCTTAAACAGCTGACGGCAAACAGTCAAAGCTGTCTCCATGTCGCCGCGCGCCTCAAAATAAGCGGCAATATTTCCGCCCATTTCATAGCTCAGGTCAGGCTTGTCCAACGCCAGCAAATAAGCTTTGGCCGCCAAACGATGCCTTCTAAATCCGGTATACGCCGCGGCCAAATAATAATAATTGTGCGCGCTCTCGCGGGAAATCACGGCCTCGCGGGAAAGCTCCATCAGACGCGGATAATCCTGCCGCTCCAGAATATCCGCCAGTGGATCATAAGCAGCAGAGGCTACAGCCAAAAGCAGGCCAATCAAAACAAGAACTTTGCGCATGAAACTCCCCTTACAATAAAGTATACACCACGCGTTCTTTTCCACCAAGGTCTCGGACTATTTGCGCCGGATTTTGCAAACGCTCTTGCAACAATTTCGCCACCGCGCCGGCCTGCTGATGCCCGACTTCAAAGAAAATACCTTTTAAATTTGGCACTGTGTTGCTCTGCGCTAAAATTTTTTGGTAAAACTCCAGCCCGTCGTCCTGCGCCAGCAAAGCCAGACGCGGCTCGTGGTCGCGCACTTCCGGCTCCAGAGTGGCGTACTCCGCCGGGGAAATATACGGCGGATTGGAGACCAAAAAGACGCCGCGCGTCGGAGGGATATCAACGCCAGTCAGCAAATCCGCGTTAATAAATTCTATTTTATCCGCCACTTGCTGTGCGGCGGCGTTTTCCCGCGCCACAGCCAGAGCTTCCGCTGAAATATCCAGCGCCAGGACCTTTTTACCGCGTTTGGCAAAAGTGACTGCCAAAATACCGGAGCCGGCGCCGATGTCAATAACTAACTCCGCCTGATCAAGATAACGCAAAACTGTTTCCGCTAAAATCTCTGTGTCACAACGTGGAATTAAAGTGTGAAGTGAAACTTTGAACTTCTCACTCATAAACCAAGCCTCACCGGTGATATACTGCAAAGGCTCGCGGTTGGCGCGGCGCAAAAGCAGTTTTTTATAAGCCGCGCGTTCGCTTGAGGTCAACGGCTGGTCAAAACGCAAATATAAATCCAGACGCTGGCAGTCCAAGACAAAAGCCAGCAAATATTCGGCGTCATGTTTGGCGGCGGCTACGCCTTTTTCTCGCAAAAAGTTTTCTGACCATTTGAGAATAGCGAGTATAGTCCAGACCCGCGCGGCATTATTCATAGTCCGCATCTTACCATTTACGTCCCAAAAACACGCCGCAAATTATTGCAATTTTAGCGGAAAAGATACGATATCTTAGTATACTGAAGGAGAGATATGTTCGATTTGTATACAAAATATATACACGCAAGCGAAAGCCTGCAAACAATCGGCGCGGTGTCTGCCGGAATAATAAAAAAGACACATCACGTATGGACAGAAACAAAGCTCATCGCCGAGCTTAACTGGTGGAAAGATATATGCGGGGATAACATCAAAGCTCCAAGCTCAACAAGCAAGGATGAACAGGAGAAAAAACTTGGGATAAGATTACAAGTAATACGCGCCAATAAAACAAAACCCTATCCCGAGGAAGAAAAATTGTGGACGGAGATGGGGATCAGTTTAGAAAAAACAAAGCATAATTGGACAGAAACAAAGATCATCGCCGAGCTTAACTGGTGGAAAGATATATGCGGGGATAACATCAAAGCCCCAAGCTCAATAAGCAAGGATGAACGAGAAAGAAAGCTTGGCAATAGACTACTCGGCATACGCCATGGAGCAAAACTCTATCCCGCAGAAGAAAAATTATGGACGGACATGGGAATCAGTTTGAAAACCACACAACATAAGTGGACAGAACCGGAGATCATCACAGAGCTTAACTGGTGGAAAGCTAAATGCGGGGATAATATCAAAGCCCCAAGCTTAATAAGCAAGGATGAACGAGAAAAAAGGCTCGGTACTAGACTAAACAGAATACGCCAAAGAGTAAAACCCTATCCCGCGGAAGAAAAATTATGGACGGATATGGGAATTAGTTTAGAAAGTACAAGCCATCATTTAACAGAAACAGAAATCATCACCGAGCTTAACTGGTGGAAAGATATATGCGGGGATAGCATCAAAGCCCCAAGCTCAATAAGCAAGGATGAACGAGAAAGAAAGCTTGGCAATAGACTACTCGGCATACGCCATGGAGCAAAACTCTATCCCGAGGAAGAAAAATTGTGGACGGATATGGGAATTAGTTTAGAAAGTACAAGCCATCATTTAACAGAAACAGAAATCATCACCGAGCTTAACTGGTGGAAAGATATATGCGGGGATAACCTCAAAGCCCCAAGCTCAAAGAGCAAGGATGAACGAGAGAAAAGACTTGGGAGAAGATTACACACAATACGTCAGGGAACAAAACCTTATCCCGTGGAAGAAAAATTGTGGACGGATATGGGGATCAGTTTAAGTCCTAGGAAGCAGAGCCAAGGCCGCCACCTCGACATCCATAAATACAGCGGCGAGAAATTACTGCCTATCTCACAAAAACCGCGCCGGACAATAGACTATGCCAGCCCTATATCTGTCGGCGCCGCGGTATTGGATGGACGTTTCGCGAAAGACGCTACTAACATCTCCAATCCGCGCGGACTGGACACAGACATCACGCCAAAACACGACAAGACACGGCTGGCGGGAAATTTTACGCTTCAGGAAGCTGTGGAAACCACAGTTTACGCGGATGTCCATGATTTGCTTAGATGTATCGCCAGCGTCACAAATTTTGACCAAGCTCCGGCGCGGCGCAAAACGACAAATGATCCAGAAATAAAAAACGCCGTACCGAAATTATATAAAATAACCGACGCGGAGAATTTTGTGCTGGAATTGTCCGAAAAAATCGGCGCGGAAGACAGTGTCCGACTGCTCTCCGCTTATGACGCGCTAAACGCCGATCCGGAAAATCTGCCCAAAGCCAGAGAGCTGGTAAGCATCTTGAAAGACTTGAAAATAAAATACAATAAAGATCTGCAGGCAGCGTATTGTCTGGTATTTGAAATTAACTGCGGCGATATAATAAACGCGCTGAAAGCTATTCCTCTAAATAACGCTAATCAGAAAATGCTGGCCGAGACGACAAACTCGCTGGCCTTGATATACACCGGCGCGTTCAAGGATAAAGATCTATATAAATCTTTGTCTGAGAGATATGCTTATCAGTTCAATATTCCCCCATTTGAAAAACTTATTCGCACTGTCCGGTTAAACTTAAAAAAACTTTTACCGGATTGGCACGCCGAGATGACGGCAGAGGCGGAAAGCCTGGCGGGACATTGATAAATCTCACGCCGCCTGCAATTTGGCGATGCGGTCAGCCTGGATCAAGGCGTTGGTGATCTCGGAGAGATCGCCGCTTTTAACTATATCATCGAGATTGTAGAGCGTCAGACCGATGCGGTGATCGGTGATGCGGTTTTGCGGATAATTGTAGGTGCGGACTTTTTCCGAGCGGTCGCCGGAACCGACCTGCATTTTGCGCAAATCTTTTTCTTTTTGCTGGCGTTCCCGCGCCTGCATCTCGTAAATCCGGCTGCGCAAAACCCGCATGGCGCTGTCGCGGTTGGCGTGCTGCGAGCGGCCGTCCTGACAGGAAACCACCACGCCGGTCGGCAAATGCGTGATGCGCACAGCCGAATCGGTCTTATTGATATGCTGTCCGCCCGCGCCGCTGGAGCGGTAAGTGTCGATTTTCAAGTCGGCCGGATTTATCTCGATGTCCACATCCTCGACTTCCGGCATGATCGCCACGGTCGCCGCCGAAGTATGCACGCGCCCCTGCGCTTCCGTCTCCGGCACGCGCTGCACGCGATGCACACCGGACTCGTATTTCATCTTGCCGTAAATACCCTCGCCGCTGATCTCCACAATGACTTCTTTAAATCCGCCCTGCTCGGCCTCGGTCAAAGACAACGCCTGAAAACGCCAGCCGTTGCGCTCGGCGTAGCGCCGGTACATCGAAAAAAGGTCCGAGGCAAACAACGCGGCCTCTTCGCCGCCCGTCCCCTGCCGTATTTCCAAAATCGCGTTTTTATTGTCATCGGGGTCTTTGGGCACCAGGAGAAATTTTAATTCTTCCTCCAGAGCGGCCGCTGATTCGCTGTTCGTTTTCCATTCCGACTCGGCCAGCTCGTGCATCTCTTTGTCCGCCGCGGCATCGTCCATGATCGACCGCGCGTCGTCCGCAGCCTGCCGCGTTTTTTTATATTCCTGATATTTTTCGACAATATCCTTCATCTCGGCTTGAGCGCGCATCAACTCGCGGTAACGTTTCAAGTCCGTAGTTATCTGCGGATCATACAATGCCAGCTCATTGTCGCGGTAACGTTTGACGATTTCCTCGATCTTGTCCAGCATCAATCTATCCCTTTGGCGGCTTCCAGCGCCGCGATCGCCGCCGCGACCATTTGCGTGTCCGGCTGGCGCGTGGTCAAATACTGCAAAAGCAGACCCGGCCCCAAAATAATATTCGCCAAAAATTTCGGCAGACGGCAAACCAAACGCACCAGCTCATAACTCAAACCGGCCACGACCGGCAGCATCAGCAATTTGATCAACAGACGGGAAAGCAACGCCGTGCGGCCAAAAAACGCCAGGACAATTATAGAAACGACAAAAACCACGAGTAAAAACGAAGTGCCACAGCGCGGATGCAGTGTGGAATATTTCTGCACGTTTTCCACTGTCAATTTTTCGCCGGCTTCGTAAGCGTGCACGGTCTTGTGTTCCGCGCCGTGAAAACCGAAAACCCGCACCATGTCCCGCGAAAAACCGGCCGTCAGCAAAAAAACAATAAAAATCAAAATGCGCACCGCGCCTTCTAGCAGATTTAGAAGTAGCACATTACTAAAAACATTTTGCAGGCGTGCGAAAAAAAAGGCCGGCAAAAAAATGAAGAGGCCAAAAGCCAGCAAAAAAGAAATCGCCAGCGAGATCGGCATTTCGTATTTAGACTGCTTGGCCGACTCTTCCGGCATAGCCACGCGCAGAGAAAAATCCAACGCCTTGACACCGAGATTTAACATTTCAATAAGATTAAAAAAACCGCGCAGGAAAAACCAGCCTAAAAACGGGAATTTCTTTTTCCACGGCGTGTATTCCTGACGCTCCACGACCAAGCGGCCGTGCGGCGCGTAAACAGCATAGCCCAAAGCCTGACTGCCTTTCATCATGACGCCTTCGATCAAGGCTTGACCGCCCAATAATTCTTTACTTTTCATTTTTTCCCTCCGGCAAATATTCCAAACAGACCACCTGCGGTTCGTTTTTAAAATCCTGCCGCTGCAAGCGCAGAATGTTTTTTGGTTCAGGGATTATAATATTTTTTTGCAGCGCGAGAAACTCCGCCAGATCGCAGGCCGGACGAGTATTGTGCAGTGTGCGGTACAACATGGGCACCGCATACTTATACGGTATTTGGCGCAAAACCTGGGCGGCCGTTTGCGGCGACCAAACCTCTCCGCCTCCGCTCGGGAAAAACAGAACATCGACCGGCCCGATCTGCGCCAGCAATTCCTGATCCGGCAGGGAGCCGAGCGCGCCAAGATGACAAAAACGCACCGCCTGCATGTCCCAGCAAAAAATCGTGACGGCGCTATGCGGCTGGCCTGGCGCCTGTACCGAAATGCCGCGGATCTTGACCCAATTTAATTCGCGGTAACCTGCGCCTTGAATAACCGCCGGCTGGCCGCCAACCGCCTCGACACAATTATGTTCGGCGTGATTGCGCGAAACCAAAACAATGTCCGCCGCGACCTCCGGTAAAACGTAACCGAGAAAACCGCTGTACGGATCGGTCAAAATACGCAGGCCATCGTCTGACGAAACCAAAAAACAAGCATGGCAAAGGTATTTGATCTCCAGCATAAAAATCTAAAGCGGCTTGCCGCCGCCAGCGCCGGTAGAGCCAAAACCGCCGGCGCCGCGCGCGGAATCCGGCAATTCAGAAACAAATTTCAACTCCGCTCTGGCCACCGGCGCGATGACCATCTGGGCAATGCGCTCGCCACGCCGCACAGTAAAAGGTTCGCGGCCAAAATTGGTCAGGATCACACCGACCTCGCCGCGATAATCCGCGTCGATCGTACCCGGACTATTCAGCACGCCGATATTTTTTTTGAGCGCCAGACCGGAGCGCGGACGCACCTGCGCCTCATAGCCGGCCGGCAAAGCCATTTGAAAGCCAGTCGGGATCAGTTTCGTCTCGTTGGCCGCCAAAACGACCGGCTCGGTCACCGCAGCGTAAATATCCATGCCCGCCGCCTGTGCGGTCATGTATTGCATGGCCGGCAAATCGTCCGCGCCGGGGAGTTTTTTGATGAGGACTTCCATTTTTTTCTCCGTGCTTAAAAATTGACTTTGATTATAGTATTAGACATTAGTTATGGACAAGCAGCTCCACCTGCTCCATAATTTTTCGCCAGTATTTTTTAGTCTGGGCAGAATGATTGTTAAAATCTATACGCAAAGCTCTGATTTTTTCCGGAGCCGGATCGCTCAAGAACAAACTTAACATTGAAAGCACGCCGGAAATAGTAACATATTGTTCAAAAGTGGTTTCAGGATTTTTTATCATTTCACCGAACATCGCGTCGATAGCCTTATAGTTATCTTCCAAAACCAGACAAAAAGCCGCAAATTTATCTTCTAAATACTGTATCTGCAATTCTTTTAATACATTCACTAATTCGCGGCATTTTTCCATATTCGCCGGTTCTGCGGCGGCTTCCAGATAGGCGTTTTGCAATAATTTGTAATCCGCGTCAGTTATCCAGCCCGCATATTCCTGCACAATATCCAGAGCGTCGGCTATGGAGTGAAGCGCGGTATTTTCATTATGAATCTCTCTGACCGGCGGCGTTCGGCGTTGATTGGGTTTCGGCAGAGTAAAATTTGTTTTGCTTTGGATAGACCGCAATAAATCCTGAATGTCTTCATATAAAACATATTCCACAGCCTGCTGATTTTCTTCCGGCGTAAAACTCTGATCAAAATAATTTTTGCGATGTTTCGGCGTATTATCCGGCGTGTTAAATCCGTCCGGATTAAAACCGTTGGTCTGGTCCGTCCGAAAATAACTCTCTAAAATAGCCGTGCCCTGTTTCAAAAAATCTTTATGATAAATTATCTCGCGCGGCTCCTGCGCCAGCGGCTCCAGTTGATCCATTGTGGCAGAGCGGATATCAAGATGACGATTTCCATTATTTCTTTTTCTCTTAAACAAAGAATTTATGCTATCTATCCGTTCACGCAAGGGATTGTCTGAAGATTTATATCTCTTTAGTATATTATTCCATCTGTCCGCCAGATGTTTTTCATAGTCAGGAACATTCGTTCCGCTTTGTAGCGGCAAATATTCATTCGTAAAACTCCAGACAATAATTTCACACAAAGTTTGTTCAGGGCTGGTAAGTTTACTTTTGAATAATCCTTTTATTTTATTTATACGTTCGCGTAAGGGATCGTCAGGAGATTTATGACCGTTTTGTAGAGACCCCCATCTTATTGCCAGATTTTTTTCATAGTCAGGGATATCTGCTCCTTTCCGAAGTGGCAAATATTCATTTGTAAAACTCCAGACAACCATTTCACACAAGGTTTGTTCAGGGTTGGTAAGTTTACTTTTGAATAATCCTTTTATTTTATTTATACGTTCGCGTAAGGGATTGTCAGGAGATTTATGAACGTTTTGTACACCATTCCATCTCCGTGCCAAATCTTTTTCATAGTCAGGAACATTTGCTCCTCTTCCACGCGGTAAATATTCATTTGTAAAACTCCAAACCACCATTTCACACAGGGTTTGTTCAGGGCTGGTAAGATTAATTTTGAATAATCTTTTTATATTATTTATACGTTCGCGTAAGGGATTGTCAGGAGATTTATAAAAGTTTTGTACATACCCCCATCTTATTACCAGATTTTTTTCATAGTCAGGGATATCTGCTCCTTTCCGAAATGGCAAATATTCATTTGTAAAACTCCAGACTACCATTTCACACAAGGTTTGTTCAGCGCTTATCCCAGCGCGTCTTACATTACTTTTATCGCTAATTTGTTTTTTATACATAACAGTTAGATATCGTAACTTTGGGGTGTAAGTTTCAAAAAAATCAGCTTATAATAAATCAAACACACGCTATATATGGTGTGCTTACGCTACATATAGCGTGTTTGAGGTCTAGCAATCCAGCTCTTGGAAAGATATTCCGTAGTGATGTTATAGTGATTTCTCAATGTTTCGCCTGTGGCGAAACACCCCACCACCAGTAGAGGCGTTGCATGCAACGCCTCTACTGGCTGCCTCCCCTTACCAAGGGGAGGCTGGCTGGCGCGTAAGCGGCAGACTGGTGGGGTGTCGAACGTAAGCGAGACATGAATATACGCGCTTCTTAAACCTTGACATTATTATACGTTATACGTATAATGTATAACAATAAACTAAAGGAGTCCTGAGATGAGAAATAATGTGCCCACTGTCGGCGAAGTTTTAGAACAAGAATTTATTAAACCGCTCGGTTTATCCCAAAATAATTTGGCTAAAGCTCTGGGTATTCCGCAAAACCGCATTAGCAACATTATCAACGGCAAATGCGGAGTATCCGCTGACACAGATTTACGGTTGTGTAAATATTTCGGTTTGACCGCAGGATATTTTAGCGGCTTGCAAATGGATTTTGAGCTGATCAAAGCCAGACAAACTATTGCTCCCGAATTGCGGCAAATTGCTCCTATCCGTTATCTTGTGCCAAAAAAACAAGCGCCAAAACGCAAAGTTGGATAATTTTCGCTATGATTAAATCTTTCGCCTGCAAAGACACCAGAAAAATATTTGAAATTGGACACTGCAAAAAATTTCCCGATTCTATTTACAAAAACGCGATTATTAAACTAGCCATGCTCAATCGTTCAGGGCAGATTCATGAACTAAATATTCCGCCTTCAAATCGTTTGGAAAAACTGCGCGGCAACTGCGCCGGACAATACTCAATCCGCATAAATGACCAATACCGGATTTGCTTTAACTGGGTAGATAACAATGCTTACAATGTTGAAATTGTGGATTATCATTAAAAAATCTAGCAGTCCAACTCCTGAAAAAATCGATGCGCGTCCTTTGTTCTGACAGCACGGCGAATATCTTTACCCGCGCTAATGAGTGTTCACGACACGCTTACGGCAAAATATTCGCTCTACAAACAGGCGTTAAATTATTGGTCGATTGTTGAACTGGTCATATCGTCTGTAGCAATATTTGCGTTTTGACCGGAAGCAGTTTTGGCAATAGCGAGCTGTTCCGTCGCGTGCGTGATGTGTTCACGGAAATCCTGCGCCTCGTTGCCCAGAGACAAAAGGTCGCGGCGAATGAGCCGGATGACCCGTTCCCGTCTGGCCGGCAGATTGGCGCGGATGATCCCGCGTACATCGGCCATAGGCAGTTCGGCGTTGTATTGCGTGGCTTCCTGCCGGTATTGCTTGTAATATTCCGCGTATCTTTCCGCACTGTCGAGCACACCATTGCGTATCAGCTCGAGCCAGAAATAAATTCTGCGTGCCTGTTCCGCCGCCGCCAAGACACTCGCTCCGGCCAGACGATTGGTCTCAATCCGTCCACCGACATATTGCAACAATTTATCCAGCTCTGCAGAACGGTCTTTTAGTATTTGCAGATAAGCGTTAAACAAAGCCGCGTTATATTTCAGCGTCAGGCGGTCATAGAGAGCGGACAATTCGACACAACGCGGCCAGTTTTGCGGATCGTCGGCAAGTTCTTCGGCGTTTGCGACTTCCACGCAAGCCGCGTCATAAGCGGACAGCAGAGCGTCTTTTTCCTCCACGGTGAATAGAGGCATTTCTGCCAGACGCAAAAGCGAGTCTTCCGCTTCGGCCAGTGTGTGCAGGTCAGGATTTTCGTTTATTTTCTGCGGATCAGAGTACATTTTGTTCCAGCCGGAAATGACGCTGGAAAAATCCGTCATGCCGGTCAGGTCATCATACAGACGACGGGTAAAAACATAAAGCCCGTGTTCTATGTCCGACCGGCTGACGGACGGCGCAGGTATTTCTATATGTTCATGTCTGGGAGAATTGTCGGGACCGAATTGCGCGCGATCATAAATATTAGTGTGGTCGGTCAGATCCACAAGGCGGCCGCCGCGCAAGAAAACAATACCGCGTTTGGCCGGACTGGAGTAGTCTATAATGACGCGCGTATTTGACAGGCCGTCTGTATGCTCCTCGCCGGTGGGTTTGTAGACGGCTGGGAATATTGTGCCCGAGTTGCTGGTCTCTCCGGCAGACTTAGCACCTTTTTTATTGTCTTTCAGACTATCCAATAACCTTATTATTTCTCTTTGTGTTTCATTAAGGCTCTCTATGTCTCTTATTCTATCTTTGAAGTGCACAAGCTTCATAGCCAGAACGTAAACTTTCATAGTTTGTGTTTTGCCTGTCTCATCCTTAATTGGCTTGCCTAAATCATTCATGAACGGAAAACTTTTGTTGTTCTGTGTTATTACTGGTTTATACTTTCTATCATTAGCATTTTTCGTATATTGCTGCAGGTAATATAGAAGATTATCATCAGTTTTGTCTCTACGATTGTTTTTCAGGCTGTCCCACAGTCTTTTTATCTCTTTTTGTGTATCAGTAAGCTCGTCTTTTTCTATGAGATCTCTAATTCTCTGTGATAGGCGTTTCACTTTTATAGTTCTCTTTATGCCTGTCTCGTCCAAGAATGAAAGGGTTTCAGGACTAATTGTACTTGGCTTGTACTCTTTATTTTCTGAATTATTTATATACTGCTGTAAATAGTATAGAACATTAGAATCAGGCCAATAATCGGTATTGTTTTTCAGATCATCATACAGCTTTTTTATCTCTCTTTGTGTTTCGTCAAGCTCGTCTTCTTTTTTGTTCTTTATATTGTCCTTGAAGCGGCTAATCTTCTCTGCTAAGCGCTTCACTTTTATAGTTTTCACCGCGCCTGTCTCTTCATCAACTTTTAATGCTCCACTCTCATCTGTGAGTGGAAAGCTTTCAGGGTTAATTATACTTGGTTTGTATTCTTTCTTCTCCGCATTTTTCATGTATTGTTGCAAGTAATATAGCGTGTCAGCATCAGACCAATAATCGATATTTTCTTTCAGACTATCCCACAGTCTTTTTATTTCTTTTTGTGTTTCGTTAAGTTCTTCTTTATTTGATTCGTTCTTTATTCTTCTGTTGAAGATTCTAATCCTCTGCGTTAGGTTTCCTATATTCATAGCTTTCGCCTTGCCTGTTTCGTTGTCTATAATCGGGTTTCCTCTTTCGTCCGTAAGTTGAAAGCTGTCAGGACTTTTACTTTTGGGTTTGTACTCTCTATCTTCCGTATTTTTCATATATTGTTGCAGATAATATAAAATTTCAGCGTCAACCCAATCTTCATCCTGATTATATTTCAAGCTGTTCAACAGTCTTTCTATCTCTTTTTGTGTTTCATCTAGCTTTCCTTCCTTTTTGTGCTTTATTTTATATTTGAACCTCCCAATCCTCTGTGATAAGTCTTTCACTTTTATAGTTTTCATCTTGCCTGTTTTGTCCTTGATCAAGTATCCTCTTTCATCCGTGAGTGGAAAACTTTTATTACTAGTCATCTTTGGTTGATATTCCTTGTCTTCCGCATTTTTCATATACTGCCGCAAGTAATATAAAATGTCAGTATCAGACCAATCATTGCGATTGTCTTTCAGGCTGTCCCATGATCTTCTTATCTCTTTTTGTGTTTCAGTAAGTTCCTCCTCTTTTTTGTTCTTTATCCTGTTAAGCCGATCTGCTAGACGTTTCACTCTAATAGTTTTTACCTTGCCTGCTTCATTCTTAATTAGTTCGCCTACCTCGTCTGTAAGCGGAAAGTCTTTAGGGCTCTTTATACCTGGCTTGTACTCTCTATCTTCCGCATTTTTCATATATTGTCTAAGATGATATAAAAGCTGCTGGTCTGCCTTGTCTCCCAGCAGATGTGACGTGGCGACATTCCTAATTGGCTTTATTTTTTCTTTGACAGCGATCTGCATAATGTGTTTCCTTATATTATGTTAGCGTACCATTCAGTAATTTATCGCAAGTTTTGAACGTTTGTTGCAGGAAAATGAGAATAATCTAAGAGTGTAAACTTAACTGTGTAAACGCCACCCTGCTCCAATTTCAAGGAAGTAGTTTAAGAAATAACATAATAAATTCGCAACAAACAGCAACGAAAAGCGGCTCAAAAAGCCTGAACATATAGCATGGCATTACTACGGTGTGCCTGCTTAACGCTCAGCAGTCCAACTCCTGAAAAAATCCGCCTTTGGCGAAATTGCCGATGGCGGTGAGCTGCAAATCTTCTTTGATAAAAATCTCATTGGCCAGACGCTGTACATCGTCGCCGGTCAC
>JAIRZV010000099.1 GCA_031267055.1 Candidatus Margulisiibacteriota bacterium | reverse complement strand
AGTAAAGCAGACACGCTGATCGCTCAAGGCGAGACGCCGCGGCAAATTCACAATAAAGTGCGCGCGTTCGGCGGCTACGTGCTGCACAAAGGCAAGCGAGTAAAAATTTTGGAGACGCGGCGCACCGCAGCCGGCTTGGAGATCGTGACGGTGCAACCGGCTGGCAAACAGCCGATGGCTTACGCGGATTTTTGCCGTGGCTACGGAGAACTAATTTTGTGACTTTAAAAAAACGCATCATTCCCTGCCTGGATGTAACCGGCGGTCGTGTGGTCAAAGGCACAAATTTCGTCGCTTTGCGTGACGCTGGCGATCCGGTCGAGCTGGCCAAGCTTTACGACCAAGAAGGCGCGGACGAGTTGGTGTTTTTGGACATCACGGCTTCTAGCGACGCGCGGGAAATCCTGTTGCATATTGTCGAACGCACGGCCGAGCAAGTTTTTATCCCATTTACAGTGGGCGGTGGCATACGTGACACGGACACGATGCGCGCGTTGCTCAAAGCTGGCGCGGACAAAATTTCTCTGAACACCGCGGCGGTACAAAATCCTGATTTGATCCGGCAGGGTTCGGAAATGTTCGGCGCGCAATGTATTGTACTGGCTGTCGATGCTCGTCAGACCACGCCAAATAAATGGGAAGTGTACACGCACGGCGGCCGCACGCCGACCGGTCTGGACGCGCTGGAGTGGCTCAAAAAAGGCCAGAGTTTGGGCGCCGGCGAAATACTCCTGACCTCAATGGACCGCGACGGCACCAAAGACGGCTATGACTGTGCGCTGCTAGAAGCGGCAGCGCAGGCTGTGAATATTCCGGTGATCGCTTCCGGTGGCGCAGGCAAACTGGAGCATATCGCCGCAGCTTTGCGGTACTGCAACGCGGCGCTGCTGGCCTCGCTGCTGCATTACAAAGAATTATCAATCGCGCAGATCAAAAAATATTTGCAAGCGCAGGGTTTGCCAGCGCGGGTATAATTACCTTATAACTTATTCATCTTAGCGTATTTGACCAGGAGGGATTTGCGCGCGCGGGCGAATTGTATTTCGAGGGCCTGCTCCGCGCCTTTGCCAAAAACTTTTAAGACTCGCCCTTCACCAAATGTATCGTGCAGGACAGTATCGCCGACAGTATAATGCTGAATGGTTTTGACTGGCGCAGCCGCTGGTCTATTCGCGCGCGGCTGGATTTTAGTTTGCGATACGCTGGCGTTTAGATAATCTGTGTATCCGCCAAAAAGACGTGCGGCTGTTTCTTTTTTGTCCAAAAGTTCGGCAGGGATTTCCGCGACGAAGCGCGAGATTTCATTGTAACTGGTTTCGCCGGCCTGCGAGCGGATGCGCGCGGCGGAAAGAAATAATTGTTCCTGCGCGCGGGTGATCGCCACATAACAAAGCCGCCGCTCTTCTTCCAGCTGCACCGTTTCGGTCAGTGAACGGAAATGCGGCAAGACTTTTTCTTCCAGGCCGGTCAAAAACACTACCGGAAATTCCAGACCTTTGGCGCTATGAATGGTCATCAGGGTTACCGCGTCGCCGCTTTCGGTTTTGGTATTGTCCGCGTCGGTCATCAAACTGAGTTGTTCCAAAAACTCCGCCAGAGCCTGCCGGCCACTAGCCTCGGCGGATGTGTATTCACGGGAAATGCTGACTAATTCCAAAACGTTTTCCAGACGTTCAAAATCGCTTTCATCGGCTGACGCGGCCAGTAATTCATGATAGCCGGATTTGCGAATAACGGTGTCGATGAATTCCGACAGCGGCAGCTCAAGATTTTGTAAATCTTGAATTAGTTTCTTGAATGCTGATGTAGATTGTGCGGCGCGTTTATTCAGATCCGTCGTCTCCGCGCCAAGTATATCAAACAAACTGACGCCGTTTTGCGCGGCCAGCTGCGCGTATTTGGCGATTGTTCTGTCGCCGATGCCACGCGGTGGCACATTGATAATGCGTTGCAAAGACACGCTGTCCTGCGGATTTACGATCAGCCGCAAATAGGCCAGAATATCCTTGACTTCTTTGCGTGCGTAAAAACGCACACCGCCGATCAGCCGGTAAGGAATTTGCCGCTTGTTAAAAACATCTTCAAAAATACGCGATTGAGCGTTGATGCGGTAAAATACCGCAAAATTGTTCAGACCATATTGCGCACGCAGTTTTTCCACCAGGTCTGCCACGTACACAGCTTCTTCGGTTTCTGAGCCGGTCAAAACAAAACTGCATTTTTCACCGCCGGGTTTGTCGGTCCAGAGATTTTTTTCTTTGCGCAAAGAATTGTTTTTGATGACCGCATTGGCGGCGTTGAGTATATTGGCTGTCGAGCGGTAATTCTGCTCCAGCAAAACGACTTTGGCTTGAGGGTAGTCTTGCTCAAAATTTAAAATGTTGGTGATGTCTGCGCCGCGCCAGGAATAAATATTTTGGTCATTGTCGCCGACGACACAAATGTTTTGGTGTTTGGCGGCCAACAGTTGAATGAGCGTGTATTGCGCGCGATTGGTGTCCTGATATTCATCGACCAAAATATATTCAAACTGTTCCTGATAGCGCGCCAAAATTTCAGGATTTATTTGCAGCAATTCAATAGCTAAAAGCAGCATATCGTCAAAATCCACAGCGTTATTTTGACGCAAGGTATCTTGATATTGTTGGTAAATTTTCGCGATCATTTCCTGCACATCATATTGCGCGCCAGCGGCGTATTCCTGCGGCGAAAGCATTTTGTTTTTGGCTTGACCGATTTGCTGCAAGACTTTAGCCGGCGTAATTTTTTTATTCTCGTCCAGCCCTTGCGCGCGCAAAATATTTTTGACCACGGCCATCTGATCAGCGTCGTCGTAAATAACGTAATTACTGCTGTAGCCAGACAATAAATGAATATGCCGGCGCAGTATCTTGCCGCAAATATGGTGAAATGTGCCGATCCACGGCAGTTTGGCGCCGATCCGTGTTTCCATTTCCCGCGCGGCTTTGTTGGTAAATGTGACGGCCAAAATACGATCGGGGAAAATATTTTTTTCCGTCAGCAAATATTTGATTCGCGTGGTCAAGACGCGCGTTTTGCCGCTGCCGGCGCCGGCGATGATCATAAGCGGACCTTCGGTATACAGCACGGCTTCTTTTTGTTTGTCATTCAAAGTTTCCAGCATGGGGAAAAGATATTAGCATATTTTTACTTCAGCTTTAACTTCACACTTCGGACGCTTCGCGTTCTTGCGACTGCGTGCGACCACAAGTTGCCGCAAGAAGTGTCGTTGGCTGACCGAGCCGACGGCTGGGTCGCGCTTAACAAGCCAATATAATTGGCGACGTTAAGCGCGACTTGGCATTTTTCTTGCAATATTACCTATATATGACTTGGCAAAAAAGTTCGAAGTTTTTGTAAAGACTTACGGCGGCCACTTCGCAGGCTTGCGACTGCGTGCGACCACAAGTCGCCGCAGAAGTGTCGTCGGCTAACCAAGCCGATGGCTAGGCGTCACTTCACGGCGCTACCGCTTGTGAAGTTCCGCAGGCAAAAATGTTGGAAGTTTTTGTAGGTTTAAATTAAGAAAGGAGCAAGTGTATGAAAAAACAAATGGTTTTGGTGCCGGAAAAGATCATAGAAAACAGGATTTTGTTAATTCGTGGCAGGAAAGTAATGCTGGACAGAGATCTGGCCAATTTGTATGGTGTTTTGACTAAAAACTTGAACAAAGCGGTTAAAAGAAATCTGGAACGTTTTCCGGCTGATTTTATGTTTCAACTGACACTTAAAGAAGCCGAACTTTCAAGGTTCCAAAATGGAACCTTGAAAAAAGGAAAAGGCACAAACATTAAATATTTGCCATATGCTTTTACGGAGCAAGGCGTTGCGATGTTGTCTAGCATTTTAAGCAGTCCGAGGGCCATACAGGTCAACATTCAAATTATGCGCACTTTTACCAAACTACGGCAGATTATGCTTACACACAAAGATTTACAGCGCAAAATTGAGGAGATTATCCTGCGTCAGGAAACAAAATTTAAGACTTATGATGAGCAAATCCAGTACATATTCAAAGTTATAAATGAAATCCTTGATCCGGTTGTGCCAGAGCCGCCGAAGAAAAAATACGGCTTTTTAGCAGACAGAGAGAATTAAATATGCACATTATTTTAGCGGTTTTGTTTTATTTCGTTGGTGTTTTTTTGGCCGCGAGCTTCAATATTTATGCGGTTTTGTTTTTGGCCGGACTTTGTCTGTTTTGCCATCGGCGTAAATACTGGCGCTGGTTTTTTCTCCTGTTTTTGTTTTTTGGTCTGGCGCGCACCGGTTATCATCAAGCAGCACTGGCGGCTAAACTGGCCGCGGCAGAGAATTGGCGGCCGGAAATCCTACGCCTGCGTGTTGTTTCTGACATACAATATAAAGAAGACACAGCGGTTTTTACGGCGCGCGCAAATGGCTACAAAATCATGGCGCGTTTGCGCGGCGTGGAAAATCTGCGTTACGGCGACGAACTCACTTTGCGAAAATATCGTTTGTTTCCGCTGCGCCTCAAACGTAATTTTTTTATCACCGGTTATGATGATTATTTGTATACGCATGGTTATGCTTTGCGTTTGAATGCCGACGCACGCGATATTGCGGAGCGTCAGGCGCGGCGCTCGCTGTTCGGTCTGGCCATAGATTACAAGAACAGATTTGTGCAGGTGCAGAAGCAGACTTTGCCGGAGGAACAAGCGCGGATAATGTGCACGTTTTTGTTTGGCGCGGCTTCTGCGGCGCTCGACAGCGACACCATGACGGAATATCGCCGCGCTGGTGTGATCCATTTACTGGTCGTTTCAGGAATGCATATCACCTTGTTCGTGGCTTTACTGCAAAGTTTAAGCGGCTGTTTGCGCTTGCGACCGTGGCCGTCTTTCTGGCTGATCACGCTGGTCAATGTATTATTTATCTTTGCGGTAGGCGCCGGACCGTCAGTAGGCCGCGCCGGACTCATGGCCGAGATCGCTTTGCTGGGCAGGACAGTGCGGCGTCGAACGGACGCTTACAATACGCTGATACTTTCTGGTCTGGGTTTATGCCTCTGGGATCCGCTGCTGATTTTTGACGTCGGCTTTCAATTGTCTTTTGCCGCGACTTTTTCTTTGCTGTTTCTCGTGCCGGTCTTAACCGAGAGGCTAAATTTCCTGCCGCGTTTTTTTCGCGAGCTGGTCGCCGTGTCCACCGCGCCGCTGCTGCTGACCACGCCGCTGTGTGTTTATTATTTCGGTGGTGTTTCGCTAGGCGCCTTGTTTTTGAATATGCTGGTCCTGCCATGGGTAGAAACGCTGACTTATCTGGGCTTTATTTCTTCGTTTGTCGGCCTGCTGTCCCTGCCGCTGGCGATGCTCTTGAACACTGTGAGTTACGGGCTTTTTGTTTTGCTGGACTGGCTGGTCGGCATTTTTGCGCACACCTATATTGATCTGCCGCAAATTCCGCTGGCATTGCTTTTTCTGGCTTCCGGCTGGTCTTTTGTTTTCGCGCTCTGGCCGCGCCGACTCGGCAAATACACATTGATTTTAAGCGTGTTTATTCTGGGCTGGTGCTGGTATCCCGGACCGCATAATTTGCGCGTCATTTTTCTCGATGTCGGGCAGGGCGACTGTATACTCTTGACGTGCCGCAAAAAAGCGTTGGTCATAGACTGCGGCTCGGAATCCGGCAGTGCGGCTGGCGAGACACTCAGGCAGACTTTGCTGAAGCTTGGTGTTGCTTGGCCGGATGTTTTGCTGACGCACGCACACGCCGATCATTACAACGGATTGTTGGATTTGCCGCGGATCAAAACTCTGGTCTTACCGGATAGCGCGCCGGAATGGCTGGCGGGACAGCTAACGGACAAAGCCAAATATTTAAATGGTGAACTGCCTTTTGTGGAAATACATCGCGCCACGCGGATTGACGAAAAAAATGAAAATAATAATTCCATTTTCGCTGTGCTGACGCAAGGAGATTTCCGTGCACTGTTTACCGGCGACGCCGAGGCTGTGGCGGAAGAAAATTTTTTGGATATTTTGCCGGAAGCGGATTTGCTCAAGGCCGGACATCACGGCAGTAAAACTTCTTCCAGCGCGGAGTTTTTAGCGGCGGTGAGGCCGGATAATACGATCATCTCCTGCGGCGCGAATAACAAGTACCGCCACCCCAATAAAGAAGCGTTGGACAGATTGAGTGTCTGGGGCAATATCTGGCGCACGGACACCGACGGCGCGGTCATGGTTACAGTATATCCACGAAATTATCGTATCGAAACCAGCGCGACTGGACGGCGCGTAGATTCTCCTATTCGCGCGAAGTATTTTTGATGTAAAATTAAGCATGCCGATTTTTGAGTCCGTCCCCAATATTTCCGAAGGGCGCGATAAAAAAAAGATAGAGATTTTGCTGGACGTTATTCGTCCGCTTAAAAATTTGAAAATCTTGGATTATTCCAGCGACCCTGACCACAACCGCAGTGTTTTTACTTATATCGGGACGCGCGAGGCGATTTTGTCCGCCGGACTGGCGCTGGTAAAAAAAGCCGTTGAGATTTTAGACCTGCGCGCGCAGCAGGGCGTGCATCCGCGTTTGGGCGTGGTCGATGTCCTGCCGATCGTTCCGGTCTGGCAGGCGGGGCTGGATGACGCTGTGCGTTTGGCTCATGAGCTGGGTGCGGAAATCCAAAAACTCAATGTGCCAGTCGTGTTTTATGAGCAGGCCGCACTGGAGCCGGCCACTAAAAATCTTGCCGATGTTCGCCGCAAAAGTTATAATAACGCGCATCAGACAGCTGGTATGGTTTGTGTGGGTGCGCGGAATTATCTGGTTGCTTACAATATTGATCTGGCGACGGTGGATATTGCTGTCGCCAAAAAAATTGCCGACCGCGTCCGTGAGCGCTACAGCGGATTGCGCGGAGTCAAGGCTCTGGGTTTGTATTTAGCGTCCCGCGGCTGCGCGCAAGTCAGCCTGAATCTATGTGCGCCGGAAATTACCAGTCCGGAAAAAGTTTTGGCTTATGTCAAAAATCTGGCCGAAGGAGCCGGCGTGAAAATTAAAGGAACGGAATTGATCGGGCTTTTGCCTGAAACTGTGGCGCAGGAAGCGCGGCAATTGGCCGGAGCGTTGCATGAATAAAGATTTACTGCCGCCGGAAGTTACCGCGCGCCGCGAGATTTTGCAAAAAATTACCAATCTGCTGGAACGCGCTGGCTATGCGGAAATTGTTACTCCGACTTTTGAAGAATACGACAGATTGAGCGCCGGTTTGCCCGAACATTTGAAAACCACGGCATATCGTTTTTTTGACCATAGAGGCACACAAATGATTTTGCGGCCAGACATTACCACCCAGATCGCGCGCGTGGCTGGCACACGTTTGCGCGAACAAAATGGCCCGCTGCGTTTTTATTATTCCGGCGATGTGTACCGCGCCGCGCAGCTGGAGATCGGCCAAAATCAGCAATTCCACCAGATCGGTGTGGAGCTGCTCGGGGTGTCTGGCGCGCGCGGCGATCAGGAAATTTTGAAATTGGCGGAAAATGTTTTGCGGACAAGCGGTTTGAAAAATTACCGTATCGAACAGACCAATGCCGGACAGATACAGCGTCTGCCGGCTAAACAGCGCAAAGCTTTGCAGCGTCAGGATTTTGCCGCGCTGGGACGTTTGCCGCGTTTGTCCGAATTGTTGTCTGTGGATTTGGATTATTACACCGGCTTGTATTTTGAATGTTTTGTGCCGGAGATGGGCTACATTCTTGGCTCCGGCGGACGTTACGATAATCTTTGCGCGGTGTTTGGCCGCCAGAGGCCGGCGGTCGGCTTCGCGTTCAATCTGGACAAATTGCTGCTGGCTTTGGCGGCGCAGAAAGAATAAAAAGAGGATAAAAATGCTGACAATTGCTTTGTCCAAAGGTTACTTGCTGTCGGAAGCTTTGAAAGTTTTCCGCAAGGTCGGCCTGCGTGTGCCGGCGGCGGACGATATTTCGCGTAAACTGGAATTCACCGATGCGGATAAAAAGTGCCGTTTTCTGATCGTGCGTCCGGCTGATGTGCCGGTTTATGTGGAGTACGGCGCGGCTGATTTAGGCATAGCCGGTAAAGATGTTTTGGTAGAAGGCCGCCACAAAATCACCGAGCTGCTGGATTTGAAATTTGGTTATTGCCGTCTGGTCGTAGCCACGCTCAAGGGTGCGTACCGCAAAGACACTTTGCGCGCTGGACTGCGTGTGGCGACCAAATTTTTGAATTCCGCGACGGAATATTTTCAGGAAAAGCTGGATATAGATGTAGAGCTGATTAAATTGTACGGCTCGGTGGAGCTGGCGCCGCTCGACGGCCTGTCCGATGTGATCGTGGATCTGGTGGCGACCGGCAAAACTTTGCAGGAAAACGGCCTGGAAGTGGTGGACGAGATTTATATCAGCACAGCGCGGCTGATCGCCAACCGCGTCAAAGCCAAAAGCCGTTACAAGGAAATTCTGGCCTTGGCCCAAAGGATAAAAAAAGCCGTATGAAAATCACCGGCGCGAAAAAAGGTTTGCGCGGCGCGCTCACGATGCCCGGAGATAAATCTATCTCGCATCGCGCGGTGATCCTGGCGGCGCTGGCCGACGGCAAGACGGAGATCGGCGGTTTTTTGCGCGGGCAGGATTGTCTGCATACGCTGAAAATTTTCAAAATGCTGGGCGTGGAGTGTCGGGACAAAAAAGACAAACTGCTCATCAAAGGCCATGGCCTCAAAGGCTTGCGCAAACCAGACGGGCAAATGGATGTTGGGAATTCCGGCACGGCTTTTCGGCTACTGGCTGGCGTGCTGGCCGGACAGGATTTTACCGCCAAACTGACCGGTGACGAATCTATTCAAAAAAGGCCGATGGGACGGGTCATTGAGCCGTTGCACCGCATGGGCGCGGAATTCAACGGCGACAAAGCGCCGCTGGTCATCGTCAATAATAAAAACACCAAACAGCTTGTCGGCATTGCTTACGAGTCGCCACTGGCTTCCGCACAGGTCAAATCCGCGATTTTGCTGGCCGGTCTGTATGCGCGTGGAGAGACCAGTGTTACCGAGCCGGCGTTGTCCCGCGACCACACCGAGCGCATGTTCAAAACTTTTGGCGTCAAACTGCGGATTACTGCACTGCCAAACGGCAAGCACAAGGTTACTTTGCCGAACGGCAAACATAAACTCAAAGGCGGTTTGAAAATCAAAATCCCGGGTGATTTCTCCGCCGCGGCGTTTTTTATTGTGGCAGCATTGATCGTACCCGGTAGCAAGCTGCTGCTTAAAAATGTGGGCGTCAATCCCACACGCATCGGTCTGCTCGATGTTTTGAAAAAAATGGGCGCAAAAATAACCTGGCAAAATAAAAAAATGCTTTCCGGCGAGCCGGCCGCGGATTTGCAAATTGTGCATTCGCCGCTCAAAGCTGTGGAAGTCGGCGGAGAATTACTGCTGCGCATGATCGACGAAGCGCCGATTTTTGCCGTGGCGGCCGCGCTGGCCAAAGGCCGGACTGTGGTTAAAAATGCTGAGGAGCTGCGTGTAAAAGAATCAGACCGGATCAAAACGGTCGTGGAGACGTTGAAGAGTTTTGGCGTCTCCGCGGCGGAAACCAGTGACGGTTTTGTCATTGACGGCAGTCCGGAGTTGCAAATAACCACGCCGGTGAAAATCAGCTCTCATTATGATCACCGCATTGCCATGTCCGCCGCGGTATTCGGCCTGCTGAATCAAAAAGAAACGACGATCACGGACGACAAATGCATCGAAACTTCTTTTCCAGGTTTTGCGGCTTTGCTCCAAAAGGCAGTCAAATAAATGCTCAAGATTTACACCAAAAGCATTGAAGAAAAATTGCGGCAAATCGGCGCGCGTGGCGAATTAACCTGGCAGCGGCCGGAAACTAAAATTGTCGCGGAAATTATCCAAAATGTCCGACAGCAGGGTGACCGCGCTGTTTTAAAATACACACGAGAATTTGACGGCGTGCGTTTGCAGAACCTGCGTGTGGATCCGCTGGAGATCGAACTGGCGCGCGGACAACTGGACAAAACTTTATTAAAAGCCCTGCGGCTGGCGATTAAAAATATTGCCGATTATCATTTGCGACAAGTGCCGCGCTCGTGGCTGACCAAGACCGGCCGGAAATCGCGCATGGGTTTGCGTTATTCGCCGGTGTCCGCCGCCGGAGTGTATGTGCCGGGCGGGCGGGCTTTTTATCCGTCGTCTTTGCTGATGAATGTCATTCCGGCGAAACTGGCCGGTGTGCCGCGTATCTGTGTCGTGACTCCGCCGGATAAAAACGGCTCCGCGCCTCCCGCGCTGCTAGCCGCGGCTTGCGAGCTGGGCATTGACGAGATTTATTTGTGCGGCGGAGCGCAGGCTGTCGCGGCGCTGGCTTACGGCACGGAGAGCATCGCGCGCGTGGACCTGATCGCCGGTCCGGGCAATGTTTATGTGACGCTGGCTAAAAAACTGCTGTATGGCGCAGTCGGTTTTGATAAACTGGCCGGCCCTTCGGACTGTCTGATTTTAGCTGACAAAACCGCCAATCCTAAATTTGTCGCCGCTGATCTGCTGGCGCAGTCCGAACACGATCCGCAAGCTTCGTCATTGCTGCTCACGGACAGTCTGGCTTTGGCTAAAGCTGTGGCTGCGGAAGCGGGTAGGCAGATTAAGAAACTGCCGCGGCGTAAAATTATTGAACAATCTTTGGATAATTACGGCGGGATTTTCGTGATCACCGACCGTGCGGATTTTGGGCGATTAGCTGATCTAATTGCGCCGGAACATTTGCAAATAATGCTCAAAGACGCGGAAACCATGGCCGAACAGATCAACAATGCCGGCGCGATTTTTATCGGCGCGTATTCTCCGGTGGCGCTGGGCGATTATTTTGCCGGACCAAATCATGTCCTGCCGACGGGCGGCACGGCACGTTTTGCTTCACCGCTGGGCGTGGATGATTTTATCAAACGCACTTCACTGCTGGAGTATGCTAAAAGCGATTTGCAAGCCGCGCAAAAATATATTGCTGTTTTAGCCAAAGCGGAGGGTTTAACCGCGCATGCCCATTCGGTGCGGATCCGACTGAAATGATTAGCTAAACCAAAAGACCACGACCGCTAATTGTAACTGAGATGACCACAGGATAGACTAAACTATTTTCATTATATAGATAACAGTGTAATAAGCCGGTACTACATCGAAAGCCTGTCCGCCGCCGCTGTTGTCGATATCAAGCGTATGAGCGTGCGCGGAAACTTCGCTTATGTTGTTTGTGCCCGTGAATAGGTATGTAACACTGGAAGCTAGATTAAATGCTGCATCAGCTGGATTGTCCCTATTATGTCCAACAATATAATTGCCAGATTTATTAGTTGTTGTTGTGTTATCAATGCCGCTTACTCCGCCATCACCGGTCCAGCGCGGTATGGAGAAATCGTGTCTGTGGCTTCCTGCGTCCTCGGCGCTGCCGGTATGACTATGTGCAGGGATTTCATTTATAGACAGTGTTTTTTGGCCATTGCCGGTAGCGCCATAATCATCGGGGTTGCCGCCGCGCAAGAATTTATTTGTCAAATCGGGTATGCTTGAGTTAGCAGCGTGATTGGCGGCATTGCAGACTTTCCAAATCCTCCGGAAATCGTCGCTTGTATCATCCTCCCAAGCGGTTTTGCTGAAAGCCAATATCGTGCCTTTCGGGAAAAAACTCAAAGTGCCCAGTGAATTCAACAACGTTAACTGCGCGTCGGTCAATTTGTCCTGTTTTTTATACACCTGCGCTTCAGTGGCAAATTTCGCGCCATCATTCTCAGCGTCGGTTGTTTTGGTCTTGCCCAATACCGGTTCGGCTGCTGCACTCGCCGTGCCAAAAGTTTTAACATTGGTGATAGTTTCCATGCCGCTTTTATGCACTATATCGTTGTTTGTCCCGTTCAAGATACTACAGACCGCTTTTTCCGTCGGTATTTTGTCATCGCTGGCGTTAGTCACGCTGGTCTCCATAGTTGTTGCAACTCTGGTCAACTCGCTAAACGTTCCCGCCGTGCCGGAGTAAGCCACGATATTTTTGGCCGTGCCACCGAGGATATTATCTTGCTTGCCGCCCAGAGCGTCCGTCACCGCTTTAGATGAAGGATATTCTGTAGAACTACCGGCGGTTATAGTATCTTTTTTATTTGCCACCTTTTCTTTAGTATTCAGCGCGGCGGTCATCTTTGCTGCCGAGAGCGGAGCGCCTGTTGCGATCCCGTCATAACTATCTGTGTAATTGTTCGCCATAAACAGCCCCCTTTTAAAAATAATCGTTTACTACGTTACATTATAGAGGCTTGTTTGTAGCTTGTCAACACGTGCTATATAAAAAAATAGAATACTTGCTATAAGAATAATCTAGATAAATAGAGAAACTATATAGGCGGTGTTAAGATGGAAAAGGCCACAGACAAGCATCTGAAGACATTGATCGGCAAACGACTGACCCAATTGAAAAAAGAGAGCGGAAAAACAATCGAGCAGACCGCCGAAGATTTGGATCTGGATTACAGCCAATATTTCAATTTGCTGCACGGCAAACGGCTGGCTAAATTAACCACAATCGTGAATATCGCTAATGCTTACGGTCTGGAATTGGACTGGTTTGTGCGGGAAAAATCCGGACTCAAAAGCAAAGACAATGTCGATGCTCTGCGTTTATTGTCCGGCTTTCGCCGACTCAGTGCGGAAGTGCGGGATTTTGTCCTGCGAGCGCTGGATGCCGCGGCGAAGAAAAAATCGAGGTAAATAGCTTGTTTTTTATGTTATAATTAATAACGTGAAAATTTTCTTAATTTTTTTGTTCTCTATGTTTATCAGTTTTCTTATCAATTATTTAGGCTTGCGCTGTTTGCGGCGTTTCCAATTCAAACAGGCCGTGCGTGAATGCAGCCCACAAAGGCATCAGGCCAAAGCTGGCACACCGGTCATGGGCGGTTTGATGATCATTGCCTCACTCGATCTGCTGGCGGTTTTATTCTTGCCGTATTTGAGCGGCTTGCCGCGCCTGACTAATGAGGTGATTATTTTATTGACGCTTTTTACGCTGACGGGTGTGATCGGTTTTATCGATGATTTTTTGATCGTCAAAAACGGCAAA
>JAIRZV010000053.1 GCA_031267055.1 Candidatus Margulisiibacteriota bacterium | reverse complement strand
GTTGCTGATCCTCTGGCCAATTATTACTCCGTGGAATATCCGTCTACTATAAATGTAGAGCTGCTGGTCGAGATATTAAAAAACGATCCCGAAGTGGCCGACGCTCAGCCGGTTTTTATTTACAGAATACAGACGGAGACGACGCCGAATGATACTTATTACTCCAATCAGGAGAACTATTTTAACTTAATCAACGCGCCGGCCGGCTGGGGTATTTCGACGGGCAGCGCGACGGTGACGATCGCGATTTTAGACACCGGCGTTTCCTTAAATCACCCTGATCTGAAAAATAAAATTTTTCCCGGCTATGATTTTGTAAACAATGATGATGATCCAGATGATGATCATGATTATGCTGACAACAATGGCAGAAGCAGAAGTCATGGCACTACTGTAGCTGGCTTAGCTGCAGCTGAGGGAAATAACAAATTGGGTATAGCCGGTTTGGACTGGAACGCCAAGATCATACCGATCAAAGTGATGAACTCTGGAGGCCTTGGCCAGACCGACGACATTATTGCTGGAATAAAATATGCCGTGGAGCAAGGCGCTGATGTGTTAAATATGAGTTTGGGGCAGCCAGCCCATGATAAAGCATTGGAGACAGTCTGCGAGTACGCTTATAAAAACGGTGTGATTGTTGTGGCGGCCGGCGGAAATACCGGCGGTGAAAATCCGCTTTATCCAGCCGCTTATGCCAGCGTGCTAAGTGTCGGCAGTGTAAATCCCTCTGGCAATCGTTCCAGTTTTTCCGTGAAACGCTGCGATATCATGGCGCCCGGTGAAAAAATGTACTCCACAGTCTATTATACCGATAGCGGAGATAACGGTTATTCATATAATGGTAGCGGCACAAGTTACGCCGCGCCGCTGGTCAGCGGTCTGATGGGCTTGCTGCGCGCCCAGGATCCAAATTTGAAACCGCAAGAGGCTATGGAGATAGTAAAGAAAACCGCCAGACCGGCCGGTAATTCCGCGGAATACGGCTGGGGGATTATCAGTGTTTATCATGCGCTGACCAAGACTCCTTATCCGCGCGCTTCCAGCGACAGTAAAAGTTTAAAAGTTCTATCCGCACCCAATCCGGCGCAACGGGCGGTGAATTTTTCTTTTCCGATAGACGTGCCGGTAGACAATGTGCGGATCTATATTTACGATCAGCGCGGCCGCAAAGCGCAGGAACTGGATTATGGAGCGAGTTTGCTGGGCGGTATGTACGTGACGCCGGAGTGGGATTTGCTGGGCGCCGACGGCAGAACGCTGGCCAACGGCTCTTATATTTACGTGGTCAAAGTCACGGCCAAAGACGGCTCGGTCAGCTACGGGAAAAATATTTTAAGTATAGTACGCTAATTCTGTTTTGCTTCGTTCCAGTATTTGTCCAACTCCGCCGCGGAGCAGTCTTTGAAATCTTTTTTCTGCTGGCGTAATTTTTTTTCTATTTGGCGAAAACGGGACTCAAATTTATTGGTGGATTGCCGCAGCGCGCTTTCCGCGTCGAGGTCCAGTTTACGCGCGAGATTGACCAGCGAAAAAAGTATGTCGCCGAATTCGTCAAGGAGTTTTTCCGGCGTGGCTTCTTCATATTCCGCAATTTCTTCTTTGATCTTTTCCAAAACCGACCGCGTTTCGGTAAAGTCAAATCCAACTCGCGCCGCTTTTTTCTGCACTTTTTCCGCGCGGAACAAAGCCGGCAGGCTGCGCGGCACCGAATCTAAAATGCTTTGAGCGGACTGCTGGCTTTTTTCCGTTTTTTTGATCTGCTCCCAGTTTTGCCAGATCTCGTCCTGTCCGCTGACTTTGGTGTCCGCGAAGACATGCGGATGCCGGCGGATCATTTTGTCCGCGATAGCGCGCGCCACGTCGGCAAAAGTGAAGTTGTTTTCCTCTTCGGCAATGACGCTGTGCAAAACTATTTGCAAAAGCAAGTCGCCCAATTCCTCTTGAAATAAAGGCAGGTCTTTTTTATCCAGCGCGTCGAGCGCTTCGTAAGTTTCTTCCAACAAATAAGGCTTGAGCGAATCATGCGTCTGCACTCTGTCCCAGGGACAACCGTCCGGCGCGCGCAGTTTGCGGATCGTGTCCAGCAGGCGGTTAAACTCGTCCATTGGAAATCGTTTTGTCCGGCAAAGGCTTTTTGTCGAGATCCAATGACGGCTCGTCGCTGGAGAGAATGTCAGGATTGATCTCGATCTTGGCCGCGCCGCGGATCTTGGCAAACCAGCGGTCGTAAATCTCATTTTCTTTTTTGCGGATCAAATATTCTTTGGCTTCAGAAGATTCGCTCTGATCCGCGAAAAGCTCTTGGTTGTTTTCCAGAAAATTGTTCAGCTCTTTGTCGGAAACAACTGTCTTTTTGGCCAGCGCTTTTTTGATTTTCTCGGCGACCAAGCGCGAGCGCACGCCGTCAAGTAATTCCGCGGAGTTGATGTGCTCCTGCGCCAGCGTTTCCTCAAATAATTTTTGCGAAGGAAAACCGGCGCGCAGTCTGGCGATTTCCTCCTGCACGTCCGCGGAAGTGACCGCGATGTTCATTTTGGCGGCCTGCTGGCGCACCAGCATTTGATTGACCAGGTCGTCGATGATCGAGCGCTGCGTGGTGGCCAAAATAAATTTGCCTTCTTCGGACTCAAGATCGATGCTGTTCTGATCGATCAACGTGGTTTTGGCGGCGGCCAGCGCTATTTCGAATTCCGCCAGCGGAATGACTTCGCTGTTGACCAGCGCGGCGTAAGGTCTGGCGGCCGCGCCGCAGCTCAGTAAAATACTAAAAAATATCAGAAAAAGTTTGCGCATATACGCCTTTATTTTAGCATATTATAATCGGCTTATGGACGGCGAATTTAAGCTTGGCAATTTGACGCTGCGCGGCAAAGCTCTGGCCGCGCCGCTGGCTGGCATTTCCGATCTGGTGTACCGCGAGATTTGCCTCGAACACGGCGCGGGTCTGGCCTATACCGAAATGATTTCTACGGCCGGTTTGGCGCGGCGAAACCGCAAAACACTGGGTTATCTGGCGATGCGCCGCGATCGGCCGGCGGGCGTGCAGCTTTTCGGCAAAAATCCTGAGGAGTTTGCGCGGGCGGTGGATTTTTTGGCGGAAAATACGGACTTTGCCTGCATCGACATCAATATGGGCTGTCCGGTACGTAAAGTAGTCAGCTCCGGCTCCGGCGCGGCGTTGATGCAAAATCTGCCGTTGGCGCGGGAGATTATTGAAATGACTGTCGCTAAATCTCCTATTCCGGTTACCGTAAAATTTCGCCTCGGCTGGGACGCGCAGAATTTAAATTTTTTGGAACTCGGCAAGATCGCCGAGCAAGCCGGCGCGGCGGCAGTGACTTTGCACGCGCGCACCAGACAGCAGGCTTATACCGGACCGGCGGATTGGAGCAAGATCAAAGAATTGGCCGCGGCTGTACAAATACCGGTGATCGGCAACGGCGATGTAAAAAGTCAGACGGATATAGGCGCGCTGCTGGCGCAGACTGGCTGCGCCGCGGCCATGATTGGCCGCGCGGCGATCGGCAATCCGTGGATATTTGAGACGGCGGATTTTGCGCCGTCGCCGCAGCAGCGCGCCGAGATGTACCTCGAGCACACGCGGCGGTTACTGCAATACAAGCCGGACAATGAGCACAAAACTATCGCGGAAATGCGCAAATTTGCGGCGCGGTATATCAGCGGTTTCTCCGACGCGGCGGAGCTGCGGCGAGAGATAAATACTATCAGCGACTATGCCGCGCTTGAGAAATTGCTGCGCGGGGCTTTAAGTCCCGCATAGACAGACGCTTTATTTTTTCTGCGGATTGCTTTTTGCGGCGGACACTTTGACTTCGTTCAGTGTCCGTCGGTTTAGTCCGCCGCGCCTTCTCCCATTGCGCCATAGTCGGCAGATCGGCGGCGTGGGTTTCCAGACGAGTGGCGTCAGAGATTGTGTGCAGACCGGAAAACAACTGGCGCGGATTTTTCGCGCCGCAGTGGGGACAAATTATTTTTTCCTGGCCGAAAATCAGCTCAGAAAATTTTTTCTGGCATTGGCTACATTCAAAATCAAAAACCGGCATAAAGTTTACCCAGCAGCTCATGCCCGCGCGCTATATACAGTCCGGATTTTTTAGCGGTTTTTTCCGCGTATTTTTGCAGCCGAAACGGCCGCGGTTTGGCCGAGTCAAAATAAACAAACGGCACCGGCTCGCCGG
>JAIRZV010000041.1 GCA_031267055.1 Candidatus Margulisiibacteriota bacterium | reverse complement strand
TAAAAAAAGAAATTTTCATCCAGACCGCCGACATTTTTATATGTTTCCCGCCGGATGAGAAAAGCCGCGCCGCTGATAAATTTTACCTGACGCGGCTCCACGGCAGCCCAGTCTTTTTGTGCCAGCGTGCTGCCCGGCTTTTGCGTGGTCAAAGCGTCACCGTCCAGCAATTTTGGCGCGAGGGCGCCGACCCCGCGGTGCGCGTCCATAAAATCAACCATTTGCTCCAGAGAATGTCCCAAAACAAAAGTGTCATTATTGAGCAGTAACATATAGCGGCCGGCCGCGAGGCGCAGAGCCTGATTATTGGCTCTGGCAAAACCGGCATTTTCCGCGTTGTCGATAACTTGCACAGCCGGATAATTTTCCTGCAGCATTTGCAGTGTCTGATCCACGGAATTATTGTCCACCACAAAAATTTCGTAACGCAGGTGATTGCCGATATTTTCGTAAATAGAATTCAAACAACCGCGCAAATACTCGCGATTATTAAAAGAAACAATACTGATCGACAGATCTGGCGCGGCTGGGTTAGGCATACAAGTAATACCAGATTTTGCGCGCGATAAAATGAGAGCCGCCGGCTGCGCCCAAGCGCGCGCGTCCGGCATCAGCCATGCTTTGCAGTTTTTTGCTGCTGGCCAGCAGCTCAGTTACCGCGCGGGCGATCTTTTCGTCGGAGCCGCGCGGTGCGAAAACCGCGCCGTCCAGCAGTTTTTTGTAATGCCGCAGCCGTCCGCGTGAGGCCGCCGCGCTTTTGCCTTTGAGCAAGACCAGCGGTATGCCCAAACCAGCGATCTGTTCATTGCCGGTGCCGGTCATGCCGATGACCAGCGAAGCTTCGTTGAGACATTCGCGGAAATAGCCGTGTACGACATAAACCTGTGCGGAATTTTTGCTGAGCAGTTCCGCGGCGATCGGTGTTTTTTTGTGTTGCAGGTCAAACAAGCTCCAGTCGCTTTTGTTCAGCGCCAGACGCAGGCGGTCGAGATTGAGATTGGGCGCCAGCGAAATGACAAATTGAAAATTGTTTTTGACGGAAAAATGTTTGACTACATTGAGCATACGCGAGATGTTGCCGTAAGCGTCCGCGCGGCTGCTGGGGATCAAAACAATACGCCGGCGTTTTTTATCCAACCCCAAATTGGTATTCGTGCTGCGCAGGATCGGATCGTCCAGCATCGGATTGCCGGCGTAAAAAGCGTTGACGCTGAATTTTTGCAGCTCTGTGCAGGTCGGCAGATCACGGCAGATCACGCAGCTCACATATTTTTTGAAAAGCCAGATTTCCGCCAGCGAATAACGACGTATATATATAGAAGCAGCCGTGGCCATGTGCACGATCTTTTTCCGCTGGCCAAACAGCGAGACCAACAAGACCGGCCAGATATCGCCAACGGTCAAGATCAGATCGGCGGTTTGAGCTTCGCGCCGGATGATTTCGGCCTGCTTGCGCCAGTTGTCGAGCAAGCCGCGGCGCAGATCGCGCAGAAAACTAAAAACAGAAAAAAAACCGTGGCTGGGCAAATCGTTCCAGGTTGCCGCTGTGAAGTAACCGGTGTTTTTGTAAAGCAGGCCTTCGCCGACCAGCGGCAGGGCGATAATATTGAGATCGGCTTCAGACAGTTCCTCCTGGCGCAGAACTTTTTTGAGATTTTCCAGCAAAGTGACGGCGATGCTGTCTTCACCGCGGCCGTTGCTGATGACTAAAATATTGCGTTTCAAAATCTGCTCCTATTTACAATTGTCAGCCAGATTAACAAAATCAAAATCAACGGTTTCAACCAGACCATGCCGGACAATAACAGCCACGCCAGCCACGCCGAATAATGTTTGTTTTTGACTAAATATTTCTGAAAAGAAATATACCATTGTTTGTTCATTTTAAACAAAGCCTGTTTCGTGCTTTGCGCCCAATGATGCGTCACGCAGACTTGCGGAAAAAATTTTATTTTCCAGCCGGCCTGTTTGAGGCGCCAGCACAGATCCACTTCGTCGAAATACATAAAATACCGCTCGTCATAAACGCCGACCTGATCTAGCGCGCTGCGTCGCAAAGCTAGAGCCGCGCCCATCGGCTGATCGACTTCGATTTCCCGGTCGTGTTTAAACCAGCTCATATTGTATTTGCCGAAAATTTTCGATTTGGGGAAAAGCGCGTCGAGGCCGGAGGCGTTGTAAAGTATGGTGTCCGCGGCCGGAAAACTTTTGCAAGATAATTGCAGGCTGCCGTCGCTGTTGAGTAATTTCACACCGAGCGCGCCGAGCCTCGCGTCGCGGTCAAAAGCGTCGATTATAAAATCTAAAGCGCCGGCGTGCATTTCCGTGTCGGGATTGAGGCAGAGCAGATATTCGCCGGTAGCCTGCCGGAAACCTAAATTATTGCCGGCGGCAAAACCGATATTTTGCGGACTGCGGATTAGTTTAACTTGCGGAAACTTGGCGGCCATCAGATCTGCCGAGCCGTCGCTGCTGGCGTTGTCGACCACAATTATTTCGTAAGCAGAGCAGGGCGGATTTTGCAAAACCGCGGCGATAGTCCGCTCCAGCAGGTCTTTGACATTCCAGCTGACAATGATTATAGATAGACGCATCAGGATTTTCCGCGGCCGGAATTTTTATTT
>JAIRZV010000141.1 GCA_031267055.1 Candidatus Margulisiibacteriota bacterium | reverse complement strand
TGCGCGTGTCCATGATGATCACGCTGCCACTGTCGGCGCGCGTTTCTTGCAGCGCGGCGGTTAAATATTTATGCGCGATGTATTGCAAAAACTCATCGATAGTCAGCTGAATATTGTCGCCGTCGCGCGGCTCGACCACAACGCGGTTGCTGATGTACAGCTCTTGGCCGCGCACATCTTTTTCAAAAAGCAATTTACCCGGTATGCCCTGCAAATATCTATCCAGCGAATACTCCAAGCCGGCCGCGCCTTGATTGTCGACATTGACGAAGCCCAAAACATGCGCGGCTAAATTATTGCGCAGATAGATGCGCTGCTGATCGTCGGTGAAATACACGCCGCGAATATTCAACGCTCTCAAATTGTTTTCTTCCTGCTCGCTAAGCCGGCGTTTGAGCGGGACTTTGTATTGGGGATTTTGGATTTTAGCCAGAACTGCGGCCGGAGACAGATTTAAAGCGTCAGCCAGCCGCGCGGCTGTGCCGGGCCGGTCTTGAATTTCCGAGCAGTCGATATACGCGGTTTTCGCGGCGACTGTCGCGGCCAGCAAAATGCCGTTGCGGTCGGTGATACTGCCGCGTTTGGCCGGCTGTTCGTTTTCTGTATTTAATTGTTCCCGCGACATGGTCTGATAATCTTGATGTTTCCAGATTTGCAGATAAAAAAGCCGGCCGACCACCAGCAAAAACAGCAAGGCCACAAATAAACTGACCGCGTGCAAACGTTCAAGCTGCGTCATAGCTTGCTCCGCGGCGGCGCATTTTTTTGAATAAAGCGGATATTGGCCGGCCGGATCAAACCCAGACGCGCGGCCTGCGCGTCGAGATATTCCAGTCCGGTGTGCCGCGCCAACTCGATTTGCAGTAATTCGTTTTCATATTGCAGCTGCTGGATTTGATTTTCCAGCGCGCCCAGCTGCTGGTGTAGTTTGAGCAACGGGATTTGTTTGTAGAGTAGGGACGCGGACAAACCGACCCAAACGGCGGCCAGTAAAATCAGCAGGCGGTTTAAATTTTGCTCCTTCATTTTTTTTCTCCGAGACGTAGCTTGGCGGAGCGGGCGCGCGGATTATTTTGAATTTCCGCCAGGCCCGGCCGCAGTGGTTTTTTGATTGGCAGCGTGAGAATGTTTTTTTGTTGCAAATCCCGAAAAACATTTTTGACGATGCGGTCTTCCAGCGAATGAAAAGAAATTACCGCGAGGCGCCCGCCGGTTTTCAATAAATCCACCGCTTGGATCAAAGCGCCAGCCAGAATATTCAGCTCGTCATTGACCGCAATGCGCAGCGCTTGAAAAACGCGCGCCAGCGAAGCGTTTTTGGCGGTGTAATTACCGAAAACGCTGCGTAAAATAATTTCTTTTAACTGCGCGCTGGTTGTGATTTTATTTTTTTGCCGCGCGGCCAGAATATTTTTGGCGATGCGCCGCGAGTATTTTTCTTCGCCGTAATTATAAATAATAGCGGCCAGTTCTTTTTCCGCGTATTGATTGACGATTTTTTCCGCGGTCAGATCTTGCCGCGTGTCCATACGCATATCCAGCGCGCAGTCTTGCCGCCAGCTAAAGCCGCGCTCCGGCAAATCCAGCTGAAAAGACGAGACGCCCAGATCAAAAACAAAGCCGTCGACCGGCGCGGTGATATACTCGGCCAGACGGGAAAAATTGTCCGGTATCAATTTGATATTTGAATTGGCCGTCAGAATATCTGCGGCATAATTTGGCGCGTTGGGATCCTGATCAAAAGCGAGCACCTGGCGGACTTGTTTGGCTATGGCCGCCGCGTGGCCGCCTCCGCCAAAAGTGCAGTCCACGATAGTCTGTCCGGCGCGTAAATTTAAACCCGAGAGAATTTCCTGCGGCAGTACCGGCGTGTGATTCATTTTACCCGAGTGAGCTTTTTCAGCCGCGGCAATTGTTTTTCTATTTCTGTTTCACCGGCTTGGATTAATTTGCGGTAAAAATCTTTGCCGGGTTTTAACTCCGGCTTGACGTATGCTTTGAGCGGCTCCAGCAGCAACGGCTTGTATTTTTGATAACGCGCCAGATTGCTCAATTCATAAATATCGTAGCCGCGCGAAAAGATCTGAAAAATATTGCGCGGTTTTTCCGGCATGGCGCCGCGCGGTATCACGTTTACGCCGATGTAGACTGTCGGGCGATTTATCGCGAGAGCGCTCAAAGGAATGTTGTTGACCAAACAGCCGTCGACTAAATAGCGGCCGCGGTATTCGCTCGGCGAAAAAACCCCCGGTATCGAGCAGCTAACCGCCGTGGCAAAAGCGATTTCCTCGTCGGGCTGTTCAAACACATATTCCTGCGCGGTCAGCAAATCGCTGGCCGAGATATGCAGTGGGATTTTGGTTTCGCCAAAAGTTTTGACCGGCAGCAGCGTGTCTAAATATTTTTGCAGCTTGGCGGGATTGAGCATACCATGACCGCTCAAGCTCAAACTGGCGATTTTAAACCAGTCCAGCTCCAAAACGATTTCTTCTATTTCTGCGGCGGTCTGACCGGCGGCGTAAAGGGCGGCGGCTATCGAGCCGGCGCTGGTGCCGGATATGCAGTGGATCGGAACGCTATGTTTTGCCAAGCCCTTCAAAATGCCGACATTGGCCAGACCGCGCATACTGCCGCCGCCCAGCGCGAGGCCGATTTTTGGCTGCCGGAAAGGCCAGAAATTTAAAGAATTGAAATTCATTGCGGAATCATCCCTTTCATTTTTAATTCGCGTCCTTAATAAACCAGATCGATTCCAGCCGGTTTTCCGTGGTGATCTTGGCCACGATAATATACCCATCTTTTTGCCAGACCAGGCCGTCTTTTTCCAGATCGTATTTGTTGCCCCAGAGTTTGGTTAGCTCGCCTTTGCTGTCGCCGATTTTTAAGCCTTTGTAAATCTCGCCGCTGTGTCTTTTGGAAAAAAAAGCACGGTAAAAATGATTATTGTACAGATAAAAATAGCTATCGCCGTAAACAAATGCCACATCGTCATCGTCCGGACGTTCTTGGCGCACCGGCAGTATCGCGTTGGGCGCGCCTTTTTGCTGCAAGAGCTCGACATGCGTGGCGCCCAGCTCAGCGATAACGTCTATCTCGGCCAAAACATTGCTCAAGATCAGCGTGAAAAAAAATAATAATTTACGCAAGTTACCAGCCCCCATTTGTCGATATATTATAACACGATATTTCGATTGTTTATTTGATTTTAATAACCTATAATTTATATTTAGTAGGGGAAAGGGGAAATTTCATTTTGAGCATTAAATGGCGGGGTTTATGCGTTTTGACGCTTCTCTTGCAGCTTACGGCGCTTTGGGCGCTCAACGATCCGCCTTTGACTATCAGCAAAACTTTTGTACCACTGCCCAGTGACGCCTTCGTCGGCGAACGGATTATGATAACAGTTTTCAGCATAAATGGCAGTTCCAGTGAACGACTGTATATCCGCTTGGTGAATGACTATGCGTCTGATCTGCCTTTCAACAGCGACGGCATTGAAAAAGTAGAATTGTACGAGGACGTTAATGACGACGGCACCGGTGGAGCGCTGGTGCCCAACAGCGGCAGTCCTATTGAGAGTGACACGGCTTATCGGTTTTCCTTTACCAAATCAAGCGCGAGTACTGCCAATTATGCTGTCTATTACACGATCTCACCGACGGCTAAATATTCCTTGACCGGCGGCACAAAGGTTGTTGTCAATGCGAAGATCAGCTCTATTCAAGAAGGAAATAAGGATGCAGTACAGGTAAATGACTCTGGTAGTATGGTTACGGTCAAAGCCAATGGCTTGGTTTACGTACCGGGTAGTTTAAAAAGCCTGCTGCCGGGAACTTCTTCCGGCGTGCCGCCAGATACTACTTTTGCGATCATGCAATTCACTCTGCGCGCCGAGAATTCGAGTGTCGGGATCAGAAGCCTTAGCCTGGGTAGCGCCTCGAATTTTGCCACCAGCACAACTAACCGTAATTTGCATGTGAGCCGGATCATTTTATTGGCGGATAACGGCGATGGAGATTATTCCGGAGAGGCCGGAGAGATAACCGTTCACGATACGGACTATCTTTCTTATGACAAGAACGGCAATACCCACGAGGCTATAGAATTGCCGTTCGATCAGACGATTACTCTGTCGGCCTACAGCGTGTCCGGCGGCGGTGTGCCGAATACGCCGGTTTCGGAAAGGATTTTTTATGTTTTATATAAACTGGGCAGCGCTTTTCCTGAAAATACATCTTTGACCTGCCGACTGCTCGGCGGCAGCGGCACTTTGAGCAGCGGCGGCGCTTCTTCATTGCAGGTCAGCTCTGCCAATAATGTGACAGTGACCTGTAGATTGGCCGATGCCTGGCTGACCGCTTCGAACGCGCTGGTCAATGCGCCTACTACTGTCGTGGCCGGACAGAGCGGCATCAAGATGATCGATTTTACTTATAAAGTGCCGGATACACGTCAGCGGATCAATAATGTTGTGTTCGAAATAACCAACGGCGGCGGCACTTTTCGGCAACGGACTGACGACGGGGTCAACCGCCTCTTGCTTTATAAGTATCCGCCAGCTTTGTCCGGTTCCGGCCAGACGCCCAGCTTGGCCGGCGTCGGTGAGATTATAAACCAAAGCCAGGCTGTTTTTCGCAATCAAACTCTGGAGCCCGGGCCAAATCAATATTACGTGGTTTACGACATCGGCGTGCTGGTTACCGGCGATATGTCCGCGCAGGCGCAGGTTACAGGTATTTCGGTCTCCTCCAATTCCAGAACTTCTAACTCTAATGCTTCATTTTGGAGTCCCAAGGCGCCGCCCGGACCGGCGCATGTCGATATGTGGCCTAACCGCGCTTTGATCGGGCCGCTCCGCGTCACCGATGTCTTGGGCAATGATCTTAGCTCCATCGGACCCGGGCAAAGTTTTCAGGTGCTTGTGCCTATTTACAACTTCTATGAAAGAGTTCCGCCTGCCAACCCACGGCAAATGGAAGTTTTTTACAACCCTTCCAGCAATATGAACAGCACGCGGCCGGTTTTTTATGCCGGCAGTGATTTTAATTCGACCTCGACGGAGCGTTCGGATATTAGCCGGGAGTTTTCCTGGACCCTGGAAGGTCTTTTTGGCACCACTTTTAATGTTAATGTGCCTGGGATATATAACGTTCCCTATGTGGCTACTTTTAATGTTGTCGCGTCCAATCTCAAAACTAACGATACGGTCTATGTTGACGCGCAGGTTCTTTACAATGTTTATACTGAGAATAATGCCTACATGTGGCCGTCGCCGGACGCGCCGCCAGCCGGTTATCACGCTTATTACGATCAAAGTATGATTTTCCGTTCGGCGGCTGCCGGACTGGGCGGCGGCAGCGTACCCGTGTCCGACCTGCCCGGTTATGTTACTCTGCGCTTAAACGGCGCTGGCTCCACAGAAAATTCTTCGCTTTGGCCGGACTATATTTTGCCGGGCGGCATCAAGTTTACTAATACCGACAACGCGTTCACCACGCCTTTTGTGAACGGCGACAAAATACCGGAAAAGTCCAGCCTGACCATATCTTTGAATACTGAAACGGAAGCGCATCTCGATTATGAGTTTGCGATCTATCAAAACGGCGTTCCCTTAAAAAGAGGCACAAATTGGTTTTTAGACAACGCGGTTATTTCTCTGCCGGGGGGAAATTTTTCAGCGGCCAGCGCGGGAACGACTGGCGTTTTGCGTATCGCGCCGATCAATGGACCCAATAAGAATGATGTGCTGCCGGAGACCACGATCCGGTATGAGCTGCTGGTCGGCGGGACTATGGAGATCAAAGAAATTTTGCCGTATCCCACGCCCTATGAGCCTGACACCGGCTCGCTCTATGTCGGTTTTGAAAACAACAGTATGGACAGCGGCACGATGACTGTTTACATCTATGACGTGACCGGCCGCGAGGTGTACCGCGAGGAAGCGCTGCCGGTTTTGCTCGGTTACAATACTTATGCCTGGGCCGGCGATTTCTCCAGTGGCGGCAAAGTCGGCCGGGGCGTGTATATTTTGCGCATGACTTTCAAAGGTTCCGGCAAGCGCCATGAAGTCGTCACCAGATTTGGAGTGAAGTAACGTGCGGAAATTTTGGACGGTAATTTTGCTTGCAGTGGCGCTGACTTGGGCGGCAGACCGCCAGTCTGTGGACCCGACCAACTACGCTTTGGGCGCGCGGTCTATTGGCTTGGGTGGCGCGGTAGTTGCTGTGGGCGATGATGTCAACGCTCTGCGCGCCAATCCGGCGGTGCTGGCCAGCAATCAAAAATTGCAATTTGGTTTGAGCAGCTATGAATTTTTAAACACCTATAAATTTATGGATCTTGTCTCTATCGTGCCGACACCACTTGGTTATTTTGGCGTGAGTTATTTTTCCTACGGCGTCAATGATATTCCGGAGACCGACGCGGTGGTGGAAAACGGGGCACTGCGTATTTACCGCACCGGTCAGTACAGTTACGCGGAAAATATTTTGGGGCTGACTTACGCGCAGCAGGGACCGCGCGAGTTTTCTTTTCTCAAAAACATCGATTACGGCGGTACTTTTAAATTGGCGTATTCCACGCTGGCCGGCGAGACGCTTTCCGGCTGGGGCTTGGACGCCGGTGTGCGTTTTGATCTGACTTTGCCTGCTATGCCGTTTGTCGGCGAGCTGGGCGATATGTCTTTGGGTTTGGGCATTCAAAATCTGATGTCTCCGACTTTTGCGGAAGCGCCGTCCGAAGAAGGCGGCGAGGTCGGCACCTCGTCCGGTTATCAGATGAATCTGCGTCTCGGCGCGGCCAAGCCTTTCGAGTTATTCGGTCAGAAATTTATCACGGCCGGCGATTTTGACAATAACGGCTTGCATTTTGGCTTGGAATATATCGCGGATAATTCGCTGCGTTTGCGTGCCGGACTTGACGATTTTTATCCGACTTACGGTTTGGGCTACCGCATGTTTTCGATCACCGGCTTTGACGGCAATCCTTACACCATGTCGCTGGACTATGCTTTTCGTACTTTTCCGCAGCCTTTTGACAATGTGCATTATATTTCGATCACTTTGCGCGGCGTGTCCAAAACGCGGACGCCGGAGATCATTTCCAGCTTTGAGTCGGAAAACCTGACTGCCAATTTGACGGCGGTCAACGGCACAGCCGAGCCAGACGCCGATGTGACAGTCTATGTCAACGAGCGCCTGCGCAAGACTGTCAAAGCTGACTCCAGCGGCATTTGGAACGCGACTAATATTTATCTCGACGACGGCCAAAATAATATTTACGCCGTCGCTAAATACGAGCAATTTGTGGAAAGTGAGCAGTCCAATATGGTGACGCTTTACACCGATCAGGTCCAGCCGGTGATCAGCACGACTATCGCGCGCAGCGGAGATGTTATTTTGATCCGTGTTTCTGTAAATAAAGAGGTCGAAACTGTGCTGACCCGTTTGCCGGATGGCTCGCAGATCACTTTGTCTGAAGACGAGGGCGGCGATTGGCTGGGTTCCTGGAGTATCGCTCCGGAATATTACAATTCGGCGATCACTTTGCGCACTGTGGCGATCGACGGCTTTGGTAACCGCTCGGATGTCGCGGAAGATGTTTACTCGGCCAGATTTGTCACCGCGCCGCGCGACCGGACGATCACCGCGCGCAGCGCTATCAATGTTCGCGGCGTTGCCAAGCAGGGCACGGTGCGCGTGACGGTCGGCGAGCAATCTGTTACGCCGGACGCGGACGGCCGCTTCAATTTGCCGATCGAGCTGACGCAGGAGGGCAAAAATGTCGTGGAGATCGTCATGATCGACGAGGCCGGACAAACAGTGTCTACCGCGGTGCGGGTTTTGAAAATTCAGGAAGCCGATGATTTGGCCAATTTTTCCTGGGCGCGTAATCAAGTTGCTTCGCTGCTCTCCTTGGGAGTTATGAACAACGACCCTGAGTCCCCGACCTATTTCCACCCCGAGGATTTTATGACGCGCGCCGAGTTTGCCAAAGCGTTGGTTTTGCTCAAAGGTTTGGAGCTGCTGCCCGATCCGGTCAATATCGCACCGGATGTGCTCTCCACTGATGAGAACGCGCCGTATATCAAAGCCGCTCTGGACGCCGGTTATCTGGAGTTGCAGGCTGGAGGTTTTCTGCCGGGCGTTTTTATTACCCGTAAAGACGCGGTGGTCGCGGTCGTGCTGATGGATGGCTTGAGTGGCGGCAATCTGGCGCAGCAAGTTTTTGACGATGTGCCGCTTTATATGCCGTACGCTCCGCAAGTGGCCGCCGCTCTGGAAGCTGGTATTATTTCACCGCAGGAAAATTTCCATCCTGACCGTGAATTAACCCGCGTGGAAGCCGCCGCAATGCTGGCTGCTTCGCAGACTGCGCAGCGTCGGATCAATGAACTGTACGACTGGAAATCCGGCTACGGCGAACAATTTGTGGAAACGCCGCTTTCCGCTTTGCCGGTTTACGAGCAGCGTGTGCTGGCTGATCTGTATGTCAACGGCCGCTTGATCAGTCTGGACGAGACCGCGGAAGAAAATCTGCGCATTTTGTCGCCGCTGGACCGCTCGATAGTTGACCGCCAGTTAATCGAAGTCAAAGGCTTGGTCAAGGGCGCGGATCATGTGCTGCTCAATGGAGTCACCGTGCCGGCGCAAAAAGGTGTTTTCTTGGCCAGAGTCAATTTGCGGGAAGGCCGCAATGTTATCCGCGTGCAAAGCGGCGCCGAGGTGGCGGAAGACGCGCAGCCGGAGATCCGCACCGCGCGTGTCCTGTACGTGAAAACTTTCTCCGATAAGCCGGATACTTTGGATAATTTGCAATACAATGCGGCCAGCGCTTACGCGCGATTCAGCCGTTTTGACGGCGAGCAGCCGATCACGCGAGGCGAGGCGCAATTGATCCTCAATGGTTTGAAAGGTGCGTCCGGCGGCAATACGGCTAGCAATGAGCCGTTGTCTCTGGCGGCCGCGCGTGAAATGCTCAATGAATGGGACGGCAAAGAAGCCGCGGACACGGCGGTGGCCGCCGATATTCCAGAGACAGCAGTGCTGACTCGCGAACAATTTATCACCATGCTGACCAACACGGATTTCTATAGAGCTTTGCTGGAGCAGTACCGCAATTTTGACGAATACGAAAGCGCGGAGGGTGTGGCGGCGCCGGACAATGTGGAAGACCGTTCGGGATTGATTATCCAAGCGGAAGAACTGAACGACGCAGCGGCAAAAAAAAAAATAACATCCGATGATTATCAAAGTTTTTTGGCGCGTTACGACCGGCTGTCTGCCGCGCGCTCGATCACACGCAGTGGTGATTCTATAGCCGCCAGTGGCCGCACGCGTTTGATCGTGGCCTATCCCGAAAATGGTTTTCGCGTCAATCAAAGTACTTTGACCTTACGTGGTTTTAGCGGCGGCGTGGATGAAGTGCGCGTCAATAGTCGCGCGGTGCGTGCCGGCGACGACAGTTCTTTTTCCCAGATCGTTTCACTCGAGGCCGGCAAAAATAATATTGTCGTGGACAATGGCTCGGAAACCGTGCGTTTAAGAGGCTTGCGTTTGTTGTCTTATCAGGATATTCAGAGTGTGCCGGAGCGCGGGCTGATCGAATACCTGGCGACGCTTGGCTATTTCAAAGAAGGGCAGGATTTTTATCCCAACCAAGAATTAACGCGCGAGGAAGTGGTGGCGCTGCTGGTGCGCATGATCAACGCCACGCCGCAGCAAGCCACGCAGCCGGTTTTTAGCGACGTGGCGGCCAATCGTTGGTCAGCGCCGTCGATCAAGCTGCTAGCCGACCGTGGTATAATAAAAGAAGCTAGTAATGCTTTTCGGCCAGAGGCCAAGGCTACCCAGCAAGAGGTTTCCGCGTGGTATCGGGCTTTGAGCACGGGCAGTGTTAATGTGACCGCGCCGCAAAATACTTTGTCCAGACGGGAATTTGCGCGCTGGCTTTTTGCGGACAACCGCGTGCGCACCGAAATAGATATTTTGAATAATTAATAATTGCTTAAAGGGTTAAAAGGGGCAAGCATGGAAATTAATTTGGCTGTTTTAAAAACGCAGACGCGGACGGAGTTAACGCATGCCTCCGCCGGCGCGGCTGTGAATGAAAATTTCGCGCTAATTCTGGATCAAGCGGTCGGCGCCGCGCAGGAAAAGACCACCGCAGCTGAGCAAGCTCAAGCAGAAAAAACAGAGCCGCCGCTTTTGCCGCGGCAAGAATCTAAAACTTTACTGCAAGAATTTGCCGCTATTTTAACCAACACCGCCACGCCGGATATTTTGGCGCCGAAAACCACAAAAAAAACTGAGAACAAACTTGACTCGGCGGAGCCGGAAATTACGAAAAGCGAACCTGCCGAAAAAACAGAAGAGCCGCGGGCTGCTCCGGCCAATTTGCTCCAAACGCAACTGGAAAAAGTTGTCGACAAAGTAAATTACCGCGGTGCGTCTGTGGAGCAAATAGACTTGCCCGCCAAAACTCCGCTGGCCGCACCGCTTGCTCCGGCTGTGCCTTTTGCTGAGATTTACGCTGAGCTAATGAAAGCTATTCAAGCCAAAAAAGACGGCCAGATTCTTAAATTTAAATTTGCTCTGGAGCCGGAAAATCTGGGCAAGCTGGATATTTATATTTTTGCCGAGTCAAAAAAATTGCATCTCGCTTTTGCTTCCGGTGCAGAGACCCGCCGTCTTTTGGAGAACGCCCAACCTGAATTAAAAGATCTGCTGGAGCAATACGGTTTTAGTTTGGCGGATCTGGATTTTTCCGGTTACTCGGGACAGCGCCACGAGCAGCTCGAGCGCGAATTTTTGGTTGCAGAAGCTGAAAAAAATGATTTCGGCGTGTTGAAGACGTTGCCCCAAAATGTTATAATAAAAGAAATATACGCATTGATGCGCGATGTGCTGGTTAACTATCTCGCTTAAAGGGGGAAATATAAAATGGCGGATGCAGTAAGCGGTGTGACAAATACGCAAACCCAAACTAAATCTATAACTTCTATTAAAGATCTGGAGGACAATCCAGAATTTTTCCCGATTTGGGTCGAGGAGATTCAACGGCGCAATCTCAATCTTTTGTTGTCCGCGACCAGCGTGTTTGGTGAAAATAACTCAAGCAGTGACGACAGTCTTTACAGCAGTCTGGGCAGCTACGGCAGCACGTCTGGCACGAGCGGCACATCGGATATTTTTTCCGCGCTGGGTTTGACTTCGTCGACGGACAGCGCTTTGAGCAGTCTTTTTTCCACGCAGGGCATTACTTCGGATTTTTCTTTTATGTCTTCGACGACTGCGCTGCAATCCTATCAAGTCGAGGAAACTTTGCGCGGGCTGCAGGCTTACACCAACGCCACGGAAAATCTCAAATGGGTTGGCCAGATCGTCGAGTATGTCGATCCGGCTGACGGCCTGACCAAGACCGGCCGTGTGACGCGCGTCGATATTGAAAATGTGCAAAAGCCACTTTTTAGAATAGATGATAAATTTGATGTGACCCTGGACGAGATAAAATCGCTCACAGCCGCATAGTCGTATAAAGGAGGATTTATGGATACAGTAGGTTTGTTGGATATTATCCGGCGTTCCAAAAACGCGATGAGCGCGTTCAATCAGAGTTTGCGTATCAGCACGAACAACAGCGCCAATATGGCGACCACCGGCTACAAAGCCCTGAAGCAGTCTTTCAAGACTGTGTTTAATGATGTGGTCAATGAGGGTTTCCAGGGTTCAGGACTGACCAGCGGCGAATTAAATCCGATTCAGTTTGGCTCAGGTGTGACGCTGGGTTCAATTAGTTTGGATTTTTCGCAGGGCGCGTTGGGCGAAGGCGGGGCGCTGGATTGCGCGGTTTCCGGCCGCGGTTTATTTATGGTTTCACCGGATGGAGGCACGACGACTTATTACACGCGCAACGGCAGTTTTCATGTCGACACGACCGGACGCTATATAATTGACGGCTCCGGCAATATGTTGATGGGCGACGGTGGTCCGCTTTCGACCGACGGTAACACTGATCTGGGCTGGGGGCCAAACGGCGTTTTACTCAGCAATTATTCGCTGTATAAAGCAGGTCAAGAAGAAGCCGCGCAGATCGGTCAGCTTGCGCTGGCGGATTTTACCAATGTTGAAGGCCTGACTCAGTATGATGGTTCGCTGCTCAAAGAATCCGTGGTGTCCGGCACTAGGAG
>JAIRZV010000126.1 GCA_031267055.1 Candidatus Margulisiibacteriota bacterium | reverse complement strand
GTGAGTTTGGCAATGCGGCGGCAGGGCAGATAACTGACCAGAGCCGTCAGCGCGAAAATCAAAATAGCCGTGCCGACAATAATGCCCGGCGTGAAAACCGGATAAATCGTATCTCCTATCGCTATGCCAAGCTGATCCATATCCGCCATGCTGAAACCGACTTTGCCGAACCAGATCAAAAACGGCGTGCCGTAAATAAAAGCCAACCCGGCGGCCAGTACAGAATGCAGCGCGCCTTCCAGCGTAAAAATCCAGATGAGGTCATTTTTGGTGATGCCGAGCGCCAGCATCGTACCCATTTCTTTGATGCGGTGATAAATGGCCAGTATTTGCGTGTCAAAAATCCCCAGCATGGCCAGAAATAAAAATACCGCATACATAACGCCGCCTTCTATGTATTCCGAAGCCATCATGTTGCGTTCGTCAGTCAGCAGAAAATCCTGATCTTTAAAAGACCAATTTTCAGCGTCCGCGTCGCGCGGCGGCACACTGTCTTTGGCTGTGATGACCAGCGTGGCCGCGTCGGGCAGGGCGGTTATTTCTTGCAAGGTACCTAGCTCTATCCAGACCTGTCCCTGATCGATGGCGCTCACATGCGTGTTCATTACCGCCGCGATGTAAATCTCATTTGCGTCAAAAGTGCCGTGCGCGTTGCGCCAGCGCAGTACCGCGGAGTCGCCTTGCCGGAGGCCGGCGCTTTTGGCCATGGCATCGCCGATAATAGCCGGTATAGCGTGGCCGGTATCGCGCAGTTTGGCGGTCGGAATATCAATAAGCGTTTGCTCTGTTTTGATGCCGTTGAGCGTGATATTGAGGACGCGGTTTTGCGCGTACAGAGTGGCTTGCCTTTTGAGCACCGGCACAGCCTGGCCGGCGGCGCTCATTTTTTGCAAAGCGTCCGGCAGACGGCCGTGCGCGTCGTCCAGAGTCAGTGTGTCGAATGGATCATAATTGGTCTGCCAGTATTGTCCACTGCCGTAATAACTATCAATAGCGAGACGTTCCATTTGCTGTGCCATGCCTTTGTACAAGCCCTGACAGCCGATGATGATGACAAAGGACACGGACAAAATAAACGCGTTGAGCCAGGTGCGCAGCCCACCGCCGAGGAGATTACGTAAAGCAAGCTTGAACAACGGCATTTTAAATGTTCTCGTCGCTGACGACTTGTCCGTCGGCCAGCTTGATTTTGCGGCGCAGATGTTTGATGACTTTTTCGTCGTGCGTAGAAAAAATAAAAGTCGTGTTCAATTCTTGATTGAGTTTTAACATGATCTCCATGATGTTCGCGGAATTTTGCGCGTCGAGATTGGCGGTCGGCTCGTCGGCCAGCACCAGCCGCGGTTTTTTGACGATAGCGCGGGCGATAGCGACACGCTGGCATTGTCCGCCGGATAATTGTTTCGGCATAGATCCGGCGCGGTCAGCCAGACCCACCCATTCCAGCGCCTGCTTGACCATTTCCCGGCGCTGCGCGGTTTTTAGCTGCGGCTGCAGGAGCAGGGGAAATTCAATATTTTCGTAAATAGTGTAAACCGGCAGTAGATTAAAAGTCTGAAAAATAAAACCGATCTCAAAATTACGCAGAGCCGCCGCTTGTTTGGGCGAAAGCGTTTCGATTTTCTTGCCCAGCGTTTCCGCCGAGCCACCGGTCGGCAGATCCAGCGAGCCGATGATGTTGAGCAGCGTGGTTTTGCCGGAGCCGCTGGGTCCGATCAGGCCGGTGAATTCTCCCGCCCGAAAATCCAGCGTGACGTTATTCAGCGCGTTGAGCGTCGTCGCGCCCATTTGATAACTGCGGATAAGATTTTGGATTTTTATTATAGTTTCCCCCATAGAACCCCCCTTTGTTAAATAATTGTAACATACCTATTATATGTATCATATCATATTGAAAACAGCAAATGCAATTCAATTTCGTTATATGTTTATCCTTTTTAGTTTAGTAATTATAACTTATCAAAACTTGCAGCGCGCCGGTGGTTTTTTTCTCCGCCGTGTAGTCCGGCGCGGCTGTAGCCAAAAACTGCCAGACCCAGTCGTCATAAGTCCGCTGCCAGCGCAACGACAGGCTGTCATTTTTGGCGGCATAATATTGAATAACACTGACCGTGTCGTACAAACTGACCGGATAATCGGCCAGCACACCGGTGGCCTGCGTGTTGTGATTGCGGTCGGCGCGGTAAATATCGGTGTCGAGATTATATTTCTCGATTAAAACATGCAGGCCGTTGCCGAGGTCAAAAGTATAGTCCGCGCCGAGCGTAGAATGATATTGATTTTTTAAATCGTTTAAAAATTTATTGTCATTGTCAATGTCCGCGGCGATATGCGCGGCTTCAAACCAAAAGCCGATGCCGAGATCCCATTTGCCGTCCAGACCCACACGTCGCTCCGGCGCTATTTCGTCGGACAGTATCGAAAAAGTCTGGCTTCTGCCCAAATCCAGGCGGCGCTGATGATAGGTCAGTCCGGCCTCGCCGTTGAATACCGGCAACTGCAAACGTCCGCCGAATTCTAAATCCTGTTTTTTAGTCGGGATTATTTCCGAGCCTTTCAACTCTTCGTTGCCGTAAAGACCCCACAGCCAAAAATTGGCGTTGTTGGGCAGGTAGTAGCGGATCAGCAAACCCTTGACGCTTTCCGTAAAGCCCAGCGGATCAAGCGGGTCCAGCGTGTCAAACCATTGCAAAGGCCGGAACAAAGTCGCCGAACCGAAATTTATTTTTTGCAGGCCGAAACGCGCTTCCACTTGCGCGTCGCTCCAGCGCGTCCAGAGTCGGTGGATTTTTAATTTGCTGTCCGCGCCGGAAGTCAGGCTGCCGTTGAGCGCGAGATCGAGGTCCAGCGCGTATTCCGGCGCCGACCAAAAAAATTCCGGTATATAACGCAGGCCAAATTCGGCTTTTTCTTGATCCGGCAGATTTAACCAGCCGGTGAATTGGCCGCCACCGCTAATTTCCGCAGCTAAAACAAACTGACATAAACAGAAAAAAAAGAGAAATTTACGCCCCACGTGATTATTTTAGCATGGCAAGGATAATGAGGGTATAAGTGGTTGCTTGTTTTTGGCTATGGTATATCCTGCCGTTTTATTATTTCATTGATGATGTGCATAAACTTTTTATTTTTTATCAGGCTGTCCTGCGCAAACGCAAACGCCTGCCAATTTAAGCTAGACGCGTCCAACATAAACGTCATATCTTTTTTTAGATTGTCATGGGCGAACACAAGTGCGAGCCAGTTTATTTTGACTATATCCAGCATAAATTTTCTATCTTCTTTTAGGCTGTCATCAGCGAATTGAAGCGCGTTTTCGTCTTGTTTGGCCGCTTCTAGAACAAGCGCGCTGTCTTTTTTCAGGTTGTCAGCGGCATATTTAAGCGCACGCCAGTTTATTTTTATTGCGTTCAGCATAAATCTGCTATCTTTTTTTAGCCTGTCATCGGCGAACTGGAGTGCACGCAAATTTTGCGTGACCGCATTCAACATAAAATAGTAGTCCATTTTCAGCTCGTCAGCGGCATATTTAAGTATGCATATATCATATTCTTTTAGTAGTTCCAATATAAACTTTTCATTTCTTTGCAGGTAATAACTGGCATACTCAAACACGTGCGGGTTTGTTTTTTTGACCACTTCCAGCATAAACTCTCTGCTATCTTTCAGACTCCAATCAGCGTATTGAAACGCGGACCAGTCTATTTTGGCCACTTTCAGCATAAATTTTTTATCTTTGCGAAGACTATCATGGGCAAAACCAAGCGCATGGCTACCAATTTGTTTAAACGCAGCAAAGACAAATTTTTCATTTTTCCACAGGGCGGGTTCTATATATCTACAATACTCGACACTTTTTTTAAGCTTAGAAAGAGCGTCTGAGATGATTTTAGTTTGCATTTTTTTAATTCCTTATATCTTAAAATTTTATCAGTATGTCTGTTTTTACAAGCTCCTGGTTAATAATATATCGTAACTTTTTGGTAAGTGTTGCAAAATTTTTTGGCCGTTTAATTTTTTATAATCTATAATGCTAAAATATCTTCAGAAAAATCCAAAAGGAAACAAATTGCGTTCGGTTAAAATAATTTTATTTTTATTGGCGCTACTGGGTGCGGGCGTGGCGGCTCCGCCAATCCCGATCATTATGTATCACCATATTCGCCAGCCGCAGCCATCGGACTCAGCCACGCTGCGCGATCTGTCCTGCGCGCCGGAAACTTTTACGCGGCATGTCGAGGCTTTTTTGCAGGCTGGCTATCAGACAGTTACGTTTGAGGACATCGCGCGCGGCCAGATTCCGGCCAGGCCGGTGATGCTAACTATAGATGACGGCTATCAGGATGCCTATGTAGCTTACGAGATACTGCGGCGGCGAAAGCAAAAAGCGGTGTTTTTTGTGACGACACGCTATCTGGGCGACGGTCGGCATTTGACCCCTGTGCAGCTGCGAGAAATGGCGCGCGGCGGCATGGAAGTCGGCTCGCATAGTATTTCGCATCCTGATCTGACCGCACTGTCTCTGACGAATTGCAAAAAGGAGATCGCGGAAAGCAAAAAATTTTTGGAAGATTTATTGGGTAAAAAAGTAATTTCTTTTTGTTATCCTTCCGGACGGGTCAATGCCGATGTGCGCCGGCTGGTCAAGAACAGCGGTTATTTGTACGCGCGGACGACGCGCCCCGGCCTGGGCAAGCTTGACACCGAGCCGCATACTTTGCGTGTGTTTAGAGTGCATGACAACACTTTAGCTGAGGAACTTTTGCGGCAAATATCTCTACCCTCGCGACTATAATGGATTCGAGCGAATATCTTTGCCGCCGCGCGCCGTGGCCTCTCACTTAACTTCGCAGCTGCACCGCTTGTTAAGTTCGAGCCAAAACGCGCTTACGGCAAAATATTCGCTCTCAAAATATTTGTCTGCGCTCAACTTATTAGAAAAAACAATCTGGCGGCAAATCTTTGAGCTGCGGATTTTGCCGGTCTTTGGCTGAAATGATTGGTGCGGCGATCGGCCAGTCGATTTTTAAGTCCGGATCATTCCAGAGAATGCCGGCCTCGGCCTGTGGCGCGTAAGGCGCGTCGCATTTATACTGGAACTCCGCAAGGTCCGAAAGCACGACGAAGCCGTGAGCAAAACCTTTGGGTATAAAAAATTGTTTTTTATTCTCCGCCGAGAGCGTGACACCCAGCCATTGTTTAAAAGTCGGTGAGCCGCGCCGCAGATCAACGACCACGTCGTAAACCTCGCCCAGCGTGCAGCGTACCAGCTTGGTTTGGGCTGAATCGCCTTTTTGAAAATGCAAACCGCGCAAAGCGCCTTTGACAGAACGGGAATGATTGTCCTGTACAAAGACAGTGCTTAAACCCGCCGCGGCCAAAACTTTTTGATTATAACTTTCGTAAAAAAAACCGCGCTCATCGGGGAAAACTTTTGGCTCGATAATACACAAACCGGAAAAAGCAGTCTGGACTATGTTCATAAAAACGCGCCTGTTTTTTCTCTTACCAATTTGAGCGTTTTCATTATTTCCGCGCGGGCTTTGTCCGTACCTTTTTGCAAGATTTTTTTTACCGTGTCGAGATTTTGAGCCAGCTCGGCGCGCCGCTCGCGGTGCGGCCGGAAATATTCCCAGAGCAGGGCAAAAGTTTCTTTTTTGGCGTCGCCGTAGCCGAAGCCGCCAGCGCGGTATTTTTGCGCCATTTCCGCTTTTTGCTCCGGCGCGGCAAAGAGCGCGTAAATTTTGAAAACATTGCAAGTCTCGGGATTTTTCGGCTGTTCCAGCGGCGTGGAGTCTGTAACAATGCTCATTACCTGTTTGCGGATAATTTTTTCCTCGCCGAAAATCTCAATGGTGTTGCCGTAAGATTTGGACATTTTCTGACCGTCCGTGCCGGGCACGATAGCGACCTCTTCTTTGATCAGCGCGTCCGGCACTTTGAAAGTCTCGCCAAATTCATTGTTAAATTTTAGGGCGATGTCGCGCGTGACCTCCAGATGTTGTTTTTGATCTTTGCCGACCGGCACTATGTCGCTCTGCACAGCGAGTATGTCTGCGGCCATCAGCGCCGGATAATTCAGCAGGCCGGCGTTGGCTGGCAAACCTTTGGCTAGCTTGTCTTTGTAGGAATGACAGCGCTCCAACAAACCGACCGGCGTGACATTGCTCAAATACCAGGTCAATTCATTGATCTCCGGCACAGTGGACTGCACCCAAAAAACCGCTTTTTCAGGGTCAATGCCCAGCGCCAAAAAATCCAGCGCGGCCTTGAGCGTATTGGTGCGCAGAGCATCGCCACGGTTGAGTGAGGTCATGGCGTGCAGATCGGCGATAAAACAAAACAACTCGTGTCCGGCCTGCAACTCCACCATTTGCCGCATCATGCCCAGATAATTACCGATATGCAAAATGCCGGAAGGTTGTATTCCTGATAGGACGCGCATGGGTTTTATTTTTTATACCTCTCTAAATATATCGAGCTTATATTATAGTATTGCTATTTTTTTGTAAACTTAACAGGCTAGATTGCTATGATAATGCCGTTATGGTGAGAACACTGCCTGCCGGGTGAGACGTTATCTGTCTACTAATGTTTCACAGCTTTTAAGACAGCCCTTTTATTAGTATAATTCCGGCTTAATTTATGAAATTTACTGTCCTGAAACAATCCAAAAAATCGTCAGCCCGCGCCGGTTTGCTGGAAACGGCGCATGGCGTCATCGAAACGCCGGTTTTTATGCCGGTGGGCACGCTTGGCACGGTCAAGGCGCTGACGCCGGAGCTGGTCGCGGAGCAGGGCGCGCAGATAATTTTGAGCAACACCTATCATTTGTTTTTGCGTCCGGGCGCGGACTTGATCGCCCGCGCCGGCGGTTTGCATAAATTCATGCACTGGGACAAACCGATTTTGACTGATTCTGGCGGCTTTCAGGTTTTTTCGCTGGCCAAACTGCGCCAAATATCTCAGGACGGCGTGGAATTTCGCTCGCCGTTTGACGGCGGCGCCAAACATAAATTTACGCCGGAGCTGGTCGTGGACATTCAGCGGCAACTCGGTTCGGATATTATGATGCCGCTCGATGTTTGTTCGTCGCACACCGCCGCCAAAAAGAAAATCGCGGCAGATCTGCGCCTGACTCTGGACTGGGAAAAACGCGCGCTGGATCATTTTACTTCTGCTGAACGAAATCACCAAGTTCAAGCGCTCTTTGGCATAGTGCAGGGCGGTCTGCATGAGGATTTGCGGCGGGAGTCGGCGGAATATTTACGCGCTCTGGATTTTGCCGGCTATGCTATCGGTGGCGTGTCGGTGGGCGAGCCGGCAGAAGACCTGTACCGCGTGGCGCAATACACAGCCGCTCTGCTGCCGCCGGACAAACCGCGTTATTTGATGGGTGTCGGCCTGCCACAAAATTTATTACAATGTGTGCCTTTTGGCATCGACATGTTTGACGCGGTGCTGCCGACTCGTCTGGCCAGACACAATACTTTTTTTGCGCCGGACGGGCCGGAAAACATTCTCAACGCCAAATATGCCGCGGATTTGACGCCATTGGTCGAGAGTTGTGACTGTTACGCCTGCCGGAATTTTTCGCGCGCCTATATCCGGCATCTCGCGCAGGCCAAAGAAATTTTGGCGATCGTTCTAATGACTATTCATAATATTCGTTATTTGGTAAACTTAATGCGTGATTTGCGGCGAAAAATTTTAAATGACGAGATTTGAGGGGGCGCGATGGACAAGGCAACTCTAAACAAAATATTGTTTTCCCTGATACTGGTGATTTTTCTGGCGGCGCTGTGGATAATCTCGCCGACCCTGACGCCGCAGTGGAAAATCAAGCTTGGTCTGGATTTACAGGGCGGCACAAGCGTGGTTTTGCGCGCCAAGCCGACGGCGGAAATCAAAACAATTACTGCCGATGTACTGAATGGCATTATCAGCGTGATCGAGAATCGCATTAATGGTTTGGGTGTGGCCGAGACCGCGGTTTATTCGCGCGGCGGCGATCAAGTGGTGGTGGAAATCCCCGGCGCCAGCGCCGCGGAAAACGCGCGGATTTTGGAGCTGATCAAATCCACCGCGCTTTTGGAATTCAAAGAAGCGGAGTGGGTGCCCGGCGATCTCTCGCTGCTTTCGGAAAAAGAGCGGCAGGATTTTTTGGGCGACGGCGAGTTGGCCACAGTGCCGCGCTACAATAATAGAGGCGAAATTAGTCACGAAGATCAAATTATTTTGCGTCGCACGATAATGGCCGGCAATGATCTCAAAGCGGCCAACCCTTCGACCGATGAATTTGGCCGGCCGGTGGTGGCTCTGGAATTCAATACGGAAGGCGCGCGTAAATTTTATACCGCCACTTTGCGCTCGGTAGGCCGGCCGCTGGCTATACTGCTCGACGGCAAGATCATTTCCGCGCCCAATGTCAATGAGCCGATTTCCGGCGGACGCGCGCAGATCTCCGGCTCGTTTAGCGTGGCGGAGATGCAGGATTTGGTCATCAAGTTGCGCGCTGGTTCTCTGCCGGTGCCGATCGAGGTGCTGAATAACGAAGTGGTCGGCCCCACGCTCGGCAAAGACGCCATTGACCAGTCGAAATTTGCCGGAGTTGTCGCTTTGCTTTTGGTGGCGGCGGCCATGCTTTTGGTTTACCGGCTCAATGGTTTGCTGGCGGATCTGGCTTTGTTGGTTTACATCGCACTGGTCTTTGCGGTCTTGATCCTGCTGAACGCCACGTTGACCCTGCCCGGCATTGCCGGTCTGATCCTCTCTATCGGCATGGCCGTAGATGCCAATGTGGTTATTTACGAGCGGCTCAAAGAAGAATTGCGCGGTGGTTTGCCGCTGCTCTCCGCTATCGACAACGCTTTTAACAAATCGCTGTCGGCGATTTTGGACGGCAATGTCACGACAATACTGGCGGCGGTTTTTCTCTACTGGCAGGGCACCAAAGCGATACAGAGTTTTGCCGTGACCTTGTTTGTCGGCACGCTGCTTTCGATGTTTACCGCGCTGGTGGTGACCAGACTGTTCATGCAAAATCTTTATCAGCTGAAATTTTTGCAGCCCAAGACGCAAAGGGAGGCCGTATGAGTTTTATGAAGTGGAGCAAATTGTGGTTTGCGCTGGGCGGCCTGTTTATTGCCGCCAGTCTGGCTGTTTTTATTTTTAATTGGCAGACTACCGGCCAGGTTTTTAATCTGGGCATTGACTTTACTGGCGGCACAGTGTGGGTTGTCCGTTTTGCGCAGCCGGTCGCGCTGACGGAGCTGCGCGCCAAATTGAGCGGCGAGAGAGTGGATATTACCACTATTCAAGCGCAAAATTCCGCTCAAGAAAATTTTCGGCTGAAAACTATAGAAATGTCTGACGAGCAGCGCGAGCAATTCAGCGGAATCCTGCAGGAAAATTTTGGGCATTATGAACTTTTGAGTTTTGAGAATATCGGCGCGTCAGCAGGCAGTGATCTTTCCAGACAGGCTCTGATTTTGATCGTCCTGGTTTTATCCGGCATGTTGATTTACATCACTTTCCGCTTTGAGTTTTGGACCGGGTTGGCGGCGGTGCTGTGTTTGCTCCATGATGTGCTGGTCACGCTGGGCGTGGTGTCTTTTCTGCGGCTGGATTTCAATCTCTCGATGATCGCGGCGGTTTTGACTATTGTCGGTTATTCGATCAACGCCACGATTATTATTTTTGACCGCGTGCGCGAAAATCTGCAGTCCGTGCAGCAGCCGGATTTTGCGGCGGTGGCCAACGCTTCTCTGCACAGTGTGCTAGGGCGTTGTATTATGACTTCGTTTACGACTATGCTCGCGGTGCTGGCGGTTTATATTTTCGGCGGCGCCAGCATCAAAAATTTTGCCCTGACTATGTTTATCGGTTTTGCCGCCGGCACTTATTCATCGGTATTTTTGGCGGCGCCGCTCTATGCTGTGTTTAGAAAAGCCGCTTAACGGACCGTTAGGCCTATGGCTATTAAAGAAACGTTGCGTGAATTTTTAACTCCCGAAGAATATCTCGACGATATTCTGGCGCTCAATTTGCAAAGCCTGGCCGCGCGTGGCGTTAAATTGTTGTTGATCGACGCGGACAACGCCGTCTTGCCGCCGGACAGCGCCGAGCCGTCCCTGCGCATGATTTACTGGTTTGAGCAATTAAAAACTTATCCTTTTCAAACAGTTTTGATCTCCGGTAGTTTAGACCGCGCGCGGCTGACGAGGCTTTCTGCCGTTTTGCACACGCCGGTTTATTACGCTTTGCTCAAACCATTATTAAGCGGATTTAAAGCTGTGCTGGCCGAATACGGCGCGCGTCCGGCGGAATGTGCTCTGGCTGGCGGCGCACTTTGGTCTGACGTTTTGCCGGCCAGATTTTTAGGTTTTTATGCCGTGCTGGTTAAAGATAGCGATCAGCCTGTTATAATCGAACAGCGCGTCAGTTTGCTGCGGCGGACCCGCGCGGCATTTTTAGAAAAATTGATCCAAAGGCAGGTGTGATTTTGCGTAAATTTTGTGCCCTGTGTTTTTTGCTGTCTCTGGCCGCGGCTCTGGACCTCAAAGGACCGCAGGAATTGGTGCGTTTGCCGCGCGGCGGCAGCGCCAAACATTCTGTCATCTTGAATAATCCCACGGAGCAGCCGGAGAAAATAACTGTTTCTTATTATCTCGAGCGGTGTCCGGACGATGGCCGGCAGTATGATTACCGGCAAATGCTGGACAGCCTCAAGCAAAAAACTGAACTGCGGCTGGAGCCGAATTCTTTTCAAGAATATGCCTGGACTATTCAAACCGACGATTACACGGCGCTGGGCCAATATTTGTTCTGGGTAGTTTTTACGCGCGACACTTATACGCAGAGCAATGCAGAAAGTGTTTTTGTCGTGCAGGAGGCCAATTCTTTTCCGCTGCGCGTGGAATGTCTGGCGCCGGAAGCAAATTAAACAACAGGAGGTAAATTTATGTTTGGTGGATTGGGCGATATGGGTAATATGTTGAAAAAAGTCGGTGAGATGAAAACGAAAATGGCGGCCGCGGAAAAAGAATTGCAAAACACGGTCATCAAAGAAATTTCGGCGGACGGCGCGCTCGAGGTGGAGATCACCGGCAAGATGAAATTGAAAAGCGTGAAGTTGCTAAAAGATTTTGCGGCGAATGACCGCAGCCGGCTCGAGAAAACTATTTACGAGGTTTTTAACAAAGCGCTGGAGCAGGTCGGCCGGACCGCACAGCAAAAACTTTCCGCGGTGACCGGCGGATTGAAAATCCCCGGACTACTGTAATGGGGCCGCTGGACGAACTCGCTAAATATTTTCAAAAAATGCCTTCGGTTGGCGCACGATCGGCACAGCGTCTGGCTTTTTTTGTTTTGAGCCAGTCGCCGGCCTGGGTGAATGGTTTTACGGAAGCGTTGCAGGCGGTCAAAAAAAATGTCCGTTACTGTTCGGAATGCCACAATATCACGCTGCAAGACCCCTGCGAGATTTGCCGCGATCAGACGCGCGACCGCGCTTTGCTCTGCGTGGTGGCCGAGCCGCGCGATCAGCAGGCTATCGAAAAAGTCGGCTACAAAGGCCTGTACCATATTCTCGGCGGATTGCTTTCGCCGCTGGACAATATTACGCCGGAAGTTCTGCGCATCGAGGAATTGGTGCGGAAAATCCGCGGTGGAGTTTTTCGGGAAGTGTTTTTCGCGCTGGACCCGACTGTGGAAGGCGAGGCGACGATTATGTATATTTCCGAGCTGCTCAAAGATTGCGCGGTGAAATTGACGCGTCTGGCTTACGGCCTCTCCACCGGCGCGAATATTGATTATGCCGACGAATTAACTCTGACGCGTGCTTACGAAGGACGCGTGGCGATTAACTAAATATCGTAAAGTTCGCTGATGCTGGCGTGCTGATGATTGCGCTTGACTGTCTCGGCAAAAAGCGGCGCGATGTCAATGCTCGACAAATTTTTGATCTCCTTGGCTTTGTCCAGCGGTATGGTGTTAGTCACCACGATTTCTTTGAAAGCGCAGGAGTTGAGGCGCTCGGCCGCCGGTCCGGAAAACACCGCGTGCGTGGCCGCGACATACACTTCTCGGGCGCCCTGGCTGATCAAAACATTGTAAGCGTTCTGGATCGAGCCGGCCGTGTCAATAATGTCGTCGAAAATAATGCATTTTTTATTTTGAACATTGCCGATGACATGCAATATCTCAGAAACATTGTGGTCGGGACGGGATTTATGCAGTATCGCCAGATCGACCTCCAGTTTGTCGGAAAGTTTTTTACAAGCTTTGGCGCGGCCGGTGTCCGGCGACACCACGACATAGTCTTTATTTTTCTCGCCGATAATATTGCGAAAATATTTGACAAACAAGACCAAAGAATTTAAATGGTCGACTGGCACATTGAAAAAACCCTGGATCTGATCGGCGTGCAGATCCATCGTGATAATGCGGTCAATGCCGGCGGCTTCCAGCAGATTGGCGATGAGTCGGCCGGTGATCGGCTCGCGCGACGCGGATTTTTTGTCCTGACGGCTGTAAGGAAAATGCGGAATTATCACGTTGATCGAACTGGCCGAAGCGCGTTTACAGGAATCGATGGCGATGAGCAGCTCCATGACATCGTTGTTTACATCGGCAGTAGAAGTCTGCACCAGATAAACTTCATGTCCGCGAATATTTTCCAAAATACGGGTGTACAATTCGCCGCAGCTAAATTTGGAGCGTTTGATTTTCCCGCGCGCGATACCGAGCAAGTCGGAGATTTTATCGGCCATTTCCGGATGTGAACTTAGAGGAAATACACGCAGTTCTCCATTGCTCATAAATGTATCTTATAACGCCGCGCGGATTTTGTAAAATCGACTCAATCAACGGCAAAAATCGATGCATTTTAGATGTATATTTCACCGATAAGTGGGTAATTACTTTTTTATCAGTTTGTAAGTGGAAGATTTTTAAGCGGTAAAAATGGTTATTTTAGCGCGCAAATATCTTTGCCCTCGCGAACACGGCATAGCACTGAAGGTTACGTTCGCTCCGGGCAAAATATTTGCCGCGCTAGATAGAACAAAATAAGAAAGGTCGTTTTTTTTAGCGAATGTTTTGCGAGCGAATATTTTGCCGTAAGCGCGTCTGGCTCGAACTTAACAAGGCTACAAAGTAGCCGACGTTAAGTGAGAGGCCACCACGCGCGGCGGCAAAGATATTCGCTCGACAAATGAGTGTTGAACGATTTTTGTGAAAAAACAAAAAAGCGGAGTTTTATATGAAAAAAGTTTTTAATAAAGATTTTAATTTAGTATCGATTAACAGTTACCCCCCCCCCCCCCCCCACTAATATGGTGGTCTAGAAACAAACACACTACATATAGCGCATCAGCCGTTAGCAGGGTAAATGCCACTTTGAGAGCATTTCTCCTTTCTCTATTTTCTCCTAATGAATATCGAACGTTGAAGACCGCTAAAGCGGTCGTCTGACGTAAGGTATTTCTTTGCCTTGCAGGGGGAAAAATGGTTGATAATATTCGAGGGACATTAGACGCCGGCATGTTAGCAGCAGGTCTGAATGCGACCGTACCGGCCGATCCGGCTTATATTGCCCGCGCCGCGGAGAACGGCGTTTATAACGCGACCGCGTCAGACAGCGCCTCACTCTCACGTGGTTTTACGCAACGCGGTCAGCTCTCTATCGAGGAAGACAACGGCTCATATATTTATAACATCAAGCAGTATGATGTGGCCGGCAAGGTAAATTCTGACAATGACTCTTATTATCTGGTCTCTTACAACGGTGAAAGTTCTTTTGTCGACGCGGCTTTTGGCTATTCAGATCTGTCTAGTGGTTACAATAGCGTAGACACTTATATCGATCCTTTTGATCCCGAAATTTCCAAACTGCTTACCCAAATTCCGGAACTGGATAATCCCAAACTTTCTGCGGAAGAAAAACTAACGAAACTTTATAATTACATCATCGACAATTTTAACTATGTGCCGGAGGATAAAGATGACTGGAATTTTGTCGGTGAGACGATCTTTCAGCGCGGCGGCGATTGTGAAGATCTATCGATCTTATTAGCCTCAGCAATGATCGCGCTGCTCATGAATGAGGGTATGGATTATCAGACCGCCAATAGCCGTGTGTCGGCGGTAGCTGGCAAACATGCCGTGTATGGAGACCATGTCTTTGTGGAGTATTTAGCAGATGACGGACAGACTTACGCATTAGATGCCGCCTTTGCCGAGCAGGGCAATATTGCCAAACTCTCTGATCTGAAACAGGTAAATGAATTAAGTTTCGACGTGTATTTCCGCTTCAATGATAACAAAGTTTTTGGCACAGCGGCGCAGCTGGAGTTTCTCGAGAATAATGCCAAAGCCTATATCGATCCGACCGATCCGGCGTTGAGCAAATTCTTGGCGGAATTTGAGGGCGCGATGGATCTGAGCGGGCTGTCTATGGACGAGATCACCGCCAAGCTTTTTAACTATATCAAGACAGAGTATCAATGTCTGGATTTGCAGGATGTTTTTCCGAATCAGAGCTTGGTTATTGATACCAAGGCCGGCGCTTCGCAAAATCTCGCTTTACTGGCGGTCAATTCTTTACTGGCTCTTGCGGCTAAGACAGGCGCCTCTCTGCCAAATGCGCGTGTTTGCGAGGCCACGGACAAGGCTTCCGGCGAAAAACAATGGGTCATGCTCTATCAGGACAGCAGCGGTGTTGACCGTGTGTTCGATTTCTCGGACAAGATAGTCAGCCCGCAATTGCAGCTGGGATTGGTCAAGACCGCTGATGATCTGCTGTCCATAAACAGCTATGTGCCGGTAAACGCTCTCTCCCTCTCCGCGGACTTCGGCCAGGAGTACAGTATCTCGAACAATCTTTACTCCCGCTCTGTCCAGAGATTCAACCCCAAGGCGGGGTATGTGTCCGAAGGCACAAGCTCCACTTACGGGAAATTGAGCCAGCCGGATACAAAATTGATCTCGGATTTTTACGCCAACAATATAATTTTTGGCTCAACGGCTATATATGAAAAAGGCGCGTGGTCCGGAGACGCTTCGCCGGAAGATGTCAAAAGCGTTCTAAAAAAACTCAAGTCTAACGGTAATGATGGTAACAGCATTGACAGCATTCTGAATAATCGTACAGATGTTTGGGGTGTAAATCAACGCAAAACACAGACAGAAATAACTACAATGACAAATATCGGTAATTTTATTGATGACCGCAGTGATTTTTGGCGATACGAAGACGACAAGTTTGAGAAAGCGCGCGTAGAATTTTTGTTTCAAAGAAATATTCTCGCTTTTCTGGCCATGGTCATGGAAGCGCAAAATGAAGCTTACAATATAGTGGGCGCGGAGCTGGAGCGCGTCGGCTCCGAAGAAGCTTACAAATCCATGAAGGCTTCGCAGATCATTCAGACCGAAACGGACACGCTGCTCAAGGATGTGAACGAGCTGAAAAAAGAAGCCGTCGGCATCGTCAATCAGCACAATCAACTCATGGAGTCCGTGATCAGCAAAGAGATAGACGAAATCCAAAAAGACCGGAACAGAGTTTTATCGATGATAGCCGCGGTATCTTCTGTGGCTTTTGCGGCAGCTGGCGTAACCGGAATAGGCGTTTTTGGCGCTATGCAGGCTACAGGTAGAGCAACTATGGCAGCCAGCGCTTGGGCGGGGTGGGCAATACCGGGAGTCATAGTTTTAGGCATAGGTATGGCTGTGGCTATACCGTTAGTCGCAAAAGTCACTTATGACGCTGTAGGAAGGAGTAGAGGCAACAAAAAAGATTTAATGGCTTTGCAAATACCGGCGGCTATAGCCGCGGCTTCGGTTGCCGCCGCTATTCCTGTATTAGCTGCAACTATTATTGCTAGCGCTGCCGGCATTGCAATGACCGCCGCGTCTCTTGGAACGGCCGCTCCCCTTGCTGCTGCCGGCGTGGCATTTTGTATTGGCGCAGGCCTGGCCTTGTCCGGATTTTTTCTCAATACTATTCTCGGTAAATTATCAGCGCTTATTTCCGGCACGATCACTCTGGAGCAAGACCAGAACAAAGCGGAAGCCGCGCAGGAAAAATGGGATAAAGTTTCCAAACCCAAAGCCGAAGTTGCCGGTAAAAATCTGGCGCAGACGCAGAGTAGCGCTAAGGACCTAGCGTCTTCCCGTACACAAACCTACACAGAAGTTTTAAAACATTTTAGTGACAGCGGCTCGGCTCAAGCGATCGCAGCCAATATGCAGATGCAGTACAGTCTGCTCGACGAAGCGGCCAAAGTGAAATTCAAAAGAGGCGCCGACGGGCTGATCTATGACAATGATGAAAAATTCATTGTTTTGGAAAGAGAGATCAGCCGTTTGCAAATCATAAATCGTACGCTCGGCAGCCTGCATGCGGCCAAAGCACAGTCGCGCAACGCCGTGCATACCGAAATGACCTCGCAATCCGGCTACACGACTTCCACACTGGTCAGCAGCCTGATCGAGCAGGAGCAGTCTGTCATCATGGAAAAATTCAATGAAATAAAACAACTGCGTCAGGAATATATTTCCGCGTACAACGCCAGTCTTTCTGCCGCAGCTAATGCGGATAAACTAACTAAATTATTCCAGTTGGAATCCACGGCCTTTGGCATTGGTTTTCTATGCTCATTCATCGAAGTGCCTATGGACCCGCAGTCGGCGATTGGTATAGTAAAAACTTTGTTTAACGCTAAAGAAAGTGTCTGGGACAGAGATGATCTGCGCCGCGAGTTTGACATGACAGGCGTTGTTAACGGCTCTGAATCCGGCTACGGCTACAGCGGTGGCAGTTTTGGTAGTATGACCGGCGCGGGCGATTACGCGATAGCAGGCGAAGTGGACGTGTTGAAAATACTACAGGACGAATGGAACAAAGGCGTGCACGTCGGTCTGACCAACCGCGAAATAAGCAAATATGATGTTATAGATAAAAGTGGATCTTTGTGGGGCAATCCGGCCAATCTCATCGGAAATATTGTCGGCGGCGGCGGTATATTCGACTGGCTGCTCAATATATTGGCGCCCACCAACAATGTTGAAAATCAAGTAAAGAGCAGCGTCAATGTTAACAGCAACACTCAAAATATTGCTGATGTTTCCGAAGCAGATGGCCTAACTAAATCAACCATCGATGTGGCCAAAGATAATTATCAAATGACTTATCGCGCGCGCATCGCCTGGATGCGTTATCAGGCTACACAGGCGGTCAATTTGCGCCGCGCACAATTCATGATCCAGCGCTACAATCTCGAGTCGCGCAACATAGTCCACCAAGAAATGACTAACACCACCACGTATCAGGTATCCGGTCTGGCTGAGCAGGCGCTCTCCGCAGAATTCCAGTATGTCACTTCGATCATCGCCGCTTACGCTCAGCGTGAGGAGCAGCGCATTCAGACGCGCAATGCCATGATCGAGCGCGAGCAGCAGCGCTGGAAGCAGGCCTGGGTCAGCATGGCTGGGCCGTTTGGCTATCTGGTGGGGCCAAAGTGCGATGAATTATTGGCAAAATCCTACGCTAATATGGGGCAGCCCGACGCAACCAGTCTGCATAGTTTAACCAACGGCATAGGGCAAGCTAATGCCGAGAAACTGAACGAAGCTGGCACTCGTCTCTATAACAGCCAGGGAGAGATCAAATCAACCAGTAAGGGTGTGAATGTGTATACCGACAGCGTCTTGTACAGCGAATCTGAAAACGGTTTGATTGTAAAGACCGAAGTACCCGCCGGTATTTTTGGCGGTGTGGCCAGTTACAGCGTCAATTTTGAAAATATGAATAAAGCGCAGGCCGATATTTACGGACTTTCTTATTTGAACGCGATTTGGCAGGCTATGTACAACACGCGCTCGGCTTCCCGCTCGATGGTGCATCAAGTCCTGACCAATGTCAGTAATCTTAGTTTGAGTAATTATTCCGGCGGAGCGGTCGGCGCGGAAAATCAATTCATCCAGTCCAAAGCACAGGACCTGACCAGCACAGTCAATGATATAGTGAGTATCAAGCAAAAAATCTATGACGCGCAGTCAGCGCAGAAAAATGAAGAAGTCAAAAGAACTTTTGGCATAATCGGCACGATCGTTGCGGCAGTCGCTATTGTCGTATTGATTGTTTTAGGCATTATTCCTCAACTTGGCACTTGTTTTAGTTTAATGTCCGGCGTATCCGGTCTGGCAATGGCAGTGTGCAGTTTTTTTGAGGCTATTGTCACGATGGTAAAACTGGCGATCCTGAAATACAAACAGCAGGAAGAGCTGAAAGATATTACCAAAAAAGCCAGGGAAAAGGCCAGGCAGGATGTTGACGGCAAGGGCAGTGGCGACTTGGTGCAGCAGACTACCGGCGACACTGATCCGCTGGAAGGCACGAATAGCGATTTTTTTGGGCTGATGACCAATGGCGGCGCGGCGAAGTTTCAGCTCTCGTTGATGCAGGCCAATATGAAAAAAATGGAGCGCATCAATGCCGCGCTGCGCAAAGTGCACCGTGCCAAAGGTGAAGCGCGTGGCAAGATCACTTCCAAAATCAGCGGCGCGGCCGGCGCCAATCTGCCCTCGGCGGCGGAAATGGTCGCCGGCCTCGAGGCCGGTGTGGCTGGAGCTATGCTGGAACAACTGGTCAGCAAGGCGTCCAAACTGGAAGAAACCGACAAGAAAATTGACACGCAAATAGACAAAATAATTTCCGCTACCGCCGGTCTGACCAGCGCCACTATCGCAGCTGTGCGAGCTGCGGGAGATTTTAAAGACGGTATCGAGAAGAATCTGGAAAAATACGGCGGCAATGCCTGGAAGCAAAAAGGCAGTCAGCTCTTGCAGGAAATAGGCGACTTTTTCAAAACAGGTAAAGATATGCAGGGAAAGAATGGCGCGAATAGTTTTTGGCAGAGCAAGGCTGGTAAGTCTATTTCAGGAGTAGTTGGTTTGGGGACCAGCGCTGTCGGCGGACAAAATAAGGATACCAAAGGGTTAAATACCACCGGCACAGGCGGTTTTATGGGCATGGGTGGTGGCGGCGGTGATCTTGGCGCATTTAACAAAGCCAGAGGCGAGTCGCGAGGAGAATTAGAAGCGCAAATAAAAAGTAAAGACCCCAATATTGCCGTGGATTCCGCAGGTAATATCGATCCGGCGGCCTTATCTAAATATGTAAAAGAACATCCGAATGACCCTGATGTGAAAGCGTTCGGTGAAGCGACAGCAGCCGCGGCTGACAACTATCTGCAATCAGAAGCCGGCATGTTAAAAGGCTTAACTGGCGCCGTTGTGGGCCTGGCTTTTGCCTGGCTGAAGCTCGGGGCCGCTTTGCTTACCGGAGACCTCCTGGACTGGGGCACAAGCTACAGCAAACACCCCGGCGCCAACGCTATTGATGCCAAGGGAGAGTTGCAGAAACCAGAAGCGACCACGGTGGAAGGCGCTACACTCGACGATACGGTAATAGACCAGCTGAAACAGGGAGATCCTGACCAAATCACTACTCGATTTAAGGACGGCAATCCTCGTACCGGCACACAAGTCACAAACAAGCTAGAAGTGTCCGTAAAAACTGCTGTTAAAAATGTTGGAGATCAGGCAGGCGGTAATGAGGTTGAGATTAAGCTTGATGGTAAACTCGTAGCTTTTAATGATCTGACTGAAGAACAACAAAAGGCAGTCATTAACGCAATGCAGGCGCAAATCTATGTAAATAACACGCATCGAGGTGGACAGGCAGTTGGCGCTTGGGGGGAAAATGGAGTAGCAGCGATGGCGGAACAACGTTTGGATGCACTATTGGCCGATATGGGTGTGAGTAAAGATAATCCCAATTATGCTGCGTATAGAGAAACCCTTAAGAAAAATTCTACACTGCATGTTACTGAAGGAAACATGAAAAAAGATATGAAGTTTACAACTGCGGGCGGCTTAGAGACTACAGTTGAAACAGATTATCAAGCAAGAGGTAATGAGGATGTTGCCAAGAATATTGTTGCTCAAGATACCGGGTGGGGTAATGTTGTAGCAAGTGATATACGAGATAATGATGGTGAAATTTATCAAGGCTACAAAGGCACAGAAAGTTCTGCGAAAGTAACAGAAAACATGGCGGGAGCTTATGACTATGGAGGCGGTCTCAGTTACGATAATGGAACATGGTCAGGTGCGCAAGCTAATGATGACGGCACTATTACGGCTGACGGCGTTACCTATAGAGTCGAGGAAAATGGAGACGGCCCACCCATTTTACAAGAAGTAGTAACTGATCAAGATGAACTAGAAACATTGGCTGGTCAACTTGGGATCAACGACGTCTCAAGGTTGCAGAACAAAACTCCAACAGAGCTTAATGATATGATCGCCGCGAAAAATGGGGATACCGCGGCTGCAATGGATACCTCTAACCTTGAAGCGCAAAAAGCAGCCATAGCCGACTTAATAGCGAATGGCGTTACTATAGCTGAGGACGCACCTGTTGAAAAAATTCGGCAAGCTATAGATGCTAAGAATGGAGATATCGCCGCCAAAAATGCTGATATTATAAAAGAGTTACAGGGTAAAGGCCTTAATATTCCAGATAACGCGACCCAAAAACAGATTGACGATGCTGTTGATGCTGAGAATACGAGGAGACAGGGAGTGACAGGCGATGCCAACGCCGTTAATCGTGCAGAATCTCAGGAACAATTAGCCGCGCCAATATCTCTTAGCAACGGCGTGACTATGCAAATAACCGCGGATGGTCAGGTGCAGATATCAAAAACAGGCGAAGACGGCGAAGTAGTGACCATGACCAGCAAGCCGGAAGAGGCCGATAAGATACAAAGAGCGTTAGACGAAGGAAATAAAATAAGTATTGCTGTGGAAGGGCCGGACGGCGCGAACGGTATGGTGGAAATCGGCAGGAGCGGCTCCGGCGCTACGGGCGGCCGCAAAGTTGAATTTTCCGGCGTGGAGTCGACCGCCGCACCGGACGATGACGAGTCGGAGAAAAGAATTGACAATGATCTGACTACTGCCGATCTTCTCGTAAAAGCTCTGGCGGACCTGGCTAAGAATATTTTAGAGCAGGCAAATTATCAAACACAGATGGATAAATTATCCGGCGGCGCGCATGTCGGCAATCTGCTAGCCGCTCTGGATCCGCGTGACGCCAGAGAGGTGATGTCCGTCCTGACCGATGCCTATGCCGGAGAGGGCGCGCGGCGTATTCAAAATGACGCCGAGATGGTGCAGTCTATGCAAGACTTGCTTGGCAAACATACTAGTCCCGGCACATTAAATGCCCGATTCAATAAATTTCTCAAGGAAATGGAACAAGCTAATGATCTTAAAAAGAATAAAGAAAAAAAGGAACAATACCAGCCAATTCAAGATTTTTATGTGAACAATACGTTTGTTGACGATAAAACCAAAGATACCATCGCTTTTATGATTAGTAATGGCCAGGAAGACGAGGCCAGACAGGTTATGAAGAAAATAACTGCTATGCAAAAAGATGTAGAGACTTTCATGATCGGCGACCTGGGAAAAGAAGATGCGGAAATAGTCCGCCAAAATGCCAAAGATTGGTTTACGGCAAACATTGATAGTCAGGGCACTATTACAGTTGTTCTTAAACAGGAGGTTAAAGAACAGCTAATCAACGGCCAAATCCCGAGTGTTTCTACCAACGCAAAACTTTCGGAAGCCATAGTAAAAAAACTAAAAACTGTAGCGAATTCCGACGAAGACGGCGGCGTAAATAGATTTACGGTTAACGCTGGCGAGCCTTTTCGAGAAAATTACAATGGTATTTATACTCCAGACTGGCATTTAGGAAGCAATGCCAGGACCAGAAATCTGGGTCTGAAATCTGGTTCTGTAAAGGTTGACGGGAAAGAAATAAAATATTCTATTGATAAAGACGGAAATTATTTTCTGCCGCCCAAGGCTGACAATACAGAATATAGCGACGCTGAATTAAGGGCCATTGCTGACCAAGAGATCGAAAACAATCCCGGAAAAGATGTAAAAATTCTTTGTCAAAAACCCGGAGCTGTTGACCCGACCGAGTATACTTTTAATGCGGGCGGCTCGATAGCGCATGACCTCTCAAGAAGCGAATTAGAGGGAAGCCGCCTACAAACGCTCAGCGATTTTCAGGCTTACAGCAATGTGATGGAAGCTTACAATGTTGATTACGATCCCGCGAATATCACAGATGTGAGCGACAGATATTGCCTGTATAAGCAAGACGATTTGTCGCGTCTCCCGGGCCTCAGCGCGACTACCCCGCAGGGCGGCTCGGAAGGCTGTAGCCTTGCTCGTATAGACCTTGATAAAGTAAATGCAGATGGTGCGGCTTTGCTAACGGCTACGGGTAACAGCAATCGTAGTATAATTACTACTGGAGTCGGAAAAACACCAACCAGGTATGATCACAAAACGAATGCGGCATACCAGCCGACCGCTAAAAATATGCTTGCTCAGCTCGACGCAGAAATCAAAGAATTGGAGCAAAAAGACGATCCGGTTTCGCAGAGCCGTCTTAAAGAAGCTAAAGATATACGCGATGAGCTGAAAAATGCTCAAGCCAGCCGAAACAATGAAGAAGTAGATAGGCTGGTAAACGGATATTATACGGATACTGTTGATCAGGTTTTTGCTGCCGACAGTAATCTTGAACATGCTCAAAACCTGCAAAAGGCAGAAGGAGATATAACCGTAGCAAGGGGAAAAATAGCGGACGCAGACAGAATAATAGAAGCCGCGCCCGGACAAATAGAAGCTGCCGAGGGAGAGATAGCCGCTGCATCTGGAAAAATAGAAACCGCAACCACCGCAAGAGACGAAGCGGCGGGCCGTGTCAGGGAAAAAGCCGCAGAGCTAAGTACAGCGAGACAAGAGGCAGCCACTGCAAGAAGCGAGGCAACTGCCGCAAGAAATACGGCAATTGCCGCAAGAAAGGCGGCAGTTAGCGCAAGAAAGACGGCAGTTGAAGCAAACGGTGAGGCGCTTCAGATAAGAAAAGATGCAACGGAAACAAGAAACGAAGCAAGTGAAACAAGAGACAAGGCAATTGAAAAAAGAGGTGAAGCGGCGCCCGCAAGGAGAGCGGCGGATCAAAAAGACGGAGAAGCAACTGCCAAAATACTTGAAGCCAGTGGCGCAAGAACAATGGCAGATACTGCCAAAGCCAAAGCCCTTACCTCAAGAGGAGCGGCAAATACCGCCGCGGAAACTGCCGCCAGATCAAGAAGAGCTGCGGATGTTGCCGCAAGAGACGCTGCTGCCGCAAAACGAACATGGGAAACTGACGCAGACAAAGCCGATAGAAAAAGAACAGAGGCAAATAATGCAAGGGGATTCATAGACGGTTTAAAAGAACGAATAACTGATCTCCAAGCTAGACTTGTAGAAGGATTAAGTGAGGCAGAGAAAACGGAAATTGATACAGCCATAACCGAATTAGAAGATAAAATTCTTGAACTTGAACCGGGGGCTGCGGCGCTTGAAACAGCGGCTGCGGGACTCGAAGGAGATGCTACGGAATCCAAGAAAAAGTATGACGAACTCCAAGGAACCGCAGAAACACTCGAAGGCACTGCTAAAACTGACGAAGCAACGGCTGACACGCTCGAAACCACTGCTAAAACTGACAAAGCGGAAGCCAACAGGCTTGATGGCATTGCGGACGGACTCGAAACAGAGGCTAAAGAACTCGAAACAGAGGCTAAAAGGCTCAAAGGCATTGCTGAAAAACTCGAAGAAGAGGTTGAGAGACTCGAAGAACAAGCTACGGAACTCGAAGAAAAAGCTAGGGGGCTTGAAAAAGATGCTATCGAGGCTGAAGAGAAGGCCGGTTATCTTAACCAAGAAGCTGAAATGCTCAGCAACACTGCCACAGGACTCGAAGAAGCGGCTGATGGACTTGAAGACAGAGCCAGCGACCTCGAAGCCACGGCCAGAGATCTCGAAAAAAAGGTTAGAGATCTTGAAATAGAGCTGGAGGCAGCTAAAGCTGATCTGGCGCAGGCTCAAGCTGATCTGGCACAGGCTCAAGCTGATCTGGAAGAAGCTCAAGAGAAAAAAAGGCAATTAGAAAAGGATCTGGATGCCGCTATCCGGGCTAAAGCACAAGCTCAAGCGGAACTAACTGACGCGCTCAGGGCTAAAGAGAGAGCCGAAGAGGCTATAAAGGCCACTAATACACAGCTGTCAAGAACTCTAGAGGCTCAAAGAGAGGCCGAAGCCGCCGCCGAAGCCAGACAACAAGCCCAAAAAGAAGAGGACGAAGGCACCATTTCTGCTGAAACTGCTGTTCAAGCAGAAGCAGTTGAAGCAAAGACCGATCAGCAAGTGGCAAACAGCGCTGAAACCCAGCCTGACTGGGCCGCGCTTGCCAGACAAGAAGTCGGTGATAGTATGGCAAAAATGAATTCTTTAGAAGATCGTGTTCAGCAGTTTGGGGATCCGCTCAACGTTGGCTGGATGGGGTCGGGGCCTAACGCCACAGAAGCTGCTCTAAAAATAATAACGAAAAATATCGAGGCAGATCCAGAGCGTAGTCAGCTTACCGTAAACGGGCAATTGACATTGTATTCTTATTATAATAGGACCGTTAACTCCCTAACCTCGATTATGAATCCTGAATCTGATCCTGTTGCTTGGGAGCAAACGCAGCGTGCGTATGCTACCAATCAGGGTATAGGGGCATCTTTAGAAAAAGAGATTGATAAGGTAGAACACGATACAGGTCTCCGCATGCCGCTCACAAGCGATACGAAGCTTTCTGAGATGTATGCAGTTGCTGGCGGTTTGCCGGATTTAGATAATGAAGATGATCCAGCCGTAAAAAAGAATTTTGCCAAAACAGCAGGAAAAATAGGCACCGCTCTACGTATCACCATAGACAAATTTTCTTACCAGAAACAGCAGGAGGGAGAGGAGTTCTCTTCAGAAAATGAGGCTATTCTTCAAAACGCTGTAAACCTAGACGCGCAATTGCTGACAGATGAGACGAGACAATATGAACTAGGGTCTATTCAATATCAAGAAGCGATAAAAAGACACACAGCCAATTGCGGACATTATATATGGAGTAGCAGTAGCAGTACGGCTAATCGCGGTGAGGCGATTGGTTTTGTGGTGCGATCAATGGAAAATTTACCAGAAGAAGTAAAAAGAGAAATATCATGTGGGGAGAATGGATTGGGGCTGCCAGATACAGTTTCAACAGGATCTATTCTCGACGATGACACCGTTGAAGCCGTTTCTAAGAATATTGATGATAGATTTAAAATAGAAAAAGAACCGCCTCAAAGCAAAGCCCTTTTAGAAGCGTACGCAAACATCAGATCGCTGGAACAAGCTAGAACAACCAACGCTTTTGTTAACCTTGACCTTATAGATAAATATCCGGATTTATTTACCGCGGAGGGTCTTATTGCTCTGCTAAAAGAAATAACTAGAAAAGCTCAGCTTGAAGGTATTGACCCGCGATCCACTGATCAATATAAGATGTATTCAGCCATTATTGATATTATTCTATATGCGCCGGATGACGCTTTGATGGAAAAACTCAATCTTACGCCTGAAGGACTAGAAGATTTAAGAAGCCGTATTAAAGAAACTCAAAAGACAGTGGAGGGAATAATTGACGAAATTCCGGAACTGGGCAACCCCGATTTCAGCCAGCACATTAATATTGCTGCCGGGACGGGCAATAAGCTGAATTTCATGGCTAGAGTGCAGCTTTTGAGCAGTGACTTTGACGCTGTCGGAGCCTTGCTGGCCAACCGCCGCGAGGACAAGAAACTGGCGGAGCGCATCAATAATATGCGTGAGGTCACTTCGGCTTCGGCCGGTCAAGTTCTAAAACAGGCGCTGGCTAATAGCAATGTCGGACGCATTGCTCACGCCAATATCATCGCGGCGCAGAATGATCTGTCTAAAGCGGTGACCGGCGGCAATTTAGATCAGGTCAGAGCGGCTGCAAGCCATTACAAAAACACTTTGATCGAGGCCGGGCTGCTGTCTGATGAAGACGTCACAAATTTTGATGCTATGCAGCAGGCTTTCGAAGATATTTTGCAGGGTACGATAAAATGGGATGAGAAACTTTTCGGCAAGATGCCGGAGGGACTTGTTCCTGATGGGCAAGACCAGAGAGATATGCTAGCCGGCATTTTTACGGTGCGCTCCATAAAATTACTGACCACTCCTCCGATCCTGTCTTTCCATGAGACCGCCATAGAGCAGAATTTCTCCGCCAATGATGTCGGCGATATGAGCATGGAGCGCAGTAAAGAACTTTTTGCCCGCTGTCTGGTCGGTCAGGCCTTCACGATGGACCCGGCGGCGGCCCGGAACAATTCACTGCGTCTTGTCGATCCGGTAACTTATAAGCGACTGACTGAACAAGTAAGCGCCTATGCCATGGCGGTAACAGCAGAGGATAGAGCAAAAATAAGAGAAAATATAGCTGAAATTGCTGACATTACCATAGATTCGCCGGAATTGAATCTCCTTTTCTCAGACGAAGAAGGTTCCGCCTATCAAGACTTTGCTAAATTGACCAGAGATATGCTGGCGGCGCAGAACACCAGAAAGCATTATCGGGACGATAACACCAATCGGCGAAACTGGCATTCTGCCTTGAGAACGCATTTTTACTCTCAGCTAAATGATACCACTACTATAAATAACTTGCGCCGCATAGACAATGCTATGACTGAATACAACCGCGGTCGGAGCAGTCTGCTCGGGCCGGCTGGCAACCGCGCTCTGGAAGCCAATGAACAAATGCGCGCGGAGGTTTTCCGTAAAGAAGTTATTATTCCAATGACTGAGCGCCAAAGCAGTGTCACTCAGATGTCAACGGATTACCGCCGAGATATGACAAACGCTTTAACTAATCTGTGTAATGCCGGCGAGCCGACAAGGGATGTCACACGAGAAGACATTGATTTAGGGAGACAAATATCCACAGAAGGAAAAATCGAACTTTACAACACCGCTCCGTCTTGGACTCTCGAGACAGACATTCTCGGCCTTAAAGACGCCGCCGGCACAACGCTACAACCCGGGATGCTAGATAATATCAGAAATATGCCGAGGGGAAATACGGCTACTATTGAGCAAAATAAAGACTGCCTCAACGTGATACTTAATACGCGCGAAGTGTTACTGGATGAAACCAATGGACAGCCGCTCAGTCCCGAGCTGCGGGCGGCCTTGGACGAGCTGAACCAAATGGGAGCCCAGACCACGCGGGATCTGCGCAAGATGGGCTACGGTTACACGCCTCAAGGCGAGGAGAAACTTACCGATCTCCTGGCTGAATCACGCAGACAAGATGATGAACAAGAACATGACCCCGCGGCTGCGGCCTATCAGGATGCTATGAAGGTTTTCCTCAGAGAGAAAAATCCGGCGATCAGCTTGGACGGCGGAACACAATTGTGTGGCGCTGACGGGAAGCTACCCGACGTTATAGCCAATACTGGCGAGGAGTTCAACGGTGTAGTCGGCGCGGACGGCACCAATAGAACAGAGTTGGGCAAAGTTCTAGGAGGCGACAATAACGCCGGCATCAATGACGCTATGAAAACTATTTTCTTTGTCGCGGCCAGCGGCGGCGAGCCGCCGGTTATTATTCACAGCGGCGGCTTGACTCCCGAGATCGTGCAGCCAAAGGTTGTTGGTTTTGAGTCGGCATTTGCCGGGGACAGCACAGAGCTGAATTCTGCAAAAAGAGCGGAACTCATTCAGAAAATAGTAGGCAATGCCGAAACGTCGGGAATTAAAGTGCTGCTGCGTCCGGATGGCACACCGGATGTATCCGCAACGTTAACCAGTTTGGGTGATATTACAATGCCGGTTTATGTCAATCTGACCAATACGGACGGCAGTTTTGCTGATAAACCCGATCCGGCAAGCATAATGAACGGCCGCGTTTTCACCATGCTGGAAGTTTTAAAAGAGGCTTTAGGAAAGGCGCTGGGAGAGGGAGCCGAGGAAGATATCAACAAACACCTGTTTGGCGATGGTGAGACCGCCGGTCATCTACAAATAGACGCTCAGTATACATTCGGCAACGAAAAACTGGGTAAAGATTTTTACTGGTCAGGCAATGCGCCGCACGACTGGACGCCGGGTGGAGATATGTATCAAAAAGCAATCGGCTTTATTACAGAGCAAAACAAGAAAACTAATGATGCTAAACTTACAGTTGCAGATCCCAATGGAACCGGCATAACATATACATTGCTGCTTCGCGATGAAAATGGCCAGCCCAACATAAGCAGTCGGCAATGGCAGAATGGCGACGCTGTAAATAAAAAAGTTGACGGCAGGATCGGGGCTAATCAAGGCCTGCGCGCGGCAAATATAAGTTTTAATCAGAGTATCGAGGTCAGCAGTTGGAATGTAAGCGGCGACATCAACGGTGATGAAGAAAATGAAACAGGGACGATAAGCAGGAATCCCGCTGGCGGATATACTCTGCAGATCGGCGGCAAGAAAATGGATATTTCGGCTCCGGGCGATGGTAAGGCTTTAATAATTGAAGAAGGACTACTGGGCAATAAAACTAAGGCAGAAATTACATTTAACAACGGCGAGCCGACAGGATTTAATGTGACTGTTCTGACCAATCCGGGCACACCGCAAATAGTCGATCGTGTTGCGGATAGAGAACTGCAAGCTCTGGCGACAGGCAAATCTGTGGCGCCGCCGGAAGCGGAAACGCCTGCGGGAGTTAGAGAAGATGACCAAGAACTTGGCACAGAGACAGCCCAAAATCCAGAGCCAGAACGGGAATTAACTCCAACTCCCCAACTGGATATTCCAGCTCCGCAGCCGGAACTGGATATAAAAACCGCACCCGCTGTGACTGTGACTATACCGAGGTGATAAACCACCCCGCCGCGGTTTTTGCCCCAAAAGCGGGTTAATGCTATAGTACACCCCGATGAATTCCGCTTTGCAAATTGCTTTTCAGACTGTCGGCGGATTTGCGTTGTTCCTTTACGGTATGCAGGCCATGTCCAGCGGCCTGCAAAAACTCGCCGGTAAAAAACTCAAAGAAATTTTAGCCGCTCTGACCAAAAACCGCCTGATCGGCGTGGCGGTTGGCGCCGGCATCACCGGCATCGTGCAGAGCAGCAGCGCGGTCACGGTTATGACTGTCGGTTTTGTAAACGCCGGACTTTTGAGTTTGAAAAAAGGTGTCAGTATTGTGCTCGGCGCCAATATCGGCACGACGGTCACTGCGCAGCTGATCGCTTTTGATATCGCCAAATACGCGTTGCTTTTTATCGCAATCGGCGGTTTGCTGCATCTTTTCGCCCCGCGCAAAAACTGGCAGCTCGTCGGTTTTTCCGCTTTCGGTTTTGGCCTTTTGTTTCTCGGCCTCAATATCATGACCGACGCTTTTGCTTTTCTCAAAACTGATCCGTTTTTTCACAGTCTGTTTGTCCTTTTCAGCCAAAATCCTTTTTTGGCAGTGCTGGGCGGTTGTCTATTGACTTTTATTCTGCAGAGCAGCAGCGCGACTATCGGCATCACGCAGGCTCTGGCTGTGGTTGGCGCGATCGATTTTACCGCCGCGGTGCCGCTGGTTTTTGGCGAAAATATCGGCACGACTATCACGGCGCAGCTGGCCTCGATCGGCGCTTCGCGCAACGCCCGCCGACTGGCCTGGTCGCACACGATGTTCAACGTGCTGGGCACGGCGCTTTTCATGGCGTTCTTTTTTGTGCGTTGCGAGGGCGTGCCGATTTATCTCTGGTTCATTGATAAGATCACGCCCGGCAATGTTTTTGCTGGCGTCAATATTTCGCGCCATATCGCCAATGCACATTCGCTTTTCAATATTATCAATGTGCTGATTTTCCTGCCGCTGATCAACGTGCTGGTCTGGTTGGTCAGCTGGCTCGTGCCCGGTAAAGACGAGGAGATCATCGGCTCGGAGCCGAAATTTATCGACAAACGCTTTGCCAATATTCCGTCTATCGCGCTTAGTCAGGCCGAAAAAGAAATTCTGCATATGATGAGCATTGCGCGCAGCATGGTGCCGCTCTCGTTGCAAGGGCTTTTTGACAAGACGGGGCACGATGTCGCCAAAGTACAGGCTCTGGAAAATGTCACTGATGAGCTGCAAGCCGAGGTTATTGAATTTTTGGTTTCACTGGAGAGCTCTGGTCTGTCGCACCGCGAGGCCGTGCATCACAACTGCCTGTTGCATCTGGTCAACGATGTGGAAAAAATCGCCGACTACGCGCTGAATATTGTTTATCTGGTGGACAATTCCCTGACCAATAACGTGAAATATTCGACGCGCGCGCTGGACGAGATCCGCATCATGACTGGCGATGTGGATCAGGAATGTGAGTTGAGCGTGAAAGCTTTTGCCGAAAACAATATGCGTCTGGCCGGTGACGCTTTTCAAGTGGAAGGCCGCATCGACCAAGAAAAAGACGATTTTCGTAAAAACCATCTGGAGCGTTTGAAATCCAAAGAGTGTCATCTCAACGCTGCCGCGATTTTTAACGACATAATCAATAATCTGGAGCGCATCAGCGACCACGCCGTCAAATTCGCCAAATGGCGCGAAAATCCGTATTTGTATCAGTAAACTTGTTGAAAATCATGCTATAATTATAAATAGGAGTTTTTATGGTCCTTCATGAAGCTCATAAAATTGTAATCACTATGCCGGAAGATTTGGCTGATTCGTTACCGGAGTCCGATACGGATTTGCAGCAGGAAATCAAACGATATCTGGCGGTAAAATTTTTCCAGCAGTCCGCTATGACTATCGGCCAGGCTGCCAAATTTGCTGGTCTGAATAAAACCGAATTTGAAACTTATTTGTCGGTTAATCAATTTCCGATTTCTTTTTTGAATTTTACGGATATTGACGCTGATCTAAAAAAAATGGCCAGAATTAAGCGTACGGAAAATTAATTTGTGCTTGTTGTTGCTGACACCAGTCCGCTGATTTCTCTAGCTGTTATCAATAAACTTACTGTTCTGGATAAATTATTTCCTGAACTTTATTTCCCGTCTGCGGTCTGGCAGGAAATCAGCGTGTATGCTGACCGTTTGAATATTCCTCAAATAAAACGTTATAAAACACGGGTCAAAAATATTAAGAATACTGCTGCGGCGATTTCTTTTATGGATAAAGGCGAAGCAGAAGCTATTGTTTTATGTCGCGAAATTAAAGCTGATTATTTATTGTTGGATGATAAAAAAGCGCGTCTGATCGCTGAAACAATGGGTCTTTCTTGTGTTGGCACACTGGCGATCCTGATTAAAGCTAAAAAAGAAAAGCTGATCAGTAGTTTGCGTCCTTTATTTCGAAAATTATTGAAAAATAAACGTTACTATTCTGTGGAGTTATTAAATAAGATTTTGACGGAAAACGGTGAAAAAAACATCTAAAATCTAACACACCCCAATCAGCAATTCCGCCGCGCTATGTCCTTCAAAGAATGTTAATATTTGCCCATATTAACCCGTTCCGTAACGTTATATCAAAAGTAAAACGTTATAACGTTTTATTATTTAGCAAATCATTTGTAAATAAGATTGCCTCTGCAATAAATAAAGTTAATAAATTCGTCTTGTTTTCCATTTGAGCGATTTCTAAATATCTGTAATAAGCTTTTTTGCGTTCTTTGACGATTAGCGGAGGCATTAGACTATATTTTAGAGCTTGAATGAACATGACCAGCCTGCCCAGTCTGCCGTTGCCGTCCGAAAAAGGATGTATTTGTTCAAAAGCAGCATGAGTTTTAGCCAGGCTTCCTATAATATCCTTAGTCGGATTATTTAATTCTTGAAACAGTTTATTTATCAGAAATGGAATTTTCAGAAAATTAGCCAATACTGCGCGGTATCCCAAGACGCGCACGCTGTGTTTACGGTAATATCCGGCATTGGTAATGATGCCGTTCAACAAACGCAGGTGAGCCGCCAAAAGCAATTCTTCTGTCCATTGAAATCTCTGCCCTTGGACTTGCAGAGTGTCCAGCAGAAAATACAACGCCGCTTTGTGATTACGCGCCTCGATCTGTTCGGTAGTGGTGCGGTTGGTTAGGATTTTATTGTCAAAGATAACATCTTCCACATCTTGTAAAGTCATAGTAGAGCCCTCTATGGTGTTGGTATGATAAGTCAAATGCAGAGTTATTTTATCCAGGAGCTCTCTGTTAGCCAGTATTTCTTTTAGAGTGATTCTCTGCTTTAGAGCCTGTTTTTTTACTTTATTTAAGAAGTCAACTTCAACCGAACCTCGGCCCACAATGTCATAATAAAACTGCTCGATTCCCGCCAGAGCTTTTACGCGTGGCGAGGCGTGGCCATTTACCCAGGTATTGAGCGTCTTAAAAGAAACCCCTAGCTTATTAGCTAGTAATTCCTGCGACCAGCCAGAGCTGTGCAGGATTTCTTGCAGATATTTTCTGGTCTTGCTATTATCCATAACGTTATAACTATATCATAACGTTATAATGTTTTCAATATATTATAACGAATAGATTTAGGCCGGAAATTTTGTCGGTATCTGGCTAAAATAATTCCTTTTAATAGTTTGAACACGGTCATTTCTAGTAAAAAATGTTAATATTTGCCCCGTATGCTTGATAAACTGGCCGAAATACAACGCCGCCGTACTTTTGCGATCATCAGCCATCCGGACGCCGGCAAAACGACGATTACGGAAAAACTTTTGCTTTTCGGCGGAGCAATACAGACCGCCGGCGCGATCAAAGCCAAAAAAGTCGGCAGACACACCACCTCGGACTGGATGGAGCTGGAAAAACAGCGCGGTGTCTCTGTGGCGACTTCGGTCATGTCTTTTGAGTATGATGGCGCGGTCCTCAATCTGCTGGACACGCCAGGCCACGCGGATTTCAGCGAGGACACTTACCGCACACTGACAGCCGTGGATTCTGTGCTGATGGTCATCGATTCGGTCAAAGGCGTGGAGGAGCGTACCAAAAAACTCATGGATGTTTGCCAGATGCGCCGAATTCCAGTCATCACTTTTATCAACAAACTTGACCGCGAGGGTCTGGAGCCGTTTGCGTTACTCGACGACATTGAAAATAATCTGGGTATTACTGCCGTGCCTTTGAGTTGGCCGATCGGCATGGGGCGTAGTTTTCGCGGCGTGTATAATCTCCGCCAGAAAAGTTATTTGTGTTTTTCCAATAAACAAAATTTTGAGGAAATTCAAAATGTCGAACCGGAAAATATTCCGGCGGTCGAAGATTATCAGAGAGCCAAACTGGCTGATGATGCGGCGACTATACACGGCGCGCTGGAGCCTTTTAGTTTAGAGAAATACTTGCGCGGAGAGATGACGCCGGTTTTTTTCGGTAGCGCGATCAATAATTTCGGCATACTGGATTTATTGCGGGAGATTATCCGGCTGGCGCCGCCGCCGCAGTCCAGACCGGCTGCCGAGCGCCTTGTCGACCCCGGCGAAAATAAAATGACCGGCATTGTTTTTAAAATTCACGCCAATATGGACCCCAATCACCGCGACCGCATCGCTTTTTTGCGCGTTTGTTCCGGCGTTTTTACGCGCGGCATGAAAGTTTATCAAGTGCGTGAAAAAAAAGAATTCAAAGTTGCCAATCCGCTGACCTTTATGGCGCAGACGCGCGCCGTCACCGAAGCGGCCTATGCCGGCGATATTATCGGCATTCACGACACCGGCGCGCTCAAGATCGGCGATACTTTCAGCGAAGGCGAGACGCTCAATTTTAGCGGTATTCCCAGTTTTGCGCCGGAAATTTTCCGTCTGGTTATCAATCGCAATCCTTTGAAAACTAAACAGCTGCAAAAAGGCTTGCGGCAATTGTCGGAAGAAGGCGCGGTGCAGTTGTTCAAAGGCCTGCTCGACCAAAAACTGGTGCTTGGCGCGGTCGGTGAATTGCAATTTGATGTCGTGCGTTTCCGTCTGGAAAACGAATACGGCGCGCAATGCGACTATCAGGCTTACGACGCGGCTTTTGCTTACTGGATCACCGCGGACGAGGAAAAATATCTCCGCGAATTTCAGACCGACAAGCCGCTGCGTGTCATGCTAGATACCGACGACAAGCCGGTTTTTTTATTCAAAGGCGCTTGGGAAGTGAAATTTCTGCAGGAGCAATTTCCGAAGATTCGTTTTTACAAAACTTCGGAATGTCGCGAACGAGATTTGATAGTTTGATTACATTTAATTTTTTCTGATACGGAAAAATTCCCAAAATCGGCAGGCCGCTTATCTTTTGAATGATTTGCGGATTTTCCCGCGCGGAAATATCCGGCGGCGTGGTTTGATTAAAGATCAGCCCTTTGATTTTGACGCGTTTGCGGCGCAGAGCTTCAATAGAAAGCAAAGTGTGATTGATTGTCCCCAAACCGGCGCGGCAAACTAAAATCGTTGCGGCTTTTAGGTCTTTTAACAAATCGAGCATGAAATATTTTTCGCCTATCGGCACATACAAGCCGCCGGCGCCTTCAATAAAACTGATCTCGAATTGCGCGCAAAAATCCAGAACATTTTTGACCAATTTTTTGGTGTCGATCGGCGGTTGTTTATCCTCCAGTGCGGCCTGCTGCGGAGCCAGCGGTTTGGTGAAGTGCAGAGGATTATAGATTTGCGCGGTTTTTAATTTGGCCTGTTTTTGCACGAAAAGCAGGTCTTGATCCTGCGGATAGCCGGTCTGTATTGGTTTGCAAACTCCGCAGTGGGGAAAAATTCTGGCCAAGGCCGCGGTGGCGATGGTTTTGCCGACGCCGGTGTCCGTACCAGTAATAAAATAGCGTTTGTTCATAAATATTGTTTATTGATAGTCCGAAGCTTGGCTCCCCTTTGAAAGGCTGGCGAGCGCAGATTTCTCTGTGCGCGAAGCCGTGTCGGCCGCATTGGCGGCTGACTGAGCTGGCGCGCGTAGCGCGTCTGAGGGGTTACAGTTTCTTGAATTGACTTATAAATTGTGGCGAGCAGCCATTTCAATTCTCGGGGTGTGGTGGAAAGCGGCGGCATGATGACAATGTTGTTGCCCAGAGGCCGGATCAACAATCCGTATTTTCTGGCCGCGGCGCAGATTTTGTAACCTATTTTGTCTTTGTACGCGTAATCCGGCAATTCCAACGCGGCGATCATTCCGCATTGCCGTGTCTGCTTGACTTGCGGTATGGTCGTGAATTTTTTCAGTTCTTCTTTCAGCAGCGCAATATTCTTATTTACTTTTTCCAGAGTTCTTTCTTTGTGGAATAATTCCAGCGAAGCCAGTGCGGCGCGGCAGGCCAGTGGATTGCCGGTGTAAGTATGTCCGTGATAAAAAGTTCGCAGACTCTCAAATTTTCCTTTGAAGTTATTGTAAATTTTTTCCATGGTTAACGTGGCGGCCAGTGGCAAATAGCCGCCAGTCAAACCTTTGGCTATAGCCAAAATATCCGGCGTGGCTTTTTCCTGCTCGCAGGCAAACATAGCGCCGGTGCGGCCGAAACCCACGGCCACTTCATCGCAGATCAGCAGCACATTGTATTTTGTGCAGAGCCGGCGCGCCGCGGCGAGATAGCCGGCTGGCGCGGTGTAAATCCCGGCCGCGCCCTGTACCAGCGGCTCCAGAACAAACGCCGCCAATTCTTGGTGATGTTTTCGCAAAGCTTTTTCCAGCGCATCCGCGGCGGTCTTCAAATCCGGTTCATGGCCATAATGCCGGTAAGGCGTGGGGATTTGAACTGTTTTAAAAAGCAACGGTTTGTAGATCGCGTGATACATGGCCACGCCGCCCAGACTGACACTGCCGATCGTGTCGCCATGATAGGCTTCGCTTAAAGTCAAAAATTTTTGTTTGGTTTTGTATTTTTTATTTTTGTCCTGCTGCCAGTATTGGTAGGCGATTTTCAGCGCGATTTCCATCGCTGTCGAGCCGGCGTCGCTGTAAAAAACTCTGGTCAGACCCTTGGGTGCCAGCTCGATTAATTTTTCCGCCAGCTCAATAGCCGGTGTATTGCTCAAGCCGAGCAGGGTGGAGTGGTCGAGTTTTTTTAATTGCCGCCGCAGCGCGCGGTTAATATGCGGGTGGCAGTGTCCGTGCAGCGTAACCCAGAGTGACGACACGCCATCAAAATATTTTTTGCCATTTACGTCGTACAAGTAATTGCCGCGCGCGCGATCAATGACGACGATATCGTCGTTTTCCCATTCCTGCATTTGGGTAAAAGGATGCCAGATATATTTTTGGTCTTTTTCAGAATAATTCATTTAGATTTTCCACCTGCGCGGGCAGTTGATTATATACCTTTTTCCAGACTTCCGGCGATTCCATGCAGAGATAGACCGGCAGGCACGGCGAGATAGCCGCGATTTGCCGGAGCATGTGCTGATAGATTTTTACGCGCAGCGGCTCGGGATAGCGCATTTTTTTGTCACGCCCGGGAAATAATTCTCCATACACAATAGTGGACGCCGGAAATTTTTGTTCGATGATCGGCTTTAGTGTCGGTGTGAAACGCAGAGTGCCCAGAGACAGCCAGGCGATTTTTTCCGGCGGTATATTTTGCCGGATCAGGTCCAATACAGTTTGATATTGTTCTGCCCAGTCCGCACTGTAAATGATCGGGTCAAAATGCAAGGCCACGCAGTAGCCGCATTCCGCGGCGGTCCGGGCGGCGCGTATTCTTTCCCGCAGCGGTGTGGCGCCACGTTCATCGCTGTCGATGAGATTTTGCGGATTGACCGACCAGGCGAAGACAAGTTGTTTGCGAAATTGCGCCAAGCCGGACGCTTCGGCTCCGCTCAGCGTCCAGTTCGATTTAGTTTTTAATTCTAATGTAATATCCGGCGAGAGCGCGCAAATTTGCGGCGAGTATGTATATACAAATTGTGTATACGTCTCCAGCGCCAGACTGTCGGTGAATTCGCCGGTGCCGAGACGGATTTTGCCGCGGACTTGGCCGCGTATTTCCGCCAACATCTCGTCAAGATTTACGTAAATTGTGTAATAAGGATTGTTACTGTAACTTTGCAGAAAACAATAAGTGCAGTCGTAAGGACAGCCGACGGCGATATTGAGCGTGTAATAATTACAGCAAATATGTTCTTTCGTCCCGGGGCATTTTTCCAAAAAACGTCCGCGCTGTTTGGCCAAAACCAGCGGCTGATTTTGTTTGCTAAAAGTAGTTTTTTTATTTTGCCGGATCAGCGCGCGAATATCCTCGATAATTTCCACGTGCGCGCCGGAGAATTTTTGCAAAACAGCTTGCGTGTACGGCAGCCCGGCGATTTCTTTTTCTATATAAATTATTTCTGGCCGCACGGCTGCCATTCTCCATTTTTTATTAAAAGACTGGCTTCGGGAAAACGCTGTTCAAACAAACTCTGCAGGAAAACTTTGCGATTGGCTTGGGTTGTTCTCGCCAGAATTTCTGCCGCGGAAAGGTTTTCCCGCCGTGTGATCTCGTAAATGTAAGTCTGGCTGATCCGCCGCTGGGAATAAGTGAGCCGCAATTTCGCGCTGATTTCTCCCACTAATTCTTCTTCTGCGGTCGCGAATTTAGACATCGAGGAAAGACTGCATGATCGGATTGAGCTTGTCGTACTCCAGCAAAAAAGCGTCATGACCGGCTTTGGATTCTATTTTGTAAGAGAGAATATATTTTTTGTTTTTCTGAAAAGATTCGATTAATTCCGCAGACTGATATTCGGGAAAAAGCCAGTCCGAAGAAAAATAAAGAAAAAGCGTCTTGGCCTGAATGCGCCGAACCGCCGCGTCGAGGCTGCGGAAACCACGCGTCAGATCAAAAAGATCCATCGCTTTGCTCAAATAAATATACGAGTTGGCGTCAAATCTTTGCATGAATTTTTCGCCCTGATGATCGAGATAATTTTCCACCTGAAATTTTTCTTGAAAGCTGAATAAATTTTTGCGGTTGACGCGCTCGCGGCCAAATTTATTTTGCATACCTTCTTCGGACAAATAAGTGATATGCGCGACCATGCGCGCCAGACCGAGTCCCTTGATCTTTTCCGGCGCGCCGTAATAAGCGCCGTTTTTCCAGCTCGGATCTATCGTAATCGCGTGGCGACCGATTTTGTTGAAAGCGATAGCCTGCGACGAAAGTTTATGCGTCGTGGAAATCACGATCAAATGATCCATAAACCGCGGATAGCGTACGCCCCATTCCAGAGTCTGCATACCGCCGATCGAGCCGCCGGCCACGGCTTGGAGTTTCGGCAGGCCGAAATGTTTGGTGACGAGCTGATACTGCGCGTCGACCATGTCACGGACTGTGATGAGCGGAAAATCCAGACCGTACGGTTTTTGCGTCCGCGGATCGAGCGAACTGGGACCGGTCGAACCGGAGCAGCCACCGAGAATATTGGAGCAGATGATGAAATGTTTGCTCGTGTCAAAAGGCTTGCCCGGACCGACCACCGGATCCCACCAGCCGGTTGATTTTTTTTCGCCGGCCAATTTGCCAGCCACATGCGCGTTGCCGGTGAGCGTATGGCAGATCAAGATCGCGTTGTCCCGCGCGGCGTTTAAGCGGCCGTAGGTTTCGTAAACCAGCGTGATTGGCCCGAGTTTTTGGCCGCTTTCTAAACGGAAGTTTTTTTTCTGCGCAAAAGTGAATTGACCCTGCCGAATATTCAGGCGTTTAACATCATCCATAAATTATTTTTTGAGCGCTTTGCTTAAAAGCAAATTAGTCGCGGCCAGACATTTTTGTGTTTCATTGGTGCCCAAAAAACACGCACCCTGTCTGTAAACGCCGAGTTCTTTGCAAGTATTTACACAAGGGCAATTGTCATTGGTCGGCACACTGCCGATGGCGGTGAGATTTTGCTGTACTTTGGTCAAACCTTTGCGCGGCGGCAACGGCACGGTTTTGACAATAGGTTCCATGCGTTTATTTTACACTATTTGCGGAGATTTTTGTTGCTCAAAAAATCCTGATAAGTTTGCCGCAAGCCGTTTTCCAGATCGATTTTGTATTTCCAGCCCAGAGTTGTTAAT